>DATAQE010000124.1:0-13010 GCA_036264835.1 Candidatus Elarobacter sp.
CGTCTTGTGTGACGGCCCCATCGGCAGCACCGGCGCCAGCGCGACGCCGGCGATCCCGCCGAGGTAGAAGAACGCCATCAGCACGAGATACCAGACCTTCACCCGCTCGACCAGCACGAGCACCAGCGAGACGATCAGCGCGCCGAGCAGCCCGTCGAACAGTATCCGCACCGCGTAGTCGGCGAACCACCGCCCGAGCGTCTCGTCCGTCACGCCCGCGTTGAAGCCGACGCGATAGCTGACGAACGCGAACGGCACCGCCGCGAGCGGCGCGAGCACGCCGATCACCGCGCCGAACACCGCGCGGTGCGCGGTGCGGTTTCGCGTGCGCCGGCGCATCGCGTCGCGGATGCGCGCGGCGGCTCCCGAACGCCACAGCCACCACAGCGCGAGGATCTGCGCGAGCGCCCAGCCGGTCGAGGCCGCGTGCCGCAGATCGGCGATCGCGCGCGCGCGCCGCTGACGGCCCGCGTCGACGAGAACCGCCGGGCTCTGCGTCATCAAGTCGTGGGCCGTCAGCGCGTCGACGCGCGCGTCGAGCCGCGTTCGCGCCTCGGCCGGTGCGTGGGCGCCGCAGAACAGCGCGAGCGCGAACAACGCGCCGGCGGCGAAGCGCGCGAAGCCGCCGCGCGCGCGAGAGAACGACGGCAGGCTCAGCGCCCCGCCGGGACGCGGATCTCGTCCGGGAACGCCGAGGCGTGCTCCTGCGGGAAGCGCTTGCGGTACTGTTCCCAGCCGCGGAAGTTCCCGGACCATTCGCCGGCCGACGGAAGCGGCGTCGCGACGTGCTCGAACGGCGACCAGTGTCCGTTCGCGCCGCCGCCGACGAGCTTCTCGTACAGCTCGATGTCCTTCGCGTGGTCGCGCGTCCCGGAGTGCGAGAGGTACGAGACGCGCGCCGACCGGGCGACGCTGATCTTCAGCCGCTCCTCGAGCGGAAGCGACACGTCTTCGTCCGGGAGGATCAACGGCGTGTGCCACTCGCCGGTCGCGAGCGTGCGCGGTTCGCTCGCGCGGTACGCTTCGAGCATAAGATCGGCGATGCGTTTGATCTCCGGCTGCGCGTCGTCGTGCGTGCGCTGCGTGAAGAAATTCGCCCACTCCGTCGCGGTGATGATGACGGTGATCCACGCGAACGGCTCGAGGATGCGATTCACGAGCTGCTTGTGGAGGTTGATCTCGCTGGAGGCCAGCTTCTCCGCGTGCGCGAGCGCGTCTTCGAGCGCGCGGCGCCATTCGGCTTGCGCTTCCGCACGCGCTGCTTCGCCGATCTCTTCACGCGCCTGCATCCCGGCTTGATTGCGCCCCCACCACAGCGGCAGCGCGGGCTCCTCGCGCACCGCATCGATCATCTTGCGGATCGGCAGCGCGCGCGACGAACCGGCGTTTCTGGAGAAGCTTCGGTGCGTCATCATCTCGCTGTGGATGAAGCGCGGGTAGCGGACCTCCATCGTGGTGAGCCGGACACCCGCGGGCGAGACGCTGTCGAGGAGAATCCGCGCGGAGAAGGGCATCTCGGCCCCTTCGGCCGGAGGCGGGCGGAACCCTCAGGTTCGCGAACGTTACGGGTCCATGTGGAGCACCGTCCTGCGGCCCACCGGCCTCGCGGAAGCGCTCGACCTCCTCGCCGCGCACGGCGAGCGGGCGCGCGTCGTCGCGGGCGGGACCGACGTGCTCGTCGAGCTGCAGCGCGGCATCAAGCCGGCCGAGACGCTGATCGATGTCTCCGCGCTGCGCGAGCTGAAGTACGTCCGCCGCGACGGCGACGTCATCGCGCTCGGCGGGCTCGCCACGCACAACGACGTCCTCGCCGCTCCCTTCGCGCGCGCGGCGATGCTGCCGCTCGCGCAAGCCTGCATCGAGGTCGGGGCGCCGCAGATCCGCGCGCGCGGGACGGTCGCCGGCAATCTGGTCACCGCCTCGCCCGCCAACGACACGATCGCGCCGCTGATCGCGCTCGACGCCGAGCTGGTCGTCGTCTCGAAGGCGCGCGGCGAGCGGGTGCTCTCGCTGCGCGAGTTCTACACGGGGTTCCGTGCGACGCGTCTGGCGGCCGACGAGCTCGTCCGTGAGATTCGCTTCGGCGCGCTCGGCGGCGAGCGCCGCGCGATATTCCTGAAGCTCGGTCTGCGGCGCGCGCAGGCGATCTCCGTGATCGACCTCGCGGTCATCGTCACGCTCGCCGCGGACGGCACGGTCGGTGACGCGCGGATCGCGCTCGGATGTCTCGCGCCGACCGTCGTGCGCGCTGAAACCGCGGAACGGTTCTTGATCGGAAAGCGCCTCGACGATGCGACGCGGGCGGAGGCCGGGCGCGCCGCATGCGAAGATGCTTCCCCGATCGGCGACCTGCGCGGTTCGGCGGAGTATCGCAGCACGACGCTCGCGGTGCTCCTCGCGCGCGCGCTCGAACGGATCGCGAACGGTCGCGAAGCGGACGGTTTCCCCGACGCGCCCGTGTTGCTGGAAACGCCCGCGCCCCTCGCACGACCCCGCCCGTTCGAGGGGGCGATCGAGACGACGATCAACGGCGAGCCGCGCGCGCTGCGCGGAGCGCAGCACAAGACGCTGCTGAACGCGTTGCGCGAGAACGCCGGGCTGACCGGCGCGAAGGAAGGCTGCGCCGAAGGCGAGTGCGGCGCGTGCACGGTGTGGCTCGACGGCGCCGCGGTGATGTCGTGTCTTATCCCCGCCTCGCAGGCGCACGGCGCGACGGTCACGACGATCGAAGGTCTAGCTGAGGGTGACGTGCTGCATCCGCTCCAGCAGGCGTATATCGACTGCGGCGCGGTGCAGTGCGGCTTCTGCATCCCCGGGATGATCATGGCCGGCGCGAAGCTTCTCGACGAGCGCCGTACGCCCTCGCTCGAGGATCACCAAGCCGCGATCAGCGGCAACCTCTGCCGCTGCACCGGCTACCGCAAGATCCTCGATGCGATGGAGACCGCCGCGCGTGAGCTCCACGAGCGCGAGCAACTCCCGGACGCGGTGCGCGCGTGAGCCTGATCGGCAGCCCCGTCGCGCGGCCCGACGCGCGCGCGAAGGTGACCGGCGCCGCGCGCTATCCGGCCGACCTCGTCCGCGACGGGATGCTGCACTGCAAAGCGGTGTTCGCGCACCGCCCGCACGCGCGCATCGACGCGATCGACACGGCTCCCGCGCTCGCGCTCCCCGGCGTCGTCGCCGTACTGACCGCAAAGGACGTGCCGCACAACCGCTACGGACTCATCGACGCGGATCAGGAAGTGCTGTGCGGCGAGCGCGTTCGCTACGCCGGCGACCGGGTCGCGCTCGTCATCGCGGAAGATGCGCTGACGGCGGCGCGCGCCGCGAAGCTCGTCGCGGTGACGTACACCGATCTCCCGGTCGTCGGCGACGCGCTCGCCGCGCTGGCGCCGGACGCGCCGCTCGTGCACGAGTCGCACGGCACGAACGTGCTGCTGCACCAGAAGATCCGCAAGGGCGACGTCGAGCGCGCGTTCGCGGAAGCGGACGTCGTGCTGAGCGGGACGTTCACGACGTCCTGGCAAGAGCACGCGTATCTGCAGCCCGACGCGGGGATCGCGTACTATGAGGGAGCGACGCTGGTCGTCGAGACCGCCGGGCAGTGGCTGCACGAGGACCTGCGCCAGATCGCCGCGATGCTGCGGCTCGAGGAGAGCGCCGTCGCGATCCGCTACGCGAAGATCGGCGGCGCGTTCGGCGGCCGTGAGGACCTCTCGGTGCAGCCATTGCTCGCGCTCGCGACGTGGACGACGAAGCGGCCCACCGCGATCGTGTGGAGCCGCGAGGAGTCGATCGCGGGGCACCACAAGCGTCATCCCTTCCGGATCGAGACGACGTGGGCCGCGAAGCGCGACGGCACCGTGACGGCGGTCGAGACGCGGACGATCGCCGACGGCGGCGCATACGCCTCGACGAGCGTCGAGGTGCTGAAGTGCGCGACGATCTTCGCGCAGGGACCGTACCGGGTCCCGAACGTCGCAACCGACGGGATCGTCGTGTACACGAACAACGTCCCGAGCGGCGCGTTCCGCGGCTTCGGCTCGCCGCAGGCACACTGGGCCGCCGAGTCGATGATCGCGCGCATCGCGCACGCGCTGGAGATCGACCCCGTCGACGTGCGCCGCAAGAACCTCTACCGCGAAGGCGACACCGAGGCGACCGGCAACGTGCTGCCCGCCGGCGTGAGCGCGATTCCGGTGCTGGAACGGTGCGCCGAGGAAGCGCGCCGCCGCTTCACGCCGCGCGGCGAGCGCGACGTGCACGCGACGGTTCGCCGCGGGATCGGGATCGCGAGCGGGATCAAGAACGTCGGCTATTCGTTCGGATTCCCCGAACAGTCCACCGCCACGGTCGAGCTGATCGCGACGACGCGCATCGAGCGCGCGGTGGTGCGGACCGGCGTCGCGGACGTCGGCCAAGGGGTGCACCTGATCCTGCGGCAGATCGTCGCCGAGACGCTCGCGCTTCCGCTCGAAGCGGTCGCACTCGTGAGCGACGACTCCGCGCATACGCCGAACGCGGGCTCGGCCTCCGCGTCGCGGCTGACGTTCATGGCGGGGCGCGCGGTGCATGACGCCGCGGTCGCCGCGCGCGCGGCGTGGGAACGCGGCGATCCGCCGGAGGCGACGGTGCAGTACCGCCCGCCCGCGACGACCCCGCTCGACCTCGAGACCGGCGCCGGGACGCCGAACTACTGCTACGGCTACGCCGCGCAGGCGGTCGAAGTCGAGGTCGACGTGACGACCGGCGTCACGCGCGTGCTGAAGATCGTGAGCGTCCACGACGTCGGCCGCGCGATCAACCGCCAGCAGGTGGAAGGCCAGATCGAAGGCTGCCTAGCGCAGGCGCTGGGCTACGCGCTCACCGAGAACTTCATCGTCGAGAAGGGCCGCATCAAGACGCCGCACTTCAGCACGTACCTGCTCCCTACAGCGCTCGACATGCCGACCGAGATCGTTCCGGTCATCATGGAGCTCGCGGACCCGCACGGCCCGTACGGCGCGCGGGGGATGGCGGAGATGCCGCTGGTCCCGTTCGCCCCCGCCGTCGCCGCCGCGATCTACGATGCGACCGGCGCCTGGGTCAACGACCTCCCGATGACGCCGGAACGCATCCTCGCCGCCATCATGCGAACGCGCAGTGCTACCGCTGTGAGAGCTGCTTCATTCGTCGGTGACGCTCGCTGGGCGTGAGGGGAGAACGAAGCTTCCGGCCGTATACTGCAGTGGGCCAACCTTCCGGTCCAAAGGAGCGCCACATGGACGAGCCGATCCAGCCCGTCGATCTGCACGAGCTCGACCGCGAGACGATGCTGAAGCTCGGCAGCACGTCACTCGTCGCGTTGCTGGCCGCGCTCGCCGGCACATCCGGGAGCGCGGAGGCCGAGAGCACCCCCAAGCCGCACCCACGCGCGTCGTCGATCGTGACCAGCATCCCGCTCGGCCTCGACTTCACCGACACTGCGCCACCGCCCACGATGGCGAAGTCGCACGCGACCGCCGGAACGACGCCCGTCACGGCGCATCACATCATGGTCGCGAAGACGAACGACGGCTGGCCCTCGACGCCGACCGTGGTCTACCAGATCAGCGCACCGTTCCTGAACGGCATCGTTGCGTCGTTCAAGATGCCCAAGTCGAAGCCGCTCCACTTCGACAGCGACACGGTGTACGTCGCCGTTTGGACGTGACCTCAGCCGTCAGCCCGTAGGGACGTCCGAAAGCGCTCGCGCCGCTGCCCGCCAATCGGCGCCGGCGCTCCGATCGGCGATCGCGTCGAAGGAGTCCGCGAGCACGCCGCGGAGCGAGCGCTCCACTTCCGCCATGTCTCGCGTCCCCGCGGGCCGATATGCATGCACGGCGCGAACGGCTCGTGCGAAACCCCAGCAAAGCGCCGCGTCTTCGTAGCGTCTCTCGTACAGCGCGATCTCGCAGAACGCTTCGAATCCGTTGACGATCGGCGCCGCCGCATTGAGGTCGAGCGCGATCCGCAAGCCCTCGGCGGCTGCGGCGCGCGCGTCCCCGATGCGGCCGCGCCGGCAGTCGATCAGCGCGAGGTCGTCGCAGATCTCGGCGACGTCGAGCCGGTTCCCGAGCTTGCGCTTCACCTCGAGCGCCTGACGGCTGAAGCGCGCAGCCTCGTCGAGATCGCCGCGGCGCACGGCGAGGATCCCGCGGAACGCCGCGATGTTGCCGTTCAGGTCCTCGTTTCGTACGCGGCCGGCGGCGTCGGCCGCTTCATCGATGCGGCGCGCCGCCTCGTCGAGATCTCCGCAGCCGAACGCGAGCAGCGCGAGATTCAACGACGCCATCGCGACGCCGTAGTCGTGACCGGCGGTCCGAAACTCTGCGATCGCGCTCGCGTAGTGACCCGCCGCGGCGTCGGGGTCGCCGTGCCGTTGCTCGATGACGGCGAGCGTGTGCAGAGCCTCCCCGAGGCCGCCGTGGTCTCCGAGCCGTTCGTAGAGCGAACGTGCTTGCTCATCGAGGCTGCGGGCCTCGTCGTAGTCGTCCTGCTCGGTGGCGAACGTCGCGGCGCGGCGGAGCAGAGCGGCTCGAACGGGATCCGAGATCTCCGGCCGAGCGAGCACGCGCCGGAACCACGCCCGTCCCTCCGCGACGTGACCGCGCACTTTCCAGTACCGCGCGAGCGTCGCGACGACGGCGGCGGCATCCTCGGGCCGCGCACGCAGACCCCAGTCCAGCGCGGCGCGAACGTTGCTGATCTCCAGCGCTATCTCGTCGAACGCGCCCGCCGCATCGCCCGTGGCCGCTCGTTCCGCCAGAGTCGAGACCAGCCCGGCGAACCACGCGAAGTGACGAGCGCGCAAGACCTCGAGCGTACCGTTCTGCGCCGCGCGCTCGACGACGTACTCTCGCAGCGTTCCTAGCAGCGCGTAGCGCGGAGCGCCCTCCGCCGACCCCGACACCAACGACTTCTCGACCAGTGCATCGATCGAGTCGACGAGTTCGGCGTCGTCGCGCTCGGTGACCGCGGCGATCGCGGCGACTCCGAAGGTCCCGTCGAAGACGCCGAGCGAATGGAATACGGCGGCCTCGTCCGCGCCGAGCAAACCGTCGCTCCACGCGATCGTACCGCGAAGCGTCCGATGGCGCTCTTCGACCGTCGGATCGCGCGAGACCAACAGCGGCAACCGCTTCGAGAGGCGTGCCTCCAGCTCTGCGACGGAGTGCGTCGAGACGCGCGCGGCTGCGAGCTCGATCGCGAGCGGTATCCCGTCAAGCCGGCTGCAGATCTCCGCCACGGTCGCAGAGTCGGCCGCGATTCGCGGCGAAACCTCGCGGGCTCGCGCCAAGAAGAGATCGGCGGCATCCTGCAGCGCGCCGATGCGCACGACCTTCTCGCCGGTGACGTGCAGCGGCTCCCGGCTCGTGACGACAACCGTCACGGCCGAGCACCGGGTCAGCAGCAGCTTCACGAAACCGGCCGTCTCGGGGATGAGATGCTCCGCGCCGTCGAACACGATCAGCATGTGAACGCCGGCCAGTGCTCGCACGAGCGTGTCGGCCAGCGGCGCGTGCGGCTCCTCGCGAAGACTCAATGCATCGGCAGTGCTCTGCGCGATGAGCTCGGCGTCCCGCAGCGGCGAGAGCTGCACGACGAACGCGCCGCCGGAGAATCCGCCGATCGCCTCGGCCGCGAGGCGGTGGGCGAGCCGGGTCTTTCCGATCCCGCCCGGCCCCACGATCGTAACGAGCCGTCCACGTTCGACCGACTCGTGCAACTCCGCCAGCTCGCGCTCGCGGCCGACGAAACTCGAGATCTCGAACGGGAGGTTGTTCGGGCGCGCGTCGAGCGACTTGAGCGGCGGAAAGGCGGCACGGAGTCCCGGCGCGATCACTTGATACGCCGGTTCGGGACGATCCAGGTCCTTGAGCCGGTGCGTTCCGAGGTCGCTCAAGGTCATCTCTTCGGGCAGCACGTCGCGCAACAGCTCGGCGCTCGCGCCCGAGACCAAGATCTGCTCGCCGAAACCGATCGACATGAAGCGCGCGACACGGTTCACCGTCGGACCGAAGTAATCGCCACCGGTCTCCAGCGCCGACCCGGTGTGAATCCCCATCCGGACCCGCAGGGCGCCGATGCTCTCCGCCCAGCCGTGCGCTGCGATGCGGAGCTGCGCGTCGACGGCGGCGCCGAGTGCATCGATCGGACGGTCGAACGCGGCACAAAATGCATCGCCGACGGTCTTGAAGACGACACCGTGCCGCTCTTCGATCGCGTTGCGAAGGATCTCGTCGTGCGCGGCGAGCGCGACGCCCATCGCGGCCGGGTTGCCCTCCCACAGCCGCGTGCTCCCCTCAATGTCCGTAAACAGAAAGGTGACGATCCCGGTGGGAAAACCCGACGCCGAGCTCGCCGCTCCGTCGCGCATACGGGACTACTGCGCCCCGCCGCGACAGGTTCCTATCGCGGGGCGACGAGTGCGCGCGCGGCGGCGTCGTGGCGTTCGATGAGCACGGGGACGTCGACGTTCACCAGACGCCCGTCCCGGACGCGGACGACGCCGTCGACGATCGAGAGATCCGCGTTCGGGATGCGGCAGAAGATCAGGGAGGCGAGCGGGTCGTGGACCGAGCCGCCCGCGGTCGCGAGATCGTCGGCGCGGATGCCGATGAGGTCGGCGGCCATGCCCTGCGCGAGGGTGCCGATGTCGTCGCGGCCGAGGACGGCGGCGCCGCCGCGCGTGGCGAGGCGGAGCGCTTCCCGGGCCGTCATGGCGGCGGCGCCGTGGGCGACGCGCTGGAGGAGCATCGCGTGGCGGGCTTCGTCGAGCATGTGCGAGCCGTCGTTCGAGGCCGAGCCGTCGACGCCGAGGCCGACGCGCATCCCAGCGTCGCGCTGCGCGAGGACCGGCGCGATGCCGGAGCCGAGGCGCATGTTGGACGTCGGGCAGTGCGCGACGCCGGTGCGACTCGCGCCCAAGCGCTCGAACTCGGTACGGCTCATGTGGATCGCGTGGGCGAACCAGACGTCGGGGCCGATCCAGCCGAGCGACTCGGCGAGCTCGACCGGACGTTTGCCGTACTGGTCGAGACAGTACTTCTCTTCGTCCGCGGTCTCGCACAAATGCGTGTGCAGATGCACGTGCTCGTGCTTGCGCGCGAGGGTTGCGCTCTCGCGCATCAGGTCCGGCGTGACGGAGAACGGCGAGCACGGCGCGACGACGATGCGCGTCATCGCGTAGCGCGAGGCGTCGTGGTGGGCGCGGATCACGCGCTCGGTGTCGCGCAGGATCGCGTCCTCGTCTTCGACCGCCTCGTCGGGCGGGAGACCGCCCTGCGAGCGGCCGCGCGACATCGAGCCGCGCGAGGCGTGGAAGCGGAGGCCCATCTCGCGCGCGACCGCGATCTGGTCGTCGACGCGCGCACCGTTCGGCCAGATGTACCCGTGGTCGGCGGCCGTCGTGCAGCCGGAGAGCAGCAGCTCGGCGATCGCGGTCGCGGTGCTCGCGCGCACGGCCTCCGGCGTGAGCCGCGCCCAGATCGGGTAGTGCGCGACGAGCCAGTCGAACAGCTCGGCGTCCTGCGCCTGCCGAAGATTGCGCGTGAGCGTCTGGTAGAAGTGATGGTGCGTGCACACCAGGCCCGGCAAGAGGACGAGCCCGCGCGCGTCGATCACCTCGTCGGCCTGTGCGGTCAGCTCGGAGGTCGCGCCGACCGCTTCGACGACGTTGTCGCGCAGCAGCACCGCGCCGTCCGCGATCTCCCGGCCGGCGTCGTCGAAGGTCGCGACGAGCGTCGCGTGACGGAGAAGCAGCGTGCGAATCGAATCGTTCCCGCGATGACGAGCATCGCCGCGCTCAGCACGGCGGATCGGGCGACGTTCGTCGCGGCGACCGGATTCGCTTTCGAGGACTCGCCGTGGATCGCCGAGGCGGCGTGGGAACGGCGCCCGTTCGCGACGGTCGGCGAGCTGCACGCGGCGATGGTCGCGCTCGTCGACGCGGCGCCGGAAGACCGCCGGGTCGCGCTGATCGCGGCGCACCCCGACCTCGCCGGCCGCGTCGCGCGCGAAGGCCGTCTCACCGCGGCCTCGCGCGGCGAGCAGGCCGCAGCCGGCCTCGACCGGCTCACCCCCGAGGAGACCGCGCGCTTCGAGGCGGCGAACGCGGCCTATCACGCGCGGTTCGGGTTCCCGTTCGTCATCTGCGCGCGCGAGCACGACAAGACCTCGATCCTCGCGGCGCTCGAGGACCGCGCGAAGAACGACCGCGCGACCGAGATCCGGACCGCGCTGGCGGAGATCGCGAAGATCGCGCGGCTCCGCCTCGAAGACGCGCTCACCGCATGAACGCCGCCGTCCTCGACTGGCTGAACCTCGTCGCGCGCTGGGCGCACCTGATCGCGGGGATCTCGTGGATCGGCGCGTCATTCTACTTCGTCTGGCTCGACGACAGCCTCACGCCGCCCGAGAAGGGGGACGACATCCGGCACGGGATGTCGGGCGAGCTATGGGCCGTGCACGGCGGCGGCTTCTACCACAATCAGAAATATCTCACCGGACCGCGCGGCGAGCCGCTCACCGAGGACCTGCACTGGTTCAAGTGGGAGGCCTACTCGACGTGGATCACCGGGATGGCGATGCTCGCGATCGTCTACTGGGCCGGCGCGCCGGCGTATCTGATCGACAAGAGCGTCCTCGATCTCTCGCCGGTTGCCGCGATCGCGATCAGCATCGCCTCGCTGATCGCCGGCTGGGTCGTCTACGACGTGCTCTGCCGCGTCTTCGAGAAGCGGCCCGGCGTGCTGTGGACGGCGGTCGGAACGTTTCTGCTGTTCGCGGACTGGGGACTGTTCCACGTCTTCGGCGGGCGCGCGGCGTATATCCACGTCGGCGCGATCATCGGCACGATCATGGTCGCGAACGTGTTCTTCGTCATCATCCCGGGCCAGAAGCGCATGCTCGCGGAGATTCGCGCCGGGCACGACCCCGATCCGCGTCCGGGGATGCTCGGGAAGATGCGCTCCGTGCACAACACGTACCTCACGCTTCCGGTGCTGTTCATCATGATCAGCAACCACTACCCGATGACGTACGGGTCGCCGTACGGCTGGCTCGTCCTCGCGATCCTGGCGGCGGCGGGCGTGCTCGTGCGCCGGTTCTTCGTCCTCTCGCACAAGCACCGCTACGCCGTCGTGCTACCGCTGACCGCGCTGCTGCTGGTCGCCGCCGCCGCGCTCGTCGCGGCGCCGCGCGCCCGGAGCGCTGCCGCCACCGGCGGCACGTCACGCGCGGTGAGCTACTCGCAGGTCGGGCCGATCATCCAGCGCCGCTGCGCCGCGTGCCACGCAGCGGTCCCGACGCAGCCCGGCTTCAGCGCGCCGCCGGCCGGCGTCGTGCTCGACACGCCGGAGCACGTGCGCGCCCACGCGCAGCGCATCGAGGAGCTCGCGGTGCGCACGCACGCGATGCCGCTGAGCAACGTGACGAACATGACCGACGCCGAGCGCGCGACGCTCGGCGCGTGGATCGAGTCAGGAGCGAAGATCTGATGGCCACGATATCGACTCACGTGCTCGACGTCGCCCGCGGGCTTCCGGCCGAAGGGATCGTCGTCGGCCTGTTCGCGCTCGAGGGCGGACACCGCCGCCACGTTGCGACCGCGCACACGAACCGCGACGGGCGCACCGAGGGACCGCTCGCGGCCGACGTCGCGGCCGGGAGTTACGAGTTGCTCTTCGCCGTCACGGAGTACTTCGCGCGCGAAGGGACCGCGGCGTTCTTCGACGCGATCCCGATCCGCTTCCGCGTCGAGGACCCCGCCGCGCGGTACCACATCCCGCTGCTGCTCTCGCCTTGGGGATACTCGGCGTACCGCGGCAGCTGACTCAGCGCGTCGAAGCTTTGTACGCGGCCCAGCCGCCGTATTCCGAGACGTCGCGATAGCCGCACTGCTCGATGAGCTCGCGTGGATAAATCATCGCGCTTACGGTGCTTCCGTCCTCGAGCTCGACCGGCGCTTCGTAGAGGTTCGGCGGCTCGCTCGCGAGCAGGTCGCGGTGCTGCTCGTCGGTGAGTTCGTAGACCTCGCCCGCGATCGAGACGCCGCCCTCGGCGACCTCGTAGATCCCGGGATGCTTGTCCTCGACGGAGTGCAGCCGGTAGCGCGGCGCGGTCGTCGCTTCGCGCACGAACGTCGCGCTGCCGAGGTTGCCGTGGTCGGGCTGGCCGCGGAGCGCGGAGCCGCAGATGAAGAAGCGCATCGCGCTCACGATGCTCCGTGAGCCCGATCGCTTCCTATCCCGCTCTCGGCGGCGGAGAGCAGCGTCGCGGCGAGCGCGTCGACGCCGAGCTCGAGGTCGGCCGGCGCGGTGCGCTCGTCGCCGACGTGGCTGCGCCCGCCGATGCTCGGGACGAAGATCATCGCCGCCGGCGCGACCTGCGCGACGCACATCGCGTCGTGTCCCGCGCCGCTCACCATCGTGATCGCGTGCGGGTCGCGTTCGGCGCACGCTGCGCGTACGAGCAGCCGCATCCGCATCTCCATCGGGACCGCGGTACGCGCTTCGAGCGTCTCGATGCTCGCGCCGACGCCGCGGCGCGCGGCGATCTCCGCGACACGCTCGCGGATCGCGCTCTCCGCGGCCGCGATCCGCATGTCGTCGACGGAGCGCAGGTCGATGCGGAAGACGACGCGGCCGGGGATGATGTTCGTCTGGTTCGGCTCGACGACGAGCCGGCCGACGGTCGCGACGGTGTCGGGGTGCGACGAGGCGACGTGCTCGACCGCGAGCACCATCTCGCTCGCGGCGCACAGCGCGTCGGCGCGCGCGCCCATCGGGACCGTCCCGGCGTGCCCCGCGGCGCCGTCGACGACGACGCGGAAACGCCGCTGACCCGCGATCGCGCTGACGATCCCGAGCCGCGCGCGCTCGCGCTCCATCACCGGACCTTGCTCGATGTGCAGCTCGACGTACGCGGCGGGCGGCGGGAAGCCGTCGCGGACATAGACCCCGTCGAGCAGGCCGTACGGTCCGCGG
>DATAQE010000134.1:0-7657 GCA_036264835.1 Candidatus Elarobacter sp.
TCGGGGCCGAACGCGAGCGAGTATCCCCACAGCACCCACTGCACGCTGATCAGGCACAGGATGAAGAAGCTGTGCATCACCGTCGAGAGGACGTTCTTGCGGCGCACGAGACCGCCGTAGAAGAACCCCAGCCCCGGCGTCATCAGCATGACGAGGGCGGCGGAGGCTAGTACCCAGGCGGTGTCGCCGGCGCTGATCTTGTCCACATACCGAGTGTACGTGGAGTCAAGGCGCGCGTCGTTGGGAAATCGGCGAACGTTTCGGTGCCGGGGTCCGACACCGTGTCAGGTCAGCGGGCGGCCAGCTCGTGGATGTCGTCGGAGGTGACCCAGCCGTAGCGACCTTTGTTGGGGCCGTTCACCAGGCGGATCCCGATCGCGTCGCGCGTCTCGTCGCCCTGGCGGCGGACGATCCCCGGCTGGCACTGAACGACGACCGCGCGGGTCCCCGGCTTCGCGAGCACGGTGTGCACCATGACGTCGTGCGCGTCGCGCCAGTAGCCGCTCGCGTAGTCGACGACGCGCTGCCTCGCGTCCCAGACGAAGACGTCGGGATCGATGTCGGCGGACTTGAGGAACACGGGGCGGCCGACGGGGACGCCGCACGGCGCCGCCTGTACGGGTATACTGACGGCGGCAAGCAAAGCAAGTGCGCCGAGTACGCGGGCCACCACTTGCGGCCCGATGCGACGGCGGCGCCCTGCGGTCCTTGTGGGTACTGTAGGAAAGGCGTGAAGAGACTCGTTCGACCGCTGCTTGCCGGAGCAGGCCTCACCGGTGCGCTCGCCGCGACGAACCGCGCGCTGAGCAACGCGCCGCTTCCGACGAACGCGCTCGGCGGGACGCGGCGCCCGTGGACGTGGCGCGGCGCGGAGATCTTCGCGACCGAGGCCGGTCAGGGTCCGCCGGTGCTGCTGGTGCACGGCATCTACGCGGGCGCGTCGTCGTACGAGTACCGCAAGCTCTTCCCGCTGCTCGCGCGGCGGCACCGCGTCGTCGCGTTCGACCTGATCGGCTGCGGGCTCTCCGACAAACCGCGCATCGCGTACACCACCGAGCTGTTCGTCGAGCACATCGCCGATGCGCTCGAGGCGTTCGGCGGCGACCACGAGCCGGCGGCGATCGTCGCCTCGTCGCTCGGCGCGGCGTTCGCGATCCGCGCGGCGGCGCGCACGAGCCGGAACGTCGAGCGGCTCGCGGCGATCTGCCCCGCCGGTCTCGCGGGGACGCTCGACAAAGGTCCGAGCGGGCGCGGCTCGGTGATGACGGCACTCTTCCGCTCGCCGCTCCTCGGCGAGGCCGCGTTCAACGCGCTCGCCTCGCGCGCGTCGATCCGCTGGTTCCTCGAACACCGCGTCTACGGCGATCCCGCGCGCGTCACGCCGGAGATCGTCGAGCATTACTACGCCGTGACGCACCAACCCGGTGCGCGGTACGTCCCGGCGGCGTTCGTCGGCGGCGCGCTCGACTGCGACGTGGCGCGCGACCTGCCGTTCTTGGAGATCCCGCTGCGAATCCTGTGGGGCGAGAAGGCGCCGGCGTTCGCCTCGCGCGCGAGCGCGGACGAGTTCGTGCGCCTCGCGCGCGACGCGCAGCTCGTCACGTTCGCCGAGAGCGGGCTGCTGCCGCACGAAGAGGAGCCGGAAGCGGTCGATGCGGCGCTCGAGCCGTTCTTGGAGACCGTCGCGACCTGAGGCGGACGTCGACGCGTCAACGGCGTTGACGATCCGTTAGATTTCGACTTGGTCGCTTGCATGCTTGTGCGCGTTGCCGTACGCTCGGGGTAGGCCGCTCGGGGTCGGGCGGCAGACCATCGGCGCTCTCTATGAGGGAACGTTTTCGTGATTTTTCACCGGCACCCGTTCGAGGTGTTGCGATCGACGCTTGGAGCACCGCTTCGGACGTTCACCTATCAGGGGAGCGGCGTCCCGAACTGCGAGGACCACGTGTGGCGCTGCGGCTGCGCCGCGCGTGAGACGTCCGGGATGTGCGATCTGACGCCGTGCGCGCGCCACGCCGAGATGAACCGCGACGCCTTCCTGAAAGCCGCCTGGGCCGTTCGCCGCTGAGCGCGCCGTAGCTCACGGCGCGGGGCGGTTGCCGTTCGACCACGTCGTCCCCGCGCGCAGGTCGGCGTCCGGATCGGGCGGCGCGGCGTTCGCGCACGAGCCGGCGCCGTCGTGGCATTCGTAGCGGACGTGGATCAGCGTGCCGCCGGCCGGCCACGCGCTCGCGAGCGGCGCGGGCGAAGAGCCGCTGAGCGTGTCGCCGGCGAGGTCGCCTTCGTGCGCGGGTGATGCGAGCGCGTCGGCGTTCGCGGGATCGGCGGCGCTGGCGTCCTTGCGCCCGGCGACCGCGCTGTACGGCGGTTCGGCGAACAGGCGCAGCGTGACGAAGTGCTCGCGCTGCGCGAGCGTCGCGTTCCCGCTCGGGTCGAGGACGCGCACGACGACGCGCAGCGAGATGCGGGACTCGGCGACGAAGCGGTTGCACTGCAGCCAGGCGATTGTGTCCGGTGCGCTCGCGTCCGAGGTTCCGCACGACGGTGCTTGGACCGTCGTCGGGTAGACGTCGTAGCCGACGGTGAAACGCGTGCCGGAGCTTGCGGGGTCGGCGGGGTAGGTGCGTTCCAGCGGATTCGGGAGCGTGGCGATCGCGTTCGCGTAGCGGTCGGCGTTCGCGTCGGACCGCGGCGATTGCGCGAGCGCGGCTTGCAGGTGGTTCTGGTAGTCGGCGACGGCGTCGTGTGCCGCGCCCTCGATCGCGTGGTCGGCGGCGGCGTGCGAACCCGCACGGCCGAACGCGGCCGCGGCGTCGAGGAGGACCGTCGCGAACAAGCCGATCGCGACGGCGAGCCAGAGCGTCATGCCGAGCATCGTTCTTCTCCTACATCCGTGCCGGCGTCGCGACGTCGTGGTGGATGAGCTGTCCCGGCGGATAGACGGACGGCGGCAGCGTCTCCGCCAGCGTGACCGTTGCGGCGTTGCCGCCCGCGATCGTCCCGTCCGGCGCGAGGGCGCACGGGTCGCGCGGATACGTCACGACGACGGTGACGCGCTCGTTCGGCGCGTCGTACGTCAGCGCTACCGGCATGCGCACGACACGCGGAGCTGCGTCGCCGCACGGCGCGCTCGCTCGCAGCTGCGCGCCTGCGACGTAGTCCGTTCGGCCAGGGACGAGCGCCCACGAGCGATCGCCGAGGAGCGCCGGGCCGTCCTGCGTCGGGGACGAAGCGTACGCAACCGCGGCGCGCGCCCGCGCGAGCGCGTTCTCCCCGGCGACCAGTGCCGCGTCGCGCATCGGTCCGGGCGTCGCGTTGCGCGCGAGCGCGGCGAACGCGCCGAGTGCGGCCGCGCTGCACATCGCGAGGATCCCCACGCAGAGCAGCAGCTCGAGCAGCGTGAAGCCCCGTTCGTCCTGTGCCACAGCAGCGCCGGCGCCGGATTGGCTGCGCTCAGCCGTTCGCATAGAAGCCTCCGCTGGCGCCTTGCTGCTGCACCGCGTCGCAGCGACGGCGTTCGGCTGCGATCGGTGCGGATTCACCGGCCGCGAGGTACGGCGTGAAATCGTCGAGCCACGCGGTCGCCGGTTCGCTGAGGACGTCCCACGGCGCGAAACTGCCGGCGAGCGTGCCGTCGGGCGCGGCGCGATCCGGCGGGAACGCGGCGTAGTCGCGGGTGACGTCCCAATTCGATGCGGCGTACGGCTTCGCGAGCGTATCGGTGCCGCCGTCCGACGCGCGCGTCCCGCTGTACGTGAAGACGAACGTGCCGCCGATGAACCAGCCGCCCGGGAACGTGATCGATCCGTCGGGGTTCGTCGTGTAGTCGCTCCAGCGCACAAAGGTGCTCCAGCCGGGTTGCCACGTCACCGCGCAACTCGTCAGCGTCTTCGGTCCGGCGGTGTCGTGCCCGACGTCGCAGCGCTCGCTGCACGTGTAGCGCAGCACCTCGGTATGCCCGCCGGGGAACGTCCCCGGGACGAGATCGATCACCCGTGATCCGGCCGTGCTCTCGATGCGCATCTCGATCACGGCGTTGCCGCCCTGCACCGGCGAGCCGTTCGCGTCCATCACGCCGAGCGCGATGGGTGCGACTGCCGGGACGCCCGTCGCGATGAACGGCGAGTCCGCCGCGTCGAGATACGGATCATGGTGCGCGGCGAGCGCATTCGCCGCGAACGGCGTTATCGTGATACTGCGCTGCAGCGCGGACAGCACGACGGTTCCGCGGAGCGACGGGTCGCACGCGGCGATCGGGCCGTGCGCGGCGAGCCGTTCGAGCGCGTCACCCGGGACGGCGTCGGCGCTCGTGTGGTTCGGGAACTGCCGGTAGCTCCAGAACGCCGGACCGTTCGCGTCCGCGGTGAAGAGGTCGAGCTGCACGCAGTCGTCGTGCCCGGCACCCGCGCTCGGCGCGCTGCTCCAGATCGCCGTCGCGCTCCGCGCCTCGGCGCGCAGCTGCGCGGTGAGCCGTTCCAGCGATCCGTACGCGAGATGCCGCGCCGTCAGCGCCCGCGCGTGCGCGGCGAGTTGGCGGACGGCCTCGAACGCGCCGAGCGAGATCGCTGCGAAAAGCGCCGCCGCGAGCAGCACCTCGATCAGCGAGAACCCGGCCTCGTTCGCCCGCGCGTCAGCCCGCACGAGAGCTGCGGTGCCCGCGGCACGCCGGGGCGATGACCGCTCATCCTTCGAGAGGCTCAGGATGACATTGGGGCGGGGCTACGCCGTATCGGGGAAGGCGAGCAAGGGGTCTCCTGTGAGGACTCCCGTGGCGTGAGGGGATATTCCGGCCGTCATGGACTCACTCTCGCCGGAACGCCTCGCGGAGCTGCAGCTGCACGCGAACGACGTTCGGGTCGGCATCATTCGGTCGCTGGTCGCCGCGGGCTCCGGCCATTCGGGCGGCTCGCTCGACATGGCCGACATCTTCACCGCGCTGTACTTCCATCTGATGCGGCACGATCCGAAGAACCCGGACTGGCCCGAGCGCGACCGGCTGCTGCTCTCGTGCGGGCACATCGCGCCCGTCCGCTACAGCGCGATGGCATACGCCGGCTACTTCCCCGTCGAGGAGCTCCTGACGCTTAGGCACTTCGGGACGCGCCTCCAAGGCCACCCCGAGCGCGTGAGCCTCCCCGGCCTCGAGACGACGTCGGGACCGCTCGGCGAAGGGCTCGCGCAAGGCACCGGGATGGCGCTCGCGGCGAAGATGGACGGCAAGGACTACCGCACCTATGTGATCACGAGCGACGGCGAGCACCAGTGCGGCCTCCATTGGGAGGCGATGATGACCGCTGCGAAGTTCAAGCTCGACAACCTGACGTGCATCGTCGACCGCAACGTCATCCAGATCGACGGCAGCACCGAGGACGTGATGCCGCTCGAACCGTTCGCCGACAAGTACCGCGCGTTCAACTGGGAAGTTTTCGAGTGCGACGGCCACGACATCGCGGCGTTCGTCGAGACGGTCGAGAAGGCGAAGCGCGTGCACGGGAAGCCGCAGGTCGTCATCGCGCACACCGTGATGGGGAAGGGCGTCTCGTACATGGAGGGCGATTACCTCTGGCACGGCAAGCCGCCGAAGAAAGACGAAGCCGAGAAGGCGCTGCAGGAGCTGGCCGCCGCGCGCGAGCTGATCGGAGCGGGACGCTGATGACGAGCACGGTGAACCACGCGACGGCCGCGATGCACTTGATCGACTACACCGATCCGGCCGCGATCAAGCAGGTCCCGACGCGCAACGGCTTCGGCGAAGGGCTCATCGAAGCCGGGAAGCGCGACCAGCAGATCGTCGCGATTTGCGCAGATCTCTCCGAGTCGACGCGCATGGAAGGCTTCAAGCACGCCTTCCCCGACCGGTACATCGAGATCGGCGTCGCGGAACAGATGCTGGTCGCGATGGCGGCGGGGCTCGCGTCGTGCGGGAAGATCCCGTTCATCGCCAGCTACGCGATGTTCAACCCCGGCCGGTCGTGGGAGCAAGTCCGCACGACGATGGCGCTCAACCAGACGAACGTGAAGATCGCCGGCGCGCACGCCGGCGTCTCGGTAGGCCCCGACGGTGCGACGCACCAGGCGATCGAGGACATCGCGATCATGCGGGTGATCCCGAAGATGACCGTCGTCGTCCCGTGCGACTCGGCTCAAACGAAGAAGGCGACGCTCGCCGTCGCCGCCGCGTGGGGTCCGACCTACCTGCGCTTCGCGCGCGCCGAGTCGGCGGTGATCACCACGGAAGAGACGCCGTTCGAGCTCGGCAAGGCGCAGACGTTCCGCGAAGGCGGCGACGTCGCGATCGTCGGCTGCGGCATCCTCGTGTACAACGCGCTGATCGCCGCGGAGCAGCTCGCCAAGGACGGGATCGACTGCCGCGTCGTCAACAACCACACGATCAAACCGATGGACGAAGCGGCGGTCGTCGCCGCGGCGCGCGACTGCGGCGCGGTCGTCACCGTCGAGGAGCACCAGGTGCAAGGCGGGATGGGCTCGCGCGTCGCGGAGATCATCGCGCAGCAGCGGCCGGTGCCGATCGAGTTCGTCGGCGTCCACGACAAGTTCGGGCAGTCGGGCGCGCCGCAGGAGCTGGTCGAGCACTACGAGATGGGGGTCGACGCGATCGTCGCCGCAGTGAAACGGGTACACGCCCGCAAGCGGCAAGCATGACGAACACCTTCGACACCTCGATCTTCAAGAGCTACGACGTCCGCGGGATCGTCGGTACACAGCTCACCCCCGAGGTCGCGTACCTCGTCGGGCGCGCGTTCGTGCAGGCGCTCGGGCGCACGAACATCTGCATCGGCCGCGACATGCGCCCCTCCGGCGACGCGCTTCTCGAAGCGCTCACGCGCGGCGCGACGGACGGCGGCGCCGACGTCACGCACATCGGGATGATCTCGACGGACGCGCTGTACTTCGCGGTGGGCCACTACGGCTTCGACGGCGGCGTGATGATCACGGCCTCGCACAACCCCGCACAGTACAACGGGCTGAAGTTCTGCCGCGATCAGGCGCAGGCGATCTCGCTCGACACCGGGCTCGGCGCGGTGCGCGACCTGGCGCTCTCCGGCGACTTCACCGAACCGGCGCGCAAAGGGACCGTGAGCAGACGCGAGGTCCTCGACGATTTCGGAAAGCACTGCGTCTCGTTCATCCGCGACGTCACGAAGATCAAGCCGTACAAGATCGCCATCGACGCCGGCAACGGGATGGCCGGGCTGACGGTGCCGTACGTCTTCAAGTACTTGCCGCAGGTCGAGGTGATCCCGCTCTTCTTCGAGCTCGACGGGACGTTCCCGAACCACCCGGCCTCGCCGATCGAGGACGAGAACAAGGCCGACCTGCGCAGGCTGGTGCTCGAGAACGACTGCGACCTCGGCGCCGCGTTCGACGGTGACGCCGACCGCATGTTCATCGTCGACGAGAAGGGCGGTTTCCCCGACGGCAGCATCGTGACCGCGGCGGTCGGCGTCGCGACGCTCAAGAAGTACCCCGGCTCGAAGATTCTCTACAACCTCATCTGCTCGCGCAGCGTCCCCGAAGCGGTCCTGGCGCACGGCGGGGTCCCGGTACGGTCGCAAGTCGGCCACTCGCTGATCAAGCCGGAGATGCGCGAGCAGAACATTCCGTTCGGCGGCGAGCACAGCGGCCACTTCTACTT
>DATAQE010000182.1:0-4563 GCA_036264835.1 Candidatus Elarobacter sp.
GGGAGCCGCGACGCGAACGTCACCGCGTGACCGCCCGGCTCCCGCACCGTGATCTCGTGCATCCCGTAGAACGTCTTGCGCGGCGCGACGATCACGTCGGCGTCCGCGACCGCGGGGATCACCAGCTCGACGTCGCTCACGCTGATGAACAGCCCGACGGCGCCGCGTCCGGAGATCGTCTCGTTCACCGCGCGCGCCGCGTCGGGTCCGACGTCGTTGATGATGCTCGCGTGCGACTGGACCATCACGACGACGCCGTCCTTCTCCAGCATCGCGAAGCCGAGCTCGTCGCCTTCGTTCACCACCGCGGTCTGCTGGAATCCCAGCCGGTCGCGGAAGAAATCGCGCGTCGGCTCGACCCGCTCGACGATCAGAACCGGCGCGACCGATTCAAAGCGGAGATGCGAATGCGGCGAGGCCATGGCCTCGCCGCATTTGTCCTACCGTGAGGCCGCGCCTGTCAGCGGCCGGGGACCGGGGTCGGCACCACCGGCGCGTCGACGACGACCGGGATCGTGAGCGGCGCGGCGCCGTCGGCGTCGTTGTCGTCGCCGTCGCCGTGCTGCACGGTGATCGTGCAGGTCGCGGGGCCGGGGCCGGCCGGCGTGACCGTGATCGTCGCGGTCGCGGTGTCGTGGCCGTCGTGATCGCGGTTGTCGTGCTGCGAGCGCTGCGGCTTGATCGCCGACGGCGAGACCGTCGGGCAGTTCCCGGTACCGGCGATCGCGACGCTCAGCTTGCCGTCGTCCTTCGCGGCGATCGTCACGGTCTGCGGCGTCCCGGCCGCGGCCTGGTCGGCGGTGAACTCGAGGCTCGCCGGGCTCGCCGACGAGGTGACGGCGTGGCCGTCCGCGCGCCAGGACGACTGGACGGCGCGCGCGGAGCTCTGCGCGGCCGAGTTGCCGGGGTTCAGCGCAGGCGCGGAGGCGCCGCCGCCTCCGCAGGCCGCGAGAAGAGACGACGCGGCCAGCACCGGCATGAAGCGGGTGAGAAAACGATGGTTCACGGGGGTTCCTCGACTGGAGAAGAGAGAAAGCGGCGCCTGCTCACTAGCTATCGGCGGCCCTCACGGATTTCTTAGCCGAAACGTTACATTTTGGTCAGACGTTCGAGGGCACGGCCTCCCGTAGCACGACCCGAGCGAGCGGACGCTCGTCGATCGGGAACTGGATGAGGAACCCGAACAGCGCGACGGCGAGCGAGACGATCCACATGAGGTTGTAGCTCCCGGTCCGGTCGACGATCACGCCGCCCAGCCAGGCGCCGAAGAACGCGCCGATCTGGTGGACGAGGAACGTCACCCCGAACAGCGTCGAGACCCACTGCAGCCCGAACTTCTCCGCGATCACGCCGCTGGTCGGCGCGATCGTCGAGAGCCACAGCAGCCCCATCGCCGCGGAGAACGCGATCACCGAGACCGCGCTGATCGGTACGAGCACGAAGATCAGGATCACGACGAAGCGCAGCCCGTAGATCGCCGAGAGGACGAAGCGCTTCGGGAACAGATCGGCGAGCCTTCCGCTCGCGTAGCTGCCGATCACGTTGAAGACGCCGACGACCGCGAGCGCCGCCGCGCCGATGCTCGGCGAGAGCCCGGCGCGCGCGACGATCTGCGGCAGATGCGTCTGCACGAACGCGATGTGGAAGCCGCAGACGAAGAAGCCCGCGCTCAGGAACCCGTAGCTCGGGACGCTGAACGCCTCGCGCAGCGCGGCCCACAGCGAGAGCCTCGCCCCGGGCGCGATCTGCCGCACGGGCTCGCGCAGCATCAGCGCGAGCGGGATGATTCCGATCCCGATCGCCGCGAGCCCGACCAGCGTCGGGAACCAGCCGGCGCCGCCGATCGCGACCTGCGCGAACGGCGGAAAGAAGACTTGGCCGAGCGATCCGCCCGCGCCGAGCACGCCGAACGCGACGCTGCGCTGCTCGGGCGGGACGAGCGCCGAGACCGGCCCGATCAGCACGCCGAAGGAGACCGCCGCGAGCGCCAGCCCGAGCAGCGTTCCGCCGCCCCAGGAGAAGACGTTCGGGTCGTGCGTCGTCGCCATCAGCCCGAGCGCGCCGGCGAACAGCACGCCGCCGGTGACGACGGTCGGGCGCGCGCCGAACCGGTCGACGACGGCGCCCGCGAACGGCTGCGCGAGCCCCCACACGAGGTTCTGCAGCGCGAAGGCCAGCGCGAAGACGCTCGCCGACCACCCTCGCGCGCCCTCGAGCGGCACGATGAACAGCCCGAGACACTGGCGGACGCCGTACCCGACCGAGAGCGCGACGCACGCCGCGAGCAGAACTCCGAGCCCCGGACGCAGGCGCATACCGGATAAGAATTGTAACCGTGCTCGTGCAGTTTCAACGACGGAACATTCTTGCGCCGCTGACCGCATCGGCGCTCATCGTCCAGCTGATCGCGTTCGGCGGCGCCGCACCGTCCAGCGCGGCCGGGCCGAAGTCGCCGGTCAACGTCGGGCTCGTGTACTCGAAGACCGGGCCGCTGGCGTCGTACGGCGCGCAGTATCTCGACGGCTTCTACGCCGGGCTCGACTACGCGACGCACCACACCGGGACGGCGAACGGCCACAAGATCGTCGTGACCGAGCGCGACGACGCGGGCGATCCCGCCAAAGCGGTGGCGGCCGCGAAAGAGCTGATCGGCCAGGGGACCAAGATCCTCGCCGGCTCGACCGCGTCGGGCGTCGCGCTCCAGATGGCGTCGGTCGCGAAGGAAAACAACGTCCTGTTCGTCTCGGGACCGGCCGCGGCCGATGCGATCACCGGCAACAACCGCAACACATTCCGCTCCGGGCGACAGACGTACCAGGACGTGCTGACCGCCGGGACGATCGTCGGCAGCAACCTGCGCGGCAAGAAGGTCGTGGTGTACGCGCAAGACACCGCGTTCGGCCAGGCCAACGTGACCGCGGTCCGCACGGTGCTCGGCGGCGTCGGCGCCGACGTCTCCTCGGTCCTCGCGCCGCAGTCGGCGAACGACTTCGCGCCGTTCTCGCAGAAGATCAAGGACGCGAAGCCGAACCTGCTCTTCCCCGCGTGGGCCGGCGCGACGGCGCCCGCGATGTGGAAGTCGCTCGAGGACGCCGGGATATTCAATGGGATCACCGTCGTGAGCGGGCTCGACCAGCGCTCGTCGTACGAGACGCTCGGCTCGGCCGGTCCGAAGATCTCGTTCCTCTCGCACTACTTCTCCGGCGCGCCGCGGAACAAGGTCAACGACGCGCTGGTCGCCGCGCTCAAGAAGAACAACAAGGTTGCGGACCTGTTCGATCCGGACGGCTTCGTCGCGGCGGAGATGATCGTGCACGCGATCGAGTCGGCCGACGGGGACGACGTCGGGAAGATGATCTCCGCGCTCGAGAACTGGACGTTCGACGCGCCGAAGGGCCGGCAGCGAATCCGCGCGGCTGACCACGCGATGCTGCAGCCGATGTTCGTCGCGAAGCTCGTCGCGTCGGGCGGCGGTCTGGAGCCGAAGCTGGTGCGGACGATCCCGCTCGAAGCGGTCTCGCCGCCGGTGCGCCCCTTCAAGTAGCGCCGCGTTGACGGCGAGCGTGCCGCCCGCGGTCATGGCGACCGCGGGGCTCGGACTGCGCATCCGCGGCGTCACGATCGTCGACGACGTCAGCCTCGCGGTGAACGAGGGCGAGTTCCTCGTGATCATCGGTCCCAACGGCGCCGGGAAGACGACGCTGTTCAACCTGCTCTCGGGCGTCACGCGCCCGAGCGCGGGATCGATCACCTTTCGCGGCCACGACGTCACGCACGCGCCGCCGTACGCGCGCGCGCGGCTCGGTCTCGGGCGGACGTTTCAGACCTCCACGATCTTCGCGGAATTATCGGTGCTGGAGAACGCGCGGCTCGCGGCGCAGGCGTTTCTCGGCGGATCCGATCGCGTGTGGGTGCTCGCCGACGCGCAGCGCGCGCCGCTCGAGCGCGCGCACGAAGCGCTGGCGAAGGTCGGGCTCAAGTCGCGCGCGCACGTAAAGGCCGCGTCGCTCTCGCACGGCGAGAAGCGCAAGCTGGACCTGGCGATCCTGCTGTGCGGGGATCCGGCGGTGGTGCTGCTCGACGAGCCGACGGCGGGGATCGCGGTCGAGGACGTCCCGGAGATGATGGCGCTGATCCGCGCGATCCACCGCGAGCAGAACAAGACGGTGCTGATGGTCGAGCACCGCATGGACCTCGTGATGGGGCTCGCCGACCGGATGGCGGTGATGCACCACGGCGCGCTGCTCGCGATCGACACGCCCGAGCGGATCGTCGCCAACGAGACGGTGCAGTCGGCGTATCTCGGAGACCCGCTGTGAGCGCCGCCGCCGCGACCGCGACGTTGCTCGACGTGCGTGATCTGAACGTGTACCTCGGCGAGTCGCACATCTTGCAGGGCGTCTCGTTCGGCGTGCGCCGCGGCGGAATCACGGGGCTGCTCGGGCGCAACGGCGTCGGCAAGACGACGACGCTGCGCGGCGTGCTCGGCCTGGTGCCGCGGACCGGCAGCGTCATGCTCGACGGTGACGAGACGACGCGGCTCCCCGTGCACGAGATCGTGCG
>DATAQE010000095.1:0-7741 GCA_036264835.1 Candidatus Elarobacter sp.
CCTCGGAGTCTACAAGACGCCGAGGTCTCTGAGTTTGTACATCGTGTCGATGTAGGTGCGGAGCTGTGCTTCTTGGGCGGGGGTGCGGTCGGTGAACTCGATGCCGATGCGGTGTTTCGCGAGCACGGGATCGTAGCGGCACCATCGGACCTCGCCGGTGAGCTGAAGCGGCGCGCGCGGGTCGCCGCGCAGCTCGAGCTCGAGTCGCAGCGGCTGGCCGGGCGCGAGCTCCGACTCGGCGAACATCGCGAGCCCGCCCAGACCGAGGTCGTACGTCTCGGTGCGCGCGTCGGCGAACTCGTCGCCGATGGTGTAGGC
The DNA here is from genome assembly GCA_036264835.1 of Candidatus Elarobacter sp. Classification (GTDB taxonomy): domain Bacteria; phylum Vulcanimicrobiota; class Vulcanimicrobiia; order Vulcanimicrobiales; family Vulcanimicrobiaceae; genus Vulcanimicrobium. The sequence goes on from DATAQE010000095.1 coordinate 319, forward strand.
GACGAGCATCGGCGCGTCCGAAAGCCGGCGGTGCGAGCGTGCCTCACCCACGCGCGACCGCTTCCGCACCGGCGGGAAACCCTCCCCCGCGTGCGAACCGACCCGCGTTGTGACGTTCGTGCAAGCGATGCTCCTCGCGGTTCTGCAGGGCGTCAGCGAACTGTTCCCGGTCAGCAGCCTCGGTCACACCGTGCTCATCCCGGCGCTGCTGCACTGGAACGTCGACGAGGGTTCGGACTCGTTCCTCGCGTTCGTCGTCGTGCTGCACCTCGGGACCGCGCTGGCGCTCATCGTGTTCTACTGGCGCGACTGGATCGCGATCGTGCGCGCGTTCGTCACCAGCATCGCGCGCGGCCGCATGAGCGGCGAGCGCGACGAGCGCACCGCGTGGCTCCTCGTCGCGGGCACGATCCCCGTCGGGATCCTGGGCGTGCTCCTCGAGTCGAGCGTGAAGAAACTCTTCGCCTCGCCGCTGCCGGTCTCGGCGTTCCTGTTCGTGAACGGCTTCATCATGCTGCTCGGCGAGTGGCTGCGGCGTCGTCAGCACGCGTCTGCGGCGAGCGCCGCGCACGGTGCCGGACATCCCTATCGCCGGCTCGAGGAGCTCCAGCCGCAGGACGGCGTGCTGGTCGGCTTCGCGCAGGCGCTCGCGCTGCTGCCCGGGATCTCGCGGTCCGGCTCGGCGATCGTCGCGGGGCTGCTGCGCGATCTGCACCACGAGGACGCGGCGCGGTACTCGTTCCTGCTGGCGACGCCGGTGATCCTGGCCGCGAGCGTCCTCGAGTTCCCGAAGCTCTTCGCGCCCGGCGCGCACGTCGTGCTCGTGCAGGCGGTCGCCGGCGGGATCCTCGCCGGCATCACGGCCTACGCCTCGGTCGCGTTCCTCACCCGGTATTTCCGCCACAACGATCTCTCGCCGTTCGCATGGTATTGCATCGCGGCCGGCGGAATCTCGTTCGTCCTCTTCGCCACGAAGGTCATCTCATGAAACAGCTCGCGCTGATCCTCGCCGTCGTCTTCGTCATCATCGCGATCCTCTACTGGACCGGGCACTTCTATCCGCCGGGCCAGCACACGAAGCACGGCATCGTGAGCATCGTCCTCGCGCTGCTCTGCCTGGTGTGGTACCGCTTCCAAAGCGCCTCACCCGCGCGTTAGCGTTTGCCGATGAGGTAGATCTCGTCGTCGCCGAACGCCGCCGTTTCGACGTTCGGGCGGCGCGCGCGGAGCAGCCGCTCGAAGCGTGAGGAGTCGCGCGCGGTCGACTGCAGGATGACGTACGGCGCCGCGTCCGCGGCGCCGAGCACCTCGTCGACCGCGCGGTCGTAGCTGCCGTCGTCGTTGGTGCGCGCGCCGAAGACCGTGTCGCGGTACAGCCGCTCGACGTTCAAATACGGATCGCCGGCCCACCATGCTTCCCACATCCACACGCGCGCGTCGATGCGGCGCGCGGCGCTGCGGCCGGGCGGCGCGAGATAGACCGCATCCGCGCGCACCGCGCCGAGCGTCGTCGCGAAGTCGCCGCGGCGCACCGTGTTGCGGCGGCCGTTTCCGACGACCCAGCGCTCCGTCTCGCGGACGTAGTTCCACGCGAGCTCGCTCGGCGGCACGTCGACCATCTCGTCGGGATGCCGCGCTTTGAGCAGCCAGTGGCAGAGCACGTGCCAGAGGCCGAGCACCGCGAGACCGGTCTGCCCGTCGCTGCGCAGCGCGTGCACGTTGGCGTGCCAGACGCCGAGATAGCGCGTCTGCTCCTCGCTGAAGAAGACGCCTTCCCACGCGCGGAACAGATCGGTGGGATAGATGCGCCCGGGGAGCATCTCGACGAGCTCCGCGACCTCGTTGTCGCGCAGGATCGTGAAGTCGTTGACGACGAGCCCTTCGCCGGCGCGCACGAACCATTCGAGCAGATCGCCGCCGTGCACCGCGATCCCGTGGCGCTTCAGCACGTTCAGATGCGTCGGCAACCCCATGAACGGATCGGCGAGGCTCTCGATCCCGCGCTCGCGGCAGAGGTCGAGCAGCCGCGTCCCCGAGACGCGCCGCGTTCGCGCCGGCAGATCGATCACGCGGGCGTCCCCGATCCCGTCAGAAACGCGCTCGTCACGGCGAGCAGACGCTCGAGCCGTGCCGCGCGATCCGCGTCGAGGCCGAGCTCCGATGCGACGGAGCGCGCGAGCTCCGTGAGACGCTCGCCGTGCGTCGCATTTGTCGCCGCGTCCGCAGGCGTTGCGGTTCGCGCCGCGCGTGCAGCGAGGCGTGCCGTGAGCGCCTCGATCGCGGCGTCTTCGTCGACCACCGGCGGGGCGATCTCCGGCGCGGCGTCCCACGTTTGCGGAGCCGTGCCGATGAACTCGCGAAATGCGCGGACGAGCTCGATCCGGAACGCGCGCCCGCTCTCCGCCTCGATCGCGAAGAGCGCCTCGGCGGCATCGCGCGGCTCGTCGGGGTGCTCGACCGCCTGGAGGAACGCGTGCGCGATCCCCAGCGCCGCGGCTGCCGCGGGGATGCCGTCCCAGCGCAGCCGGTCGGGGAACCCGGTCCCGTCATCGTGCTCGCAGTACCAGCGGACCGCGTCGGCCGCCTCGGCTGCGACGCCGGGCAGCGCGGCGACCAGGTGGGCCCCGTGCAGCGGCACGTCGGCGAGCGCGAGCAGCCGCATCTGCTCGCTCGCGCCTTCGGGGATGTCGACGGCGAGCAGGCCGGCCTCGGCGAGCGCGCCCGCGACCCAGCTCGCCGCGACGGCCGCGTCGTCGCCGCCGCGATGACGGGCGAAGTTCGCGGCGAGAGCGGCGCGGCGGAGGCCGAAGCCGAGGCGGCGGCCGGCGCATGCGTCGCCGGCCGCGGCGTACAACCCGAGAGCGCCGTCCAGCCGAACAGGAACCGTCATCCTCGCCGGACGACGTTCACCGCACCGTGCCGAATCCCTCACCAAGCGCCGCCGCGACCGCTGCCGACGGATTCGTCGGGGCGATCGGCGACACGCCGCTGATCGCCCTTCCCAAGCTCTCCGCCGCGCTCGGCCGCACGATCCTCGGCAAGGCGGAGCATCTCAACCCCGGCGGCTCGGTCAAGGACCGCGCGGCGCGCGGCATCATCGAGGACTTCGAGGCCCGCGGTCTGCTGAAGCCGGGCGGCGTGGTCGTCGAAGGGACGGCCGGGAACACCGGGATCGGCCTGACGCTGGTCGGCAACGCGCGCGGGTACCGGACGATCATCGTGATGCCGGACGACCAAGCCCCCGAGAAGTACGCGCTGCTGCGCACCTACGGCGCCGACCTGCGCGTCGTCGAAGCCGCGCCGTACACGAACCCGGCGAACTACTACCACGAGGCGCGCCGCGTCGCCGAGTCGATCCCGGGCGCCGTGTGGGCCAACCAGTTCGAGAACACCGCGAACCGCGACGCGCACGAGCGCACGACCGGCCCGGAGATCATCGCGCAGACCGGCGGGCGGATCGATGCGTTCGTCGCCGCGGCCGGGACCGGCGGCACGATCGCGGGCGTCGGGCGCGCGCTCAAGGCCCACGACCCGCGGACGCGCGTCGTCCTCGCCGATCCGTACGGCTCCGCGCTCTTCGCCTACGTGAAGACCGGCGAGCTCACCGTCGAGGGCGACTCGAACGCCGAGGGGATCGGGATCAAGCGGATCGTCGCGAACTTCGCCGGGGCGCCGGTCGACGACGCGCTGCGCGTCGACGACCGCACCTGGGTCGAGATGGCGCACTGGCTGGTTCGCGAGGAAGGGCTCTTCGTCGGCGGCTCCGCGGCGCTGAACGTCTCCGCCGCCGCGCGCTACTCCCGCACGCTGCCGGCCGGCAGCGTCGTCGTGACCGTCCTCTGCGACGGCGGCGACCGCTACCGCTCGCGCCTCTACGATGCGGACTGGCTGCGCGAGAACGACGTGACGCCGCAAGCGACGGATCTCTCGTTCCTATGAGCGTGAAGCTCTCGCACATCAGGGACGACGGATCGCTCGCGATGGTCGACGTCGGCGGGAAGGCCGCGACGGCACGCACCGCGCGCGCCGAGGCGTTCGTGCGGCTCAGCGACGATGCGGCGAATGCACTGCGCGACGCGACGCTCGCGAAGGGGGATGCGTTCGCGGCGGCTCAGCTCGCCGGGATCATGGCGGCGAAGAAGACCGGCGAGCTGATCCCGCTCGCGCACCCGATCCCGCTCGGCGCGGTCGACGTCGCGTTCGTGTGGGAGGAGCCGTCGATGCTGCGGATCGAGACGCGCGCGACGACGGTCGGGCAGACCGGCGTCGAGATGGAGGCAATGGTGGCGGCGAGCGTCGCGGCGCTGACGATCTACGACATGTGCAAGGCGGTCGACAAAGGGATCGTCGTCGAGCGCGTGCGTTTGATCGAGAAGACGGGCGGCAAATCCGGCGACTGGAGGCTCCGATGAGCGCGCAGTACGACGACGACGTCGTCCACCCGGTCTCGATCATCATCCTTTCCGACCGCGCGCATTCCGGCGAGCGGCCCGACGCGTGCATCCCGGTGATCAAGGACGCGCTGCTCGGCAACCCGCTCGCGGTCGAGGACGAACGGATCCTGCCCGACGATCCGGCCGCGCTGCAGGCCGCGCTGATCGAGCTCTGCGACGGTCCGACGCGGCTGATCCTGACCTCCGGCGGAACCGGCCTGACGCAGCGCGACCGCACGCCGCAGGCGACGGCCGCGGTCCTGGACTACGAGATCCCCGGGATCCCGGAGGCGATGCGCGCCGCCGGGATCCGCAACACCAAGACGGTGATCCTCTCGCGCGCCGTCGCCGGCGTGCGGAACCGCTCGCTGATCGTCAACCTGCCCGGCAGCCCGCGCGGCGTGCGCGAGACGCTCGACGCGATCGTCGCCGCGCTCCCGCACGCGCTCGACCAGCTCGCCGGGCACGAAACGGACGCGCATCCGACCGGGTATCACGAAGGGTGACGTTCCAGTCGGCGCAGTCGTACCTGCTCGGTCTGATCAACGAGAACGCATCGCGGCGCATGCCGAACCGGCTCGACCGCATGTACGCGTTCCTGGCCGCGCTCGGCGACCCGCAGAACGCGTATCCGACCGTGCACGTCGCCGGGACGAGCGGGAAGGGCTCGACCTCGACGATGATCGCCGCCGCGCTGCAGGCGTCGGGGCGGAAGACGGGCCTGCACACGAAGCCGCACCTGACCAGCGTCACCGAGCGCGCGCGCGTCGATGGCGTCGCGATCCCCGAGGACGACTTCGCCGCGCTGATCGGCGAGATGCAAGACGCGGTCGACCGCATCTCCTACGAGCACGGCCGCCCGACGTACTACGAGACGCTGCTCGCGCTCGCGTTCCTGTGGTTCGCGCGCAGCGAGGTCGACGTGGCGGTGATCGAGGCCGGCGTCGGCGGGACGCTCGATGGGACGAACGTGCTGCGTCCGCGCGTGGCGGTGATCACGAACGTCGGGCTGGACCACACCGAGATCCTCGGCGATACGCTGGAAGAGATCGCGCGCGACAAGGCCGGCATCGCGAAAGATGGCGTGCCGCTGGTGAGCAACGTGCGCGATCCCGGCGCGCGGCGCGTGATCGAGCTCGCCTGCGCCGACGCCGGCGCGCCGTTCATCTCCGTCGCCGACACCGCGACGGTCGAACCGCGCAGCGGCGAGCGCTACGGCCAGTCGTTCATCGTGACGACGCCCGAGGACCGCTACGACGTCTCGCTGCCGATCCTCGGTGACTTCCAGCAGGAGAACGCGGCGACCGCGATCCGCACGCTGGAGCAGCTCGGGCCCGATCTGCGGCCGACGCGCGAGCAGATCGAGACCGGGCTCTCGCGCACGGTGATCCCGGGGCGAATGGAGTTCTTCCCCTCGCATCCCGGCGTGGTGTTCGACATCGCGCACAATCCCGACAAGGCGGAGCGCCTCGCGCATGCGCTGGCGGAGACGTTCCCGGGGCGGCGCTTCACGTTCCTCATGGCGATCGGCGAGTCGAAGGACGCGGTGAAGGTGATCGAGCCGTTCCTCCCGCTGAACGGTGCGTTCATCTTCACGTCGTTCTCGACGCCGGGGCGCAGCTCGTCGCGGCCGCAGCGGCTCGCGCTGATCGCGGACGACAAGGGCGGGTGGGGCCGTGCGATCACCGATCCGGTCGAAGCGTTCTCGGTCGCGCGCCGCAACGCCGACGCGAACGACATCATCGTCGTGACCGGCTCGACGTTCATCGTCGCCGAGCTGCGCGACTGGTGGATGGCGAACGTGCAGTCCCGCTCGAATGTGTAACGGATGAACGCGTCTCGGGGCGGCTTGCGGGTGCGCGACCGCGTGCTCGCGTGGGGCGTGCGGACGTACGTGATGGGGATCGTGAACGTCTCGCCGGACTCGTTCTCGGGGGACGGCGATCCGCACGCGGAGGTCGCCGCGTCGCGCGCGGCCGCGCAGCTCGCCGACGGCGCGGACGTCGTCGACGTGGGCGCCGAGTCGACGCGCCCGGGACACCAGCCGATCGACGAGGCGACGGAGATCGCGCGGCTGATCCCCGCGATCGAAGCGATCCGCGACGTCGCGCCGGAGGCGGTCGTGTCGGTCGACACGTTCAAGCCCGGCGTGTTTCGCGCGGCGCGCGCCGCCGGTGGCGATCTGCTGAACTCGATCTGGGGCGCTTCCGACGAGCTGGTCGCGGCGGCGGCGGAAGCCGGTGCGCCGATCGTCGTGATGCATAACAAGGCGGTCGCGATCTACGAGCGCGACGTCGTCGATGAGCTGCTCGCGTTTCTCGATGCGGCAGCGTCGCGCTGCGTGCGCGCCGGGATCCCGGCGGAGCACGTGATCCTCGACCCGGGGATCGGCTTCGGAAAGCTGCCGGAGCACAACATCGCCGTACTGCGCGCGCTCGACCGGCTCGTCGCGCTCGGCTTCCCGACGCTGATCGGCACCTCGCGCAAATCCACGATCGGGAAGCTCACCGGCCGCGACGTCGGTGACCGGGAGTTCGGCACCGCGGCGACGCTCGCGCTCGCGATCGCGGCCGGCATCGACGTGGTGCGCGTGCACGACGTCCCCGAGCAGCGCGACGTGGTGCGCGTCGCGGACGCGATCGTGCGCGGCTGGCGCCCCGACGGCTGGACCGAACGCCTGCCGTGACCCTCGCCGCGATCGGGATCGGCTCGAACGCCGGCGACGCGTGCGCGCACGTCCGCGACGCGTTCGACCGCCTCGCCGATCTCGGCACGGTCGCCGCGCGCTCGCCGCTGTACCGCACCGAACCGTGGGGCGTCACCGATCAGCCGCCGTTCGTGAACGCGGCGGCGTCGCTCGACACCACGCTGCCGCCGCGTGCGCTGCTCGCCGAGCTGAAGCGGATCGAAGCGGAAGCGGGCCGCGTGCCGACGTACCGCTGGGGTCCGCGCGTGCTCGACCTCGACATTCTGACCTACGGCGATCTCCG
>DATAQE010000030.1:0-1947 GCA_036264835.1 Candidatus Elarobacter sp.
GTTCACTTTGGACGGCATACCGGCGCCTTTCGTCGGGGGCGCTCACCTGTTACTTCGTACAGGTTGGAGGGCTCGCCGTCCTCGCCCGAGAAGCTTCGGCGGTTCCCGACGACCCGGCGAGCCGCCGGGTTTCGTGCGTCCGGAGGTTTCGGAAGCTGAAGATCCTCGTCACCGTCAAGCTCGTCCCGGATACGAACGCCGACAAGCGCATCGATCCGGCGACAAAGCGCCTCGTCCGTACCGGCGTCGAAACGGTGCTCAACCCGTTCGACGAGTACGCCATCGAAGCGGCGCTCCAGCTCAAAGAGAAGCTGAACGATGGTTCCACGGTGACCATCGTCTCGATGACCCCCGCGTCCGGCAAAGAGATCGTGCGCAAAGCGCTCGCGATGGGCGCCGACGATGCGGTGATGCTCTCCGACGACGCGGTAGGCGGGAGCGATCTGTGGGGGACCGCCGTCGCGCTCGCCGCGACGATCAAAGCGCAGAACCCCGATCTGGTCGTCACCGGCACGCAGTCGACCGACGCGATCAGCGGCGACCTGCCCGGAATGCTCGCGGAGAAGCTCGGGATCCCGGGGCTCACGTACGCGCGCAAGCTCGAGGTCGCGGACGGCCGCGTGCGCGTCGAGCGCGAGACGGAGACCGGCTACATGCGCGTCTCCGCGCCGCTCCCCGCGCTCGTCAGCGTCACGAAGTCGGCGAACGAGCCGCGCTACCCGTCGCTCAAAGGCATCATGGGCGCCAAGAAAAAGGAGATCAAGCAGCTCGCCGCCGCCGACCTCGGCTTGACGGTCGCCGTCGGAACCGACGGCGCGAAGGCGCAGCTCACCGATCTCGCGACGCCGCCCCCGCGCGCGAAGGGCCAAGTCATCCAAGCACCGGACGCCGCCGAAGGCGCGCGCGCGATCGTGCAGTTCCTCAAAGAGCGGAAGTTCCTGTGATCTCGCCATTCGCCACGTACATCACCACGATCGAGCCGGCTGCGAAGGCGCCACGCGTGGCGCTGGGTCCACGCATTATCGCTGGCCCGAAGGGACAGCGATAATGCAGAACGTCATCGCGTTCATCGAGCACAAGGGCGGGACGATCCGCCGCAGCTCGCTGGAAGCCGCCACGCAGGCGCGCACGCTCGCCGACCAGCTCGGCGGGAAGGCGCACGCGGTCATAGCGGGCCCCGGCGCGCAGCAAGCCGCCGAGACGCTCAAGAAGTACCCGCTCGACCAGATCCACATCAGCGAGGAGGACCGCTTCATCGACGGCGCGGTCGACGCGGTCGAGGCCGTCGCGAAGAGCGCCGGCTCGGCGCTCGTCCTCGTCGGCAACACGATGATCGGCCGCGACGTCGGCTCGCGCTTCGCCGCGCGCGCCGACTGCGGGATCAACGCCGACGTCACCGACTTCAAGGTCGAGGGCGGCGAGGTCTCGTGCGTGATGCCGAAGCTCGGCGGGCTCGTCATCACGACCTGCAAGCTGACGGGCAGCGACTTCGGCGTGGCAGCGATACGGCCGAACGTTTTCGCCGCCAAGGAAACTTCCGGGGCCGGCGAGATCGTTCAGATTCCGTCGAGCGGGAAGGCCTCCGCGGTGACCGTGGAGGACGAGGTCGAGGAAGCCGCTGCGGAGCTCGGCGTCGAAGAGGCGTCGGTCGTCGTCAGCGGTGGTCGCGGGATGGGCGGACCGGAACCGTTCACCACGATCCTCAAAGACCTCGCCGACGCGTTCGGCGGTGCGGTGGGTGCCTCTCGCGCGGCGGTCGACGCCGGCTGGATCCCTCACGGACACCAGGTCGGGCAGACCGGGAAAACGATCAGCCCGCAGCTCTACATCGCGGTCGGTATCTCCGGCGCGATCCAACACAAGGTCGGTATGCGCACGTCCGAGACGATCATCGCGATCAACAAGGACGCGAGCGCGCCGATCGCCGAGTTCGCCGATCTCCTCGTC
>DATAQE010000079.1:0-61636 GCA_036264835.1 Candidatus Elarobacter sp.
CGACCGAGGTCGTGATCGTGCCGATCCCGCGCGGCGACACGACGCGGCTCGACGCGGCCGCGCGCGATCTGTACGAGCGCTGCCGGGCCGCCGGGCTGCGCGTGAAGCTCGACGACAAGCCGGGGCAGTCGCCGGGCTACAAGTTCAACGAGTGGGACATGCGCGGCATCCCGATCCGCCTCGAGCTCGGCAACCGCGACCTCGACGCGGGCGTCGTCACGCTCGTGCGCCGCGACAAAGCGGTGAAGGAAGAAGGGCAGAAGCAGCAGGTTCCGCTCGACCAGGTCGTCGCGTTCATCCCCGAAGTCCTCGAGCAGATCCAGCACAACCTCTTCGCGCAGGCGAAGACGTTCTTGCAGGACCACACCATCGCGACGCTCGACCGCGAGGAGTTCTTCCGGCTGCTGCGCGAGCGCGCGGGGATGATCGACGTTCCCTGGTGCGGGAGCCCCGAGTGCGAGGCCGCGGTCAAGGCCGAGACGAGCGCCACGACGCGCAACCTGCGCGAGCCCGCGCGCGCGGCGACGTGCGTCCCGTGCGGCGAGCCGGCCCGGTACCAGGCCTATTTCGCGCAGTCCTATTAGTGTGTTCGCGCCTGCGGCGCAAACACTCGCGTTCTGCATGATCGCGCTGGCGCCGGTCGCCGTGCGCGCCGACGACGCGCGCGTCGTGCAGCGCAGCTCGGGAACCGACGTCGCGACGGCGCGCCGCATCGCGGCCGCGCTGCTCGCGCGTCCGCTGCCGGCACAGCTCACCCGCGTGCGCTGCGAGCGCGTCGGCCCGCACGTCGACTGCGGGCTGATCGTCTCGGGGACGAAGTTCCACCGCGCGCTCGATCTCGCGGCGTGGAACGCCGAGATCGCCGGCCTCGTCGAGGGTGCGTTCGCGGCGGCCCCCGGGGTGGACGAGGTCGACTGCTGGGCGACCGTTCCGCTGAACGCGGGCAAGGGCACGGTCGTCAGCGGGGACTACGCCAAGCCGACCGCCGCCACGGTGTTCTCGATCACCGTCCCGCGCGCGCGGCGCGGCGACGTTCGCGTCCGGCTCGCCTCGGGGGACGGCGTCTTCTGGGACCCGGCGTTCCGGACGTCGCTGTCGAAAGGGACCCGCGGATGATCCGCTCGACCGTGCTACCCAACGGCCTCCTCGTGCTGAGCGAGCGCATGGCCCACGTCCGCTCCGCGACGGTCGGCGTGTGGGCCGACGTCGGCTCCTCGTTCGAGCCGGCGCCGCGGCGCGGGATCTCGCACCTGCTCGAGCACATGGTCTTCAAGGGGACCGCGCGGCGAACGGCGCGGCAGATCGCCGAGGAGATGGACGCGGTCGGCGGCGAGCTCAACGCGATGACCGACAAAGAGTCGACCTGCTTCTACGCGCACGTCGTCGACCGGCATCTCCCGCGCGCGATCGACGTGCTCGCCGACATGCTGCAGCACGCGCGCTTCGACGCGGACGATCTGGACCGCGAGCGGCAGGTCGTGCTCGAAGAGATCAAGATGTACGACGACTCGCCGGGCGAGGTCGTGCACGAGCGGTTCACGCGCACGCTATGGCGCGGCGCGAATCTCGGCGACCCGACGATCGGGTTCGCCGACACGGTCACCGCGATCACGCGCGAGGACTTGGTCCAGTGGCGCGCGACGCGCTACGCGCCCGCGACGGTCTTCATCACCGCCGCCGGCAATCTCGACCACGACGCGCTCGTCCGCGAGATCGGCGAAGCGTTCGCGGCGTTCGCCGGCGACGCGCAGCCGAACGTGCCGGAGCGCCCGCGCTTCACGCCCGCGCTCGACGTGACGATCGACGAGACGGAACAGGCGTACGTGCTGCTCGGCACGCCGGGCCTCGGCTTGCGCGACGAGCGGCGCTACACGTTCTCGGTCCTCGACACGCTGCTCGGCGGCGGGATGTCGAGCCGGCTCTTCCAGAGCGTGCGCGAGGAGCGCGGGCTCGCGTACGAGATCTCGACGTTCCAGCAAGGCTATCGCGACGCCGGGCTGTTCGGGGTGAGCGCGGGCTGCACGCCGGAGCGCGTGCAGGAGTGCGTCGGCGTCGTCTGCGACGAGCTCGACCGGCTGCTGCACGACGGCGTCACGGAGACCGAGCTCGACCGCGCCCGCGAGCATTTGAAAGGCAATCTCACGCTCGCGCTCGAGAGCACGTTCAACCGCATGGCGCGGCTCGCGCGCAACCACCTCGTGCACGGGCGGCAGATCTCGACCGAGGAGCTCGAGGCGCGCTTCGACGCCGTGACGGCCGGCGAGGTGAACGCGCTGGCGCGCGAGCTGCTCGTGCCCGCGCAGCGCGCACTCTGCGTGCTCGGTCCCGCGACGGTGCGCGGGGTCCGCCTGCCGGGAGCCGCGGCCGCGTGAGCGGCGTCATCAACGCGAACGTTCTCCTGGCCGCGGCCGCGAACTTCATCCCGCAGTCGATCGCGATCGGCGCGTACGCCGCGCGCTACGCGGGGGTCACCACGAAGCGGATCGCGACCGCGATCTCGCTCTTCAGCCTGCTGGTCACGGCGAGCCGCCTCGCCGCGCTGTTCATGACGCCCTCGCTCGGCGCGCTCGCCGACAGCAAGGCGAACCCCGCGATCCGCGCCGGGCTCACGACGGTGCCGGCCTCGGATCTGCACGTCTTCGACCTGCAGATGCGGATCATCGTCGGCGCGGGCTCGCTCGGGATCCTGGTCGGTGCGCTGCTGCTGCCGCTGTTCCTCGCCGCCTTCACCCGGGGGATCTCGTCGTTCGAGCGGCGCGGCTCGATCCCGCGCGCGCTCTTCCGTCTATTGGATCCCTCGGTGCTGATGTGGCTGCTGCGGCATCTTCGCCCGCGGCGGTTCTCGCTCGCCGACTTCCCGATCTCCCGCGTCCCGCGCAAGCTGCTGATCGCGAACGTCGTGCTCTACGCGGTCTACGCGGTCGGCGTCGTCGCCGCGTACTACGCCAGCGTCGTCGACCTCGGCGCGCGCACGACGGCGAGCGGTCTCTCCGGGCTCGTCAACGGGATCGGGACCGTCGCGTTCGCGCTGTTCATCGATCCGACGACCGCGCTGATCGTCGACCAGACGGTCCGCGACGAGCGCCCGCGCCAGGACGTCTCCGCGATGATCTTCTGGCTGATCGTCACCGCGTTCATCGGCACGCTGCTCGCGCAGCTCATCCTCCTCCCCGCGGCCGAGTACATCGCCGCGGTCGCCCACGTCTGGCCCCACGGTGGCCTCTGATGCTCGCTCGAATCGTTCGTATCACGCTGCTCTGCCTCGCCGCCGCGCTGCCGCTCGCCACGACGGGCTGCGCGTCGAGCATCGCGAGCTGGATCGTCAAGGAGCGTAACCACCAAGGCGACGTCGCCCTCGTCCACGGCAACTATCCCGACGCCTCGGTCGCCTATCAGCTCGCGCTCAAGATCGAGCCGACGAACAAGCACGCGCGCGACGGGCTCACCAACGTGCAGATCCGCCTCGCCCAGACGTTCTTCGCCGCCTCGAAGTTCGACGACGCGATCGACGCGCTCGCCGTCGCCTCGCGCTACTCTCCGAGCGACGAGCGCGTGCAGAGCCTGCGCGGCGAGATCGAGCAGGCCGAGATCAAGCGCGACATCGTCGTCTCGAACTACCCTTCCTACAAGGTCACCGGCGCCTCGATCCGCCGCGGCTACACGCAGCTCAAGACGCTCAACAAGGACATCCTCGACTCCCTGCACCGCTTCGACTACACCTACGACACCGCCGACCTTTCGACGGCGATCCGCCAGAGCTACGCCCTGAACGAGGAGGTCGTCCGGCAGACGGCGCGCCTCCAGCAGTACCGCCAGCTCGTCGAGTCCGGCGTCCCCGAGCACGCCACGGAGAACCTCGGCCCGCCGGCGAGCCTCTTGCCGCTGCCGTAACTGATTCCGTCAGGCGCGCATCGCGTCGAAGACGACGGCGGCCATGCGCAGCATCGACGGTTCCGCGGTGTAGGCGAAGAGGTTGCGGCCGGCGGCGTCGGCGTGGCGGTGGGTGACGAACCACGGCGGGGTCGGGAGCAGCGTGCGTTCGCCGTCGCCGAACGAGCGCGGGAACGGGGCGAACGGCGCGCGCATCACCGTCTTCTGCGGTTTGTCGAACAGGTACGCGTTGTGCACGACGCCGATCCCGCTGCCGACGTCGCTCAGCGTCCCGCCGGGGAACGCACCCCAGCTCGCGGTCGCGAGCGAGTACCCGACGCCGGGCCAGCCGTTGATCGCGATGCAGCCGTAGCGCAGCTCCGCGAGCGCGTCCTCGAACGCCGCGCCGAGCTTCCGGATCGTGCGCGGGTGGATGAGGATCGAGCACCCGAGCGTCCCGCGCAGGCGCTCGTTGCAGAACGCCACGGCGTTGCGAAGGAACCCCGCCGCGCCGTCGCCGGGGAGCGACGTCTGCGCGAGCAGCGGCCCGAACGCCTCATCGTGGAACAGCGGCTCGTCGCCGCTCGCGGGATCGAGCCCGCCGACGAAGAGCCGGTGCACGCCATCGACCGGGACGTTCACCCGTTCCGCGCTCGGATGCGCGTACTCCGCGCTGCGCATGCGCGCGCCGGTGCCCGGGTAATACGACGGCCGCTGCGGCGCCTCGCCGAGCGCCTTGCGCACGCAGTCCAGGAAGCGCGGCGTGAGGCTCCACGACGCCGGCGTGACGAGCACCTGCGCCGCGATGCAGTTCGCGCCGGCGTTGTGCAGCTTCTGCGTCGCGACGTGCGCGGCCTGAAAGGCGAGGTCGGCCTCGCTCCACGGGCCGGGGACGACGATCACCGGCGTCACGTTGCCCAGCTCGCTCGTCACCGGCTTCGCGATCGCCGGCGTCCCGGCGCGCTTGCGCGCCTCGCCCTCCGCGCCGCCGCCGAAGACGATCGCGTCGTGCGTGCGCTCGCCGCCGGTGAGATGGATCGCGTCGATCCCCGGCTGCTCGCACAGATACGCGCCGGCGTCGGCGCCGCCGTCGGTGATGCGCACGTAGCCCTCGTCGATCAGCGAGGAGAAGATGCGTGCGAAGAGCGGCTCGAGATACCCGTTCACCGGGTTCAGCTTCAGCATCACCACGCTGCCGTGCGCGTAGAGCGCGTAGAGCACGTCGAGCGGCGGGATGCTCGCGACGTTCCCCGCACCGAGGACGAGCGTCACCGAGCCGCGCGGCTCGTGCTGCTTGTAGAAGCTCGCCACGTTGTCGAAGAGGGTCTCGCGCGTGACCTCCGGCTGCATCCAGATCTCCGCGCTCACGCCGCTCAGCAGGATCGTGTCGGCGCGATCGAGCGGGAACACCTCGACGATGACGTGGCCAGCCTGTCCTGAGCCTGTCGAAGGAGGGCGGGTGCGGATCGCGCGTTCGGGGATCGGCGGGACGCCGTCGCGCGCGATCCCGCCGAGCGTCGCGGTCATGCGGTCGAGCGCGGTCAGCCAGGGATACGGGCCGGAGAGCCACTCCTCGCCGGCGAGGGATGTCCCTGCGATCCCTTTCGCGCGCGCCGACGCGTCGACCCAGTCCTGCGCGACCTCGATCGTGCGCGCGCGCATCGCGCGCAGATGCCGGATCTTCCCGGCGAGACTGAGCCGCGCCCACGCGTCCGCGCGCGCGCGCAGCGCGGCGACGTCCGCGTCTAGGGCTGCGGCGGGCAGGGGTCCGGCACCGACTTCCATTCGCGTCTCCAGTTCGCGTACGCGCCGGACATCTCGCGGCGCCGGAACGCGCGCCAGCGGTCTTCGGCGCCCGGCAAGACCTTCGCGGGATCGGTCTGGTACACCGGCCACGCCGCCGCCGGATCGAGGACCGGAAACCGCGAGAGCCAGCAGTACAGCTCCAGGTTCGTCTGCTTCAGGCGCCCATGCTCGATCGAGACGTAGTAGCGCGCGCCTTTGCGGATCGCGCTCTGCTCGTCGAACGGCGTCCACAGGTGCGGGTCCTCTTCCCAGCCCTTGCGCCCGATCGTGTACAGGATCGACGGGTCGTAGTGCCCCATCACGATCAGCGTGCCGGGCGCGAGCGTCGCGTCGAGCTGTTTCGCGCGTACGTAGTTCACCCGGCTCCATCCGTAGTACGGCGCGATCTCGCGATACCCGGCGGCGAGCGCGAGCAGCCACACCACGGCGCCGATCCCCGCGAGCGTCGTGCGCCGCTCGCGGGCCTCGCCCCACCGTTCGGCCGCGAACGCGCACAGCCGCCCGATCACGAGCGCGCCCAGCGGAAGGAGCAGGTAGAGATAGTAGTCGACGCGCTCGACCGTCACGACGACGTACGCGTAGAGCAGCCCGCCGCCGAGCCAGCCCCACAGCAGCGCGTCGCTCCGCGACCGCAGCGGCACGCAGAACCCGATCGCCGCGAGCACGATCCCGACGGGCCCGAGCATCGTCGTCGCGAGCATCTTCAGCGCGCCGGTGAACGCGAGCGCCTTCTGCGCGAACGCGTGCGGCGAGGTGAGCGCCGCCTGCAGCGAGGGGATGACGTGCAGCTTGGTGATCCCGCTCGCCCAGTGCCACTCCGCGTGCGAGGAGACGACGTGGTCGTACACCGCGAGCGGGACGAACGCGACCGCCGCCAGCGCCCACAGCTGCGGGCGCGTCACCGCGGCGCGCCAGCCGAGCGCGCCGGCCGCGCACGCGGCGACCGGGATCGCGGCGGTCACCGCGACCGGCTTGGCGAGGAACGCCGTCGTCAGCAGCAGCGCCGCGGGGAGCCAGCCGCGCCACGAGCGCGCGCCGTCCTCGACGATCCAGCGCGCGCACGCGTACAGCGCGCAGGTGGTGAAGAAGACCATCGTCGTGTCGGGCATGAAGGTCCGGCTGTAGTACCACGCCCCCGGCACCACCGCGTACGCGGCGGCCGCCGCGACACCGGCGAGGTCCGACCGGAACAGCCAGCGCCCGAACGCGGCGATGACCGGGATCGTCGCGACGCCGAACGCGAGCGAGATCAGCCGCCCGAAGATCTCGTGCACGCCGAAGATCTTGTAGAGCGTCGCCGCGAGGAACGGGACGATCTGCAGCTCGAGCTCGACGTAGTTCGGCGGCGGCCCGTCGTAGTCGGTCTGCGGGAAGAACGGGTTGTACTGCAGCTGCGCGAAGTTGCGCGCGATCGCCGCGGTGTCGCCCTGCCGCCAGCCCGGATGGTCGAAGATCGGGTCGTGGATCCCCTTGAAGCGCAGGACCGCGCCGACCGCGGTGACGACGAGCGCCGCGATCCAGAACCGCCGCGCGGCGCTCATCCGACCGACCGGAACGTCCAGTACTTGTTGACGAAGAAGTTGACGACGATCCCCGAGAGCGTCGCGCAGAACCACGCCGCGTGCCCGTAGTGGCCGATCACGCGCGCCACCACCGCGGAGACCGCGAGGCCGACCAGCAGGGCCAGGACGGAGACGCTCATGAACTGCACCGCCTCGCGCCCGGCGTGCCCGGTCGAGCGAAACGTCCAGACGCGGTTGAGGAAGTAGTTCGAGACGCCGCCGGAGAGAAACGCGATCGAGTAGATCGCGAAGTACGGCCCCGCCGAATTGTTGTTCGGCACGACGCGCTGCAGCAGCGTGAAGATCACGAGGTTAACGACGAACCCCGAGGCCCCCACGATCGCGAACTTCACGAACTGCCGCACCCCGCGACGGTTCCGCACGCGCTCGAGAAGGCCCGCGCTCCGCGCTTCGCTCATGCGACCCAGTACCAATCGGCGAACAGCACGGTGAACAGCCCCAGCAGCGGCAGCGAGAAGGCGACGTACGCGTTGGAGAACGTCGGCCGCGCGCCCCACAGCCCGAACAGCGCGAACATCGGGAAGAGCACCAGCGCGAAGCGCGGCATGCTCATCAGGCTCGAGGTGCACATCGGGATGATCACCGAGAGCGCCATGTAGACGACGTAGGAGAGCCGCAGCCGCCGCAGCCCGAGCGCGAGCACGATCAGCATCAGCGCGGTGAACGCGAGCTCCAGGCTCTCGTTCGCGACCGTCTGCGTCGTGGTGGCGTGGAGCATCTTGTGGACCGTGTACGAGACCGACTCCCACGGCGGTGCGAAGTGCCGGCCCCAGTGCGTCTGGACGTGCGAGAACCGCAGCGGGTCGCCGTTCAGCACCCACAGGTACGCCATGTACGCCGCCAGACCGAGCGGGACCAGCGCCATCCCGATCAGCGGCTTCACGACGTCGTCGAACCAGTAGCGGAAGAACTCCCGCCCGCCTTCCTTCGCCGCGACGACCCATTCGATGAACAGCGGCGCGGCGAGCAGCACGCCCTCCGAGCGCGTCAGCGCCGCGAAGAAACCGAAGACCCCCGCGGTCACCCAGCGCCGCTCGCGCACGTAGTAGAACGAGGCGACGGTCAGGCAGAGGAACAGCGACTCGCTGTAGACCGCCGAGAAGAAGATCGCCGTCGGGAAGATCGAGACGTAGAAGACCGCGCGCTGCGCGACGTGGCGGTTGTACTGATGCTCGACCAGCTTGTAGAGATAGAGCATCGCGAAGAAGCTCGCCGTGTTCGAGATGATCAGCCCGGCGGTCAGGTACGAGCCGGTCGCCACCCCGGCGATGCGGATCAGCAGCGGGTAGAGCGGGAAGAACGCCGGCTCGTAGCCCGAGTAGCCGTTGTGCGCGATCGTCAGGTAGTGCTCGGCGTCCCAGCGGCCCCACACCGCGAGCAGCGGGTTCTCCGAGGCCGCGTAGTGCGTCCCCGGCCGCTGCCCGATCACCATCGCGGCGAGCTCGGCGATCGCGATCAGCGGCAGGCGCGTCATCAGGAACGTCACCGCGACGTCGCGGACGGTGCGGTTGAAGCGCGCCGCGACGACCAGCTTCGCGAGGACGAACGCGCCCGCGGCGACGCCCGCCGCGCGCCCCGGCCCGTGCCCGCCGCTCGGCGCGAGCAGCACGCCCCACAGCAGCACCAGCGACGACCACGAGATCGCGTCGTACTGCAGCGCGGTGATCTCGTCGACGCGCGCGCGGCGCGCGAAGTAGCGGCCGTAGCCGAGCCAGCCGGCGAGGACGCCCGCGACGCCGGCGACGAGCGAGAGCGCGAAGGTGACGTCGAGGAAGAGCGCCTCGTGCGGGGCGCGCAGCGCGAGCGTGTACCAGAGGAAGAACCCGGCGGTGAGCCCGGCCAGGCCGACCGCGGCGACGGCGGGACGGCCGACTGAGGCTACGAGCGCCGCCGGCCGGTCCCGGACGGCGGATCCAACGAGGGCGAGATCCACGGTCCGCCTCGTTCCCCACCGGCGTCCCGGGCCGCCTGCTTTCGGCTGGAACCATCGCGCCGTGGGAACGTGTCGAGTTCGACGGGAGAGCGAGGAGCACACCATTCCGAATCGATTCGATCTGATCGTCGTCGGCGCCGGGAGCGGCGGCTTCGCCGCGGCCCGCACGGCCCGCGACCTGGGCGCGAACGTCGCCATGGTCGACCCCGGACCGCTCGGCGGCCTGTGCATCCTGCGCGGCTGCATGCCCTCGAAGACGCTGTTGGCGACCGCCGACCTGCTCCACGAGATCCGCAACGCGGGCGAGCTCGCGATCCGCGCCGGCGAGCCGAAGCTCGACTTCCGCGCGCTTCAGGAGCGCAAGCGCACCCTCGTGCGCGGCTGGGCCGACTACCGCATCGCCGGGATCGAGACGTTCCCGACCTTCAGCGGCGCGGCGCGGTTCGAGTCACCGACGACATTGCGCGCCGGCGACGAGGTGCTCTACGCGCCGCGCTTCGTGATCGCGACCGGGAGCGTCGTCGCGCCCGCCGCGATCCCGGGCCTGGCCGAAGCGGGGTTCATCGACAGCGACGAGGCGCTCGAACTGGAGGAGCCGCCGAAGTCGGTGATCGTCCTCGGCGGCGGCTATGTCGGCAGCGAGCTCGGCCAGTTCTTCCACCGCGCGGGCGTCCCGGTGACGTTCGTGATCCGCTCGCAGCACCTGCTCTCCGGCGAGGACCACGACGTCGGCTTCGGCCTGACCGAGTACTTCCGCGAGGACGGGATCGCCGTCGAGAGCGGCGCGCTGGTGCACCGCGTCAGCGTGCGCGGCGACGGGATGAAGGTCGTGCACTTCACGCGCGGCGGCGAAGACCACGAGCTCGCGGCGCACGAGATCTTCTACGCGCTCGGCCGCGTCCCGAACGTCGACGGGCTCGGCCTCGAGAACGCCGGCGTGCGGTACCACGAGATCACCGGCGTCACCGTCGACGACACCCTCCGGACTTCGAACCCCGAGGTCTACGCGGTCGGCGACGTCACGGGGATCCATCCGCTCGTGCACGTCGCGATCCAGCAGGGCGAGATCGCGGGCCGCAACGCGGCGACCGGCGCGCGCGAGCGCGTCGACTACAGTCTCTCGAAGACGCACACCGTCTTCACCGATCCGCAGGTCGCGGTCGTCGGCGAGACCGAGCGCGAGCTGCAGGCGGCGGGGATCGACTACCTGGTCGCGTCGTATCCGTTCGAGGACCACGGGAAAGCGGTCGCGCTCGGGCGCACCAAAGGCTTCGTGAAGATGATGGCCTCGCCGAAGGACGGCCGGATCCTCGGCGCCGCGATCCTCGGCCCGAACGCCTCCGATCTGATCGAGCCGCTGATCGTCGCGATGGCGTACGGCGCGACCGTGCAGGACTACGCGCGGATCCCGCACCTCCACCCGACGCTGGTCGAGATCCTCACGTATCCCGCCGAGGAGATCGCGGAGCGCCTGCGCACCGTCCCGACGCTCGCCGTCGCGAAGTGAACCTCAACGCGGCGCTGGTCCAGTTCAAGCCGCGCAAGGGCGACGTGCCGGCGAACTTGGCGGCGATGCGCGCGGTCTTCGCGCAGCTGGCGCCGAGCGAGCCGGATCTGATCGTCTTCCCCGAAGCGGCGCTCACCGGGTATTTTCTGGAAGGCGCGGTCTACGAGCTCGCGATGGACGCGCCGACGATGGCGGCGCGGATCGACGAGCAGTGGCGCGCGTCCGGCGCGACGCGGCCGTGCGACGTCGTCTGCGGGTTCTACGAGAACGTCGAAGGGACGTTCCACAACAGCGCGATCTACGTGCGCTGCGGCGCGCCCGAAGGGGTGCACGTCGCGCACGTGCACCGCAAGATGTTCCTTCCGACCTACGGCGTGTTCGACGAGGAGCGGTTCCTCACGCGCGGCCGGCGGCTCTCGGTGTTCGAGACGCCGTTCGGGACGGCGGCGATGCTCATCTGCGAGGACGCGTGGCACGCGCTGATGCCGACCGTCGCGGCGCTCAAAGGTGCGCGGCTGCTGATCGTCCCGAGCGCCTCGCCGGGGCGCGGGCTGTGCGGCGACGATGAGCTCGAGAGCAACGCGCGCTGGAAGTCGATCCTCACCGCCGCCGCCGCGGAGCACGGCGTTTACGTGCTGTACGCCGGGCTGACGGGATTCGAGGGCGGCAAGGGGATGTCGGGCGGGACGTGCGCGATCTCGCCGCGCGGCGACGTGCTGCAATCGGCGGGGCCGCTCGAAGAGTGCGTCGTCACCGTGCGGCTGGACCGCGACGAGGTCGATCTGGCGCGCGCGACGATCCCGCTGCTCGGCGATCTCTCGGCGGTGCTCCCCGATCTGTGGCTCGACGACGAGATCCCGGTGACGCGCCGGCTCGAGGAGCACGCATGAGCACGACCGCGCTGCCGGTGATCCCGGCGAAGAGCGACGAACCGTCCCTTGCGATCAACGCCGAGCTCACGGCGCGCTGGCTCGAAGCGTTCCTGCGCGACGAGATGGTCGAGCGCCGCGGGATCGGCCGCGCGATCCTCGGCCTCTCGGGCGGGATCGACAGCGCGCTGGTCGCGTATCTCTGCGCGCGCGCGCTCGGCCCCGAGAACGTCTACGCGATCCGCATGCCGTACCGCACCTCGAGCCCGAACTCGCTCTCCGACGCGCAGCGGGTCGCGGACGCGCTCGGCATCCACTGCGAGACGATCGAGATCAGCGACGCGGTCGACGGGTATCTGAAGCACGCGCCCGACGCGGACCCGCGCCGCAAGGGGAACGTGATGGCGCGGATGCGGATGCTCGTGCTCTTCGACCAGTCCGCGCGCCGCAACGCGCTCCCGGTCGGCACCGGGAACAAGACGGAGCGGCTGATGGGCTATTTCACCTGGCACGCCGACGACACGCCGCCGGTGAACCCGATCGGCGATCTCTACAAGACGCAGGTCTGGGCGCTCGCGCGCCATCTCGGCGTCCCGAACGAGGTCGTCGACAAACCGCCGAGCGCCGACCTCGAGGCGAACCAGACCGACGAGAGCGATCTCGGGATCACCTACGCGAAGGCCGACCGCATCCTGAACCTGATCCTGCTCGGCTACCGCGATCCGGCGATCGTCGCGCGCGGCTACGATCCGGCCGAGGTGCGGCTGGTCCGCCGCCGCGTCGACTCGACGCACTGGAAGCGCCATCTCCCGACGACCGCGCTCGTCTCGGGGACCGCGATCAACGAGTTCTACCTGCGCCCGGTGGATCTCTGATGCACGACGACCCGCTGCCGCCGCACGGGTTCTTCCCGGTCAGCCTGAACCTCGTCGGCCGTCCGTGCGTCGTGATCGGCGCCGGCGACGACCGCGAGGCGACCGAGAAAGCCGACGCGCTGCGCGAGGTCGGAGCGGAGGTTCGCCGCATCACCGATCCCGCCGCGCTGCGCGACGTCGACGTCGCGGGCGCGTTCTTCGTGATCTCGACACCGCAGGACGAGGCGCTCTCCGCGCGGCTGCGCACGCTCGCCGACGCGCACAAGTTCCTACTGTGCACGATCGACCAGCCGCGTCACGGCTTCGTCGCGATGCAGGCGATCGTGCGCGCGGGCCCGGTGCGGATCGGGATCTCGACCGGCGGCGTCGCGCCGCGCGTCGGCAAGATCGTCAAGGAGTCGCTGCAGCGCGCGCTCGACGCGAAGTTCGCGCGCTTCGTCGACTGCCTCGCGACGCAGAAGCGCCGCAACCGCCGCGCGCTCCCCGACCGCGCGGACCGCCGCAAGGCGGTCCTCGCCGCGACGCGCGGCTTCGCGCTCGACGCGACCGCCTCGTACCCCGTCTGGTTCGAGGACGAGCTCGCCGCCCAGCGTCCGACCGTCCTCGAGTAGCGTCTCCCAGACTGGTCCCAGCGCTTCGTCGATGCTGGTGGCATGCGGACGAAGCTCGTGGCGGTCCTCGCGTTCGGCGCGTCGCTCGGCCTCGCGCAGCCGGTCTCGGCCGGGCCCGTGAAGCACTGGGCCGCGCTGCCGGGGCGCGAGATCCGCACGATTCAACTCCGCGACACCGAGATCGCGCAGCGGCCGCTGATCGCGGTCGTCGCCGCGCGCGACGGCTGGGTGTACGTTCGCGCCGGCGACGGCTTGTACCGCGTCCTCGGCACGGACGGCGTGTCCTCGGCGGTAGCGTCGTTCGACTGGTGCGACTCGCGCAACGCCGCGCTCGTCGTCCCGTACGCGACGCCCGGCTTCGCCTGCGTCGCGAAGAACACGATCATCGAGATCGCGAACGGGACGCAGTTCCGGCGCCCGCTGCCCATTCCGCAATGGCGCGCTCCGGACGGCGATCTCTACCGCTACGACTACCCGTTCGTCACCTGGATCGAACGGACGCCCGGCGGGCGGTGGTGGTTCGCGTACGGATACGCGGGCGGGCTGGGGTACGCCGATCCGGACGGGACGACGTATCTCAGGCATGTGATCGGGATGCCGCGCCCGTACGCCGCGGCGGTCCTCGGCGAGGACGTCTTCCTCGGCGGAAACGGCTGCGCGGTGACGCGCGTGCGTGGTTTCCGCGTGCGCGGCTCGGAATGGCTGTGCGGGCACTTCGGCGTTCCGCGGTTCGTGCGGAGCGGTGAAGCGCTCTGGGTCCTCGCGGGCTCGGCCGTCGAACGCCGGCTCGCCGGCGGGACGGTCCGCCGCTGGTTCCTCGGCGTCGAGATCACCGACGCCGCGTACGACGCGCGCACGCGCACGGCGTATCTGCTGGGCGCCGATCGGGACGGACGCAATCACCTCGTGACGATCGGGCCGGACGACGTGCCGCACGACACGCGGCTGCCGATGACCGGCGGCTCGACGATCGCGGTCGATGCGCGCCGGCGTATCTGGATCGGCGTCCCGTTGTTGCACGCGCTGGCGGTGATCGCGCCGCCCGGAGAGTGGGGATGATCCGCACGTTCGTCGCACGCGCCGCGGCGGCGCTGATGGTTTGTGCGCTGTCGGCCGGGTGCTCGGCGCACGGCGCGCGCGGCGTCGCTCGCGTCAGCGGGATGGGGATGGACGCGTACGGGCACACGCGGATGAGCGAGACGCGCGAGTCCGTCCCGCCCGACGAGATGGCGCACACGCAGCGGCTGCTCGCGATCCTGCGGCGTGAGCTCGTGCGCTACCGCGATCCCGCGGCGGCGGAGCGGGACGGGTACCGCAGGGAAGGCGAGGACGTCCCGGTCGGATCGCTCAAGCACTTCTTCAAGTACGAGAACTTCGCGAAGAACCAGGATCATCTCGATCCCGAGGCGCCCGCCGCGATCCTGTACCGCCGCACGCCGCGCGGCTTCGAGCTCGCTGGCGTCATGTTCACCGCGCCGATCACCGCGTCGATGGACGAGCTCGACAAGCGCATCCCGCTGGCGCTCGGCCACTGGCACAGCCACCGCAACATCTGCGTGCCGCGCCGAGGCTCACCGCCGCTGCGGACGCACGCCGAGCGCGCGCCGTTCGGGTTCGAGGGGACGATCAACACCCGCGCGGCGTGCGACGCGGCGGGCGGCGTCTTCCTCGACAACGTCTACGGGTGGATGACGCACGTCTACCCGTACGCGCCGACGCTCGCCGAAGCGTTCTGACGCAGCGGGCGGTGACCGCACCGCCCGGATCGAACACCGCCGCATGGCGTCCGCCGAGATCGTGACGATCGGGACCGAGATCCTCCTCGGTCACCTCCTCGATACCAACGCACCGTTCGTCGCGCGCGAGCTCGCCGATCACGGCGTCGACGTCTACGCGAAACACTCCGTCGGCGACAACGCCGAACGCCTCGCGGCGATGCTCGAAGGCGTGCTCGACCGTGCCGACGGCGCGATCACGACCGGCGGGCTCGGCCCGACCGTCGACGATCTGACCAAGGACGCCGTCGCGCGCGCGGTCGGGAAGAGGCTGGTGCTGCACGAGCCCTCGCTGCGCGCGATCGAGGAGCGCTTCAAGGTCTTCGCGCGCCCGATGACCGAGAACAACCGGCGCCAGGCGTATCTCCCCGAAGGCTGCGTCGTGATGGACAACCCGCACGGCACCGCGCCCGGGTTCATCGCGCTGCGCGACGACGGGAAGTTCGTCGCGTGTATGCCGGGCGTGCCGCGCGAGATGAAGCCGATGCTGCGCGAGAAGCTGATCCCGTGGCTGGTCGAGCGCTTCGGCCTGCGCGAGGCGATCTACACCAAGACGCTGCACACGGTCGGGATCGGCGAGTCGACGCTCGACAGCAAGATCGAAGACCTCTTCCGCACGCTCGAGAACCCGAAGATCGCGGTGCTCGCGCACGGCTTCCGCGTCGACGTGAAGGTGATGGCGAAAGCCGCCAGCCGCGAGCGCGCCGAGGAGCTGATCGCGCCGGTCGCCGCGGAGCTGCGCGCGCGGATCGGGAGCGGCTACTTCGGCGACGACGAGACGACGCTCGCCGGCGCGATCGTGCACCGCCTCGCGGAGCGGAAGCTCACGCTCGGCACCGCCGAGTCGTGCACCGGCGGCGCGGTCGCGGACGCGATCGTCGCGGTCCCGGGCGCCTCGGCGGCGTTCCGCGGCGGCGTCGTGGCGTACGCGAACGAGGTAAAGATTTCGCTACTCAACGTACCGGATCGCACATTGGCGAGCGCGGGAGCGGTCAGCGAGGAGACCGCCGTCGCGATGGCGCGCGGCGGGCGCGAGCGGCTCGGCGCCGACGTCGTGATCGCCGTGACCGGGATTGCGGGACCCGAAGGCGGAACGGAGGAGAAGCCCGTAGGTTTGGTGTGGTACGCGCTGGCATTTGGAGACGGTGAGATCGAGACGCGCCGGCTCACGTTTCCGGGCGACCGTGCCGACATACGAGAACGCGCGACCGTCGCGGCGCTTGGATTGATCTGGCGCCGTCTCGAACGTGAAGTCCCGGCCCCGACCGCCGTCCCCTAGGAAAGCGATGCGCATGACACACCGCCCGATCGTCCGTTTCTCCGCCGTGGTCGCCGCCGCGCTGATGCTGGCGGCGTGCCACCCGGGGAGACACAAGGGCACCGTGCTCCCGCCCGGGGCGACGACCCCGCCTGGTACGGAGCCGATCAACTCGCTCGGGACCGCTTCGGCCGGCGGCGGCCACGGCGGCAACAACTGCCCGAAGAGCTCCGCGCAGCTGAACGGCTGCCCCAGCACCTACGCGCTCACCTCGGACCCCTCGGGGATCACGGTGCAGCGGCTGGACCCTTCCGGCCAGACGACGCAGTACAATACGACGGTGACCACGCCGGCGACCGACCCGCTCCCGGACTCCTCGACGAACATGCAATACCGCTTCGCGACGAACAACGCGGCGGGGCCGTTCACGGTGAACGTCCAGCAGATCCACGACGGCCCGCATCAGGTCTACTACAACCGGAACTCGGACTCGACGGGACACATCGACGGGTCGAGTCTCCAGTCGATCGGCCGCGGCGTGCTCTCCTCCGCATCGGGGATCGCGCGTTCGTCGATCCGTGAGATGCGCCGCACGGTGAACGCGCGTACGACCTCGGGGATCGTTCAGAACAAGCTCTACGTTCGCTTCAGCAACGATCATTTGCGCGCGAATGGCCGCACCGTCGACGCCGCGATCCGCGCGCTCGGGACGCGCGGCGTGGAACTGCCGACCACGAACAGTGACCCGCTGACCGTCGTCGACGTGCCGTCCGGGACGACACCGCAGGCGTACGCGGCCTCGCTGCTGGCCCAGCCCGGCGTGGCCGCGGTCTTCCCGGTCCACCAGCGCTACACGCTCTCGAAGACCCAGACGATCCCCAACGACCCAGATTTCATCATTCCGAACGAGTGGTATCTCTACGCGACCGGTTTCCCGTACGCGTGGTCGTACACCAAGGGCGCGGGGGCGACGATCGCCGTGATCGACACCGGCGTCGACCTGACCAACACGGACATCTCAACGAACGTCGTCTTCTCGGAGACGGTCGTTCAGGGCGTGCGCTCCAGCACGATCACGGACAAGGACGGGCACGGGACGAACGTTGCCGGGATCGCGGACGCATTGGCCGGCAACGGGACGGCGTTCGGTTCAGGCAACCATAACTTCGCGGGCGGCGGCTACTCGGCGAAGCTGATCGCGATCGACATCTTCAGCAATTCCGGGACGGCTCTCGGTTCCGACGAAGCGATCGCGATCGGGGATGCGATCGCGCACAACGCGGACGTGGTCAATCTGAGCCTCGGCGCGCCGGAGAGTTTCGGCGACAACCAGTACAATTCGAGCGATTGGAACGGCGGCTACGACGAAGGCGAGTTCGAAGGAATCCAGGCCGCGCTCGCGGCAGGCACGACGGTGGTCGCGGCCGCGGGAAACAATCGCGACGGTAAGGACTCCAGCGGGGACGGCTTCCAGCATCTCAATCTCGACTATCCCGCGGGCTATCCCGGGGTGATCTCGGTGGGAGCTTCCGACCTCGTCGATAACGGCTCGGGAGATTACTCCGCGTCCACCGAAGCGGTCGCACCCTACTCTCAAGCCGGCGTCGGTCTATCGGTCGTCGCGCCGGGCGGAAATGCGACGGGCGGCAGCGACAACGACATCCTGCACTGGATCTGGAACTACTACTCCACCGCCGCTACCGATCCGTGCACATATGGTAACGGCACGTTGGCCCACATTCCGACCAACTGCACGGCGCTCTTCAACGGTACCTCTCAGGCCACGCCGCAGGTCTCGGCTGCGGCGGCGCTCCTGTACTCGGCGGCCGGCGGCCACCGTTCGTTGCAGCCCGCCGCCGTGAAGCAGCTCATCGAGGACA
Source organism: Candidatus Elarobacter sp. (assembly GCA_036264835.1). Lineage (GTDB taxonomy): Bacteria > Vulcanimicrobiota > Vulcanimicrobiia > Vulcanimicrobiales > Vulcanimicrobiaceae > Vulcanimicrobium. Next base: position 17,968 of record DATAQE010000079.1, read on the forward strand.
CGGCGGACAACATCAACGATCCGTATCAAGGTCACGGCCGCCTCGACGTATATCGTGCCGTCGCGTCGCTGCTACAGGACACCGGCGCCATCGCAACGGGACCGCACGCGCTGCCGCACTCGGCGACGCAGATGATCGCGTTCGCCTACAGCAACAGCGGCTCGAACCGTCCGGCGATTCTGGACTACGACTACCCCGTTGGCGTTCCGGTCGCAAGCGACGGCTCGTTCCGCATCGCCGACGTTCGGCCCGCAGACGCGACGAACTTCAAGGTGGCCGTCTGGCTTGACATCAACGGCGACGGAATCATCGACGCGGGCGACTACTTCGGCGCATCCAGCGCATCGTGCAACGTCACTTCCGGCTGCACGATCGGCACGATCAAGCCCGCGCTGGTGACCGGCACGTCCTTCACGCTGCCTTAAGCAAGGGAGGGTGCGTTTGGGCAGCGAAGCGCCTCAAACTCCACTACTCCACGTTTAGGGTGTAAACAATGAACATTTCCATACCGCGCCTTCTCGCGTCGGCGGGATGCGCCGTTCTCGGATGCGCGATCTCGGCATGCTCCGGCGGATCGTCGGCAGTCCCATCCCCTGCCGCACACGCCACCGGCGGTCAGGCCCCATCGTCGGCGGGAAGCCTGCCTCAGGCATATTTCATCCATCTCGACGCGACGCATCAAGTCGTCGCGATCGATCCCGTTTCGGTCACGAACAACGGGTCGTCCGTCGACGTCCGGTTCAAGAGCGGAAACCATGCATCGTACGCCGGCTCGGACATTCGCGTGCAGCGCAAGGACGCGGAGATCGCACGCATGCCGCAAAGCGCGAACGGCGGATATTGCATAGGCAGCGAATATTTCGCGTACTATGACCAGGCGACGTACTTCAGCGAGACGCCCGACTCGCCGGGTGCAACCTTCACTCTGCAGGTCGCCGTGCCGTCGTACGACCAGGGCGGCATCAACGTTACGCACCACACCTACGTGTACTCGCCGTTCGGGTACAGTTGGGACTCCGGGACGGAAACGGACTATTTCAACGGGTATACGCAGGTACAGACGGCCGTTGCACTGGACACCGACTGGGGGAAGCTGCAACTGTGGTACTACGCGACGGACGCGAACAACGTCTCTTGGGACGGTGAAGGCGTCAAGGATTCGTGCCGACGGACGCTCTGACAGCGGTTTAGGTCGTTTTCATGTACGGAGGGTACGATGCGGGCATGGTCAAGCGCCCGCATCGTGCCTTCTCTGCGTTCGCCGCTTCAGTGGCGCTGCTGCCGCTCGCGGCGTGCGGCGGCGGGGGCGGCGGCTCAACCGCCTCCACGCAGCCCGCCGTGCCAGTTCCGACGCCGACGCCGAGCGGCGGCTCGACCTGCGCGTCGGTGGCAGCGGCGAGCGACGGTCGCCGGCTCGCGGCGCGCGGCGGCGAGGGAGACGTCGTGCCGGACCGGCTCTACGTGACCTATCGCGCGGCGACCGGCGCGCGCGGCGCGGAGAGTGCCGAGCGGGCAGTCTCGGTCGTGCGCGCGATCGACCTCGGCGATGAGGGCGGCCTGATTCGGCGGGCGGTGACGCTGCCGCCCGGCACCGATGCGGGCACCGCGGCAGCCGCGTTGCGGCGCGCTGCGGGCGTCGTCGACGTCGCGCGCGTGCACTACCGCACGCTCGCGGCCGACGCGGTCGCCAACGATCAGTACCTGGACACGACGGACCAGTGGTATCTGTACCGGACGGCCGTCGATCCCACGGCGTGGTCGCTCACGCACGGCGGCGCGAACGTCTCGGTCGCGGTGATCGACACCGGCGTCGACGAGACGAACCCCGACTTCATCTTCGACGTCAAAGAGCGGATCGTCGGCGGCGTCAGGACGACCGGGAGCGGCGCGGTTCAAGACACGCACGGGCACGGGACGAACACCGCCGGTCTCGCGACCGCGCAGACGAACGACGCGTACGGCTTTGCGGGCGTCGGGTACGCGACGCATCTGCAAGCGTACAAGATCTTCCCCGACGCGACGCCGACGAGCGATTGCCAGAAGGCGGACTCGGCCGACGAAGCGGCCGCGATCCGCGACGCCGTCGCGAACGGCGCCTCGGTGATCAACTTGAGCCTCGGCTCGGCGCAGACCGGCGCCACCGACCCCGCCGAACAGTCGGCCGTGCAGTTCGCGATCGCGAACAACGTCGTCGTCGTCGCGGCGAACGGCAACGAGTACCCGAACGCGGGCAGCTCGCTCCCCGATCTTCCGGCCGGGTATCCGGGCGTGATCGCCGTCGGCGCGTCGGCGGTGCAGGACGCCGTGCCGGACTCGTACGGCTCGATCACGACCGAGACGGTCGCGTCGTACTCGAACTCGGGTCCGACGCTCGTCGCGCCGGGCGGCGATGCGACGAGCACGAGCGACAACGATATCCTGCACTGGATCGAAGGCTACTCGACGAGTACCGCGACGGTCATCGCCGACCGCTGCTCGAACTCCGGCGGCGTCTGCCGCGGGCTGTTCAACGGCACCTCGCAGGCCGCGCCGCAAGTCGCGGGCACCGTGGCGCTGATGGAGGCGCTGCACGGCGGGCCGCGCTCGCTCACGCCGGCCGCCGTCACGCAGATCTTGCGCTCGACCGCGGACACGCTGCCCGGGATCGGCGCCGACCGCCAAGGCGCGGGACGCCTGAACGCCGGGCGCGCGGTCGCCGCCGCGCGCTGAGAACGCCGGCTAGTAGCCGATCCCGTTCAGCTGCCGCTGCACCGTGAGCCCGTCGGTGAAGTTCGGGACGCCCGGCGTGCCGAGATCGATGCGCTCGGCGAACGCGTCGAGCAGCGGCAAGAAGAACGGCAGGTTGCCGTGGACGACCTCGTGCTTCGCGTACGGCGAGGGCGCGATCTGCAGCTCGTCCTGCTGGTCCTCGGTGAGCGCGAAGACCGAGAGATCGCCGAAAAACGTCCCGTTCGCGATCGCGCTGCGCGTCTCGCCGTGCACGGCGATCGTCGTCGACTCGACGACCGTCGTCGAGTCGTTCGCGCAGCGCCCCGCCACGCCGCCGCCGTAATCGACGTACGCGAACGCGCCGTCGGCGACGGTGCTGGTGAAGCGCGTGCCGTCCGGCGCGACGCGCTCCGGGTTCGCGGTGCGCAGGAAGCCGTGCGTCGCGCGCGGGGCGCGGCCCGCGAGGTGCGTCGCCAGATCGAAGATGTGCGGCATCACCGCGCTGGTGATCCCGCCGCCGCGCTCGCGCTCGAACCACCACGGCGCGCGATCCCGCGCGTTGCGCTCGAGCAGCTCGCGGCTCAGCCGCGCGACCTCGATCTCGCGCAGCGCGCCGAGGTGCCCGTTGTCGATGAGCTCCTTGATCGCGACGATCGCCGGGACGTAGCGGAACTCGAACGCGACCGCCGCGGCGACGCCGGCGCGCTCGCTCGCGGCGAGCATCTCCTCGGCCTCGGTGACGGTCAGTGCGAGCGGCTTCTCGCAGAGCACGTGCTTCCCGGCGCCGAGCGCCGCCAGCACCGAGCGATGGTGATCGAACGGCGGCGAGGCGACCGAGACGACGTCCAGCTCCGCGCCGGCGAGCATCTCCTCGGCCGAGCGGAACGCCTGCGGGATCTTGCGCTCGCGCGCGATCCGCTCGGCGCTCGAAGGCGAGGCGATCGCGACGACCTCGAAGCGCGGGTGCAGCGCGAACGCGGGCGCGTGGACCGCGCCGCCGAATCCCGAGCCGACGATCCCGACCCGCAGCTTGCTCACGACGACGCCTCCGTTTCTCGCACCGTCCGCTCGAACAGCTCCAACGCGCGCGAGAGTTGCCGCTCGCCGATCGTGAGCGGCGGCGCGATCGTGATCGAGGTCCCCGCCGGCCCCGACTGCAGCAGGATCACGCCGTTCGCGAGCCCGCGGACGACGACGCGGTTCGCGAAGCGCGCGTCCTCGAACTCGACCGCCCACAGAAAGCCGAGCCCGCGGACGTCGCGGACGCTCGCGAACGCGGTGAACCGCCGCAGCCGTGACCCGAGCGCCGGCTCGCGCGCCCGCACGCGCGGCACGACCTCGAGCCGCTCCAGCTCGTCGAGCTGGGCCAGCGCGGCCGCGCAAGCGGCGGGATTACCGAGGAACGTCGAGGTGTGGAGCGCCTCACCGGTGCTGGCAGGCCAGGCGTCCATCACGCGGGCGGTCCCGATCGTCACCGCGAGCGGCAGCCCGCCCGCGAGCGCCTTCCCGCAGCACAGGATATCGGGGACGACGTGCTCGCGCTCGCATGCGAACATGAACCCGGTGCGCCCGAACCCCGTGTAGATCTCGTCGACGATCAGGAGCAGGCCGCGCTCGTCGCACAGCTCGCGCAGCGCGCGCAGGAAGCCGTCCGGCGGGACGATCACGCCGCCGCGCCCCTGTACCGGTTCGACGACGATCGCGCCGATCTCGGAATCGCGCGCGAGCGCGTCGCGGACGGCGCCGACCGCGCCCAGCACGCCGGCGTTCGCGCCGGGATACGCGAGGAAGGTCGCGCGGTCGGCGACGAGCGGCGCGAACGGCGCGCGGAACTTCTCGATCCCCGAGACCTCGAGCGCGCCGAGCGAGAGTCCGTGATATGCGCCGCGGTACGCGATCACGCGCGGCTTCCCGGTCGCGAGCAGCGCGGTCTTCAGGGCGAACTCGACCGCGTCCGCGCCCGACGTCGAGAGATACGTCTTGCACAGATCGCCGGGCGCGAGCGCCGCGAGCCGCGCGAGCAGACGCGTGCGGACCTCGGTCGGGTGGACGTCGCCCATGCCGTGGATCAGCGTGCGCGCCTGCTCGGCGACGGCCTCCGCGACGCGCGCGTTCGTGTGCCCGGTCGCCGCGACGCCGAACGCCGCGGTCAGATCGATGTAGCGGTTGCCGTCCGCGTCGGTGACGAGCGCGCCCGACGCGCGTTCCCAGAAGACCGGATAGTCCGCACCGAGGTATGTCACGCCGGGCGCTTCGTAGCGCGCGAGCTCTTCGGCGAGCGCGCGCGAGCGCGGTCCGGGGATCGCGGTGACGATCGACTCCATCGCGTCGTCGGGGAAATCGCCGGCGTCGTGCGGCGTCATTCGCGGTCGATCCAGCGCACGAACTCCGCGATACGCGGTTCGCCGCCGTGGTGCCCGCCGAGCGGCGGCGCCTGCATCGAGCCGAACGCCGCGACGCGCACCGCGCCGATCCGTTCCGCGAGCGCGACCGCGCGCGCGTCGGGCGCCGCGACGCCGAGCGCCTGGACCGGGAGCCGTTGCGCGGCGCAGTACGCGACGATCTCGTCGTCGCCGCCGGCGGCGATCAATGGCAGCACACGGGGAAGCAGCGGCGGAGGCTCGTCGCGCGGCGGATCGACGACCAGGGTCGCGTCGGCGGACCGGAACACCGACCCGCGCCCGCCCGCCGCACGAAACGCCGCGAGATTGCGATACGACGCGATCTCCGCGATGCGTTGCGGCGAACGCACGCCGCCGGGAAACTCGACTGCGACACGCTCGAACGCGCTCGCCAGCGCGCTCGCCGCGCGCGCGAGCGTCTCGCCGCCGGCTTCGACGAAGAGCGCATGCAGCGAGAGGCAGCCTTCGCCGTCGTACAGCAGCGCGTCGCGCGCGATCCGATCCGCGAGCGCCGGCGCGTCCCGCAGCGCGATCTCCTCGCGCGTCAGACGGCCGATGCTGACGCGGTGCCCGAACGGAACGAAGCGCGTCCCCGCGCCGCAGCGCGCGCGGATCGCGCGCAGCGTCTCGTCGCGGCCGAACGCGACGACCACGTCGGAGCTCGCGAGCAGCGCCTCTTCCTCGGCGTCCTCGCCGCCGTTCCAGGCGCGGGCGCGCGCCGCGCTCGCGAACGCCGGGTGCTCTTGGGCGAGCGTCTCGAAGAACGCGCCGGCCAGCGCGTCGGAACGGTCCTTGACGACGACGTCGCACTTCGCGCACAGCGCGAAGATCGCCGGGACGATCGCGACGCCGATCGTCGTGTCGCTCGAGACGATCGTCACGCGATCCGCGCCGCGCGCCCACGCCGGCGGCGTGCGGTCCTCCACGACGCCGTCCAGCGCGTCGACGCGGCCGAGCTCCGATGCGATCGCCGCCTCGAGCGCGTGTCGGGTGACGGGGAAGAAGAGACGGTCCAGCGCGTAGTCCACGACCGGCGTCGTGTAGCCGAGACGCGGTTCGATCGCCGCGGTCGCGCGTACGCGCGGTGCGTAATCGGCGTCACACCAGCGCTCCGCGGCGTCCGCGATGAAGCCGATGATCCGCTTCGCCGTCAGCGCGCGAAGCGCGCCGCGCTCAGCCACGGCGCGCGAGCAGCGACTCCGCGTCGAGCGAGCACCCGCGCAATTCGGCGCCCTGCTCGCGGCCCAGCAGCACCAGCCCGCCGCCGGCGAGCGCGCCGAGATCCTCGGTCTCGATCGCGATCACCGAGCCGCGGTTCGCGAGGTCGACGTGCCGGATCGCGCCGACGACGCCGTCCGGAAGCGGCCGTCCCTCGCCGTCGACCACGATCGGCCGCAGCCACGGCGGCGGCACTTTCACGCGCGGCTCGACCTGCGCGCGCGACGCGCGCGAATCGTAGTACTGCGAGGACAGCTCGGTCATCCCGTACTCCGCGACGATCGCTTCGGCCGGCACGCCGAGCCGTTCCGACGCCGCGCCGTAGAGCGCCGCCCGCTCGACGACGCGCGCCCGGCCCTTGAACCCGCCGGTCTCCATGATCCGCGAACCGTCCGGCAGCGAGAGCGCCGTGCCGCGCGCGGCGAGCGCGTCGGTCAGCGCGACCAGCGCGAACGCCGTCGTCGCGACGCAGACCGCGACGCCGTCCGCGCGCGCCCGCGCGGCGTCGCGCACGAAGCCGTCCACGTCGAGCGCATCGCCGTGCAGATACCACCCGTCCGCGCCGTCGCCGCGCTCGCGCGCGACGGTCCGCATCATGTAGCCCAGCGAGCTGTGCGGGTTCTCGCGCGGATCGGGGACGAGGTTCAGGTACCGCAGCCGCGTCTCATCCTGAGCTTGTCGAAGGACGTCCGCGAGCATCATGCGGTCGAACGAGGCGAGCAGCGCCGCTTCGTACAGCCGCGTCGCCGGCAGCTCGTGGCGCCCGCCGCGCCCGCGCGTCGTCCCGCTCGTCTCGAACCACACCGCGGTCTCGCTCGCCGGAAACGCCGCCAGCCGCGCCTCTTTGAATGCCGCGGCCGGCACCGCGGGGATCTCCTCGACGCGCTCCGGCAACCGCGCCGCATCGAATCCGGCCGCGCGCGCGAACGCCGCGTACGGCGCGTTGTGCGCGACCTGGTACGCGAACAGCTCCCGCGCCAGCGCGAGGAACGCCTCGTCGCTCAGCTCGTACGCCGCGATCGCAGCCAGAATCCGCGCATCCAGCTCGTCCGGCGCCGCGACGCTCACCTCAGAGGCCGAGACGCTCTTTCTTCCGGTGCGAGGCGGTGAACGGCGTCCCTTTGTCCTTCGGGTCCGGCGTCGTCAGCAGACCGACCATGTCGGAGAAGTTCTCGGCGTAGCCCGCCAGCGTCCAGGTCACCTTGCCGCTCGGATCGGTCGTCGTGAGCTTGAAGAGCCGGCCGTCGAAGGTGCCCGTGAACGGGACCTTGTCCTTGTCGCCGCGCACCCACGTCCCGCTCAGCTGATCGCCCTTCTGCGTGATCGCGAGGTGAGAGTAGATCGTCTTCCCGGTCAAGAGCGGCTGCATCTGGACCTCCCAGACGCCGTCCATCGTCGAGAACTGCGGCGGCTCGGGCGTCTCGGACGCGCTCGGCTCCGGCGAGGGTGCCGGGCCGCCGCGGCGGCCGCGCCGTCCCGCAGGCGCGGGGCTCGCGCTCGCGGCCGGTGCAGCCGTCGGTGTTGGCGTCGCCGACTGGCCGATGGGGCCGGCCTGCGCGGCGGCGGTCCCGGCGAGCGAGAGGACGGCGAGCGCGGCGAGCGCGGTCTGACGAAGGTTCAACGGGACCTCTTCAAGGCGGGGGTTCTGAGTACGAAACGATCTCTGTTCGCACACCGTCCCGCCGATCATCCCGGCGGCCCGGCAACCCCGGAACGTATTCTTCCGGCAAAGGTCGCACTGCCCTGAAGGTTTCCGGCGGACCGTTCCCCCAGTCTGGGAGCCATGCGGGTTCGAAGCGTGGCGTATTCGTGTTTGCTCGGCGTGGCGGTCATCGGCTGCGGAGGCGGAGGCGGAGGCGGCGGGTCCAGCGGGCCGGTCCCCGGTCCGACCCCGACGCCGCCCCCGACGCTGGCGACGCAGAGCCAGTCCGTCGGAGCTGCCGGCGGCACCGTCGCGGTGACGCTGCTCGCGCAGACGGTCAACATGATCGTCCCGCCCGGCGCGCTGAACGGCACGGGGAACGTCTCGGTGACGCTGTACGCGCCGTCGTCCTCGCCGCGCGCGATCCGCGCGGCCGTGCGCACGCCGCACGGTGTCGGCGCCGACGCCTCGCTCGTCGCGGAGTTCACCGTGACGGTCAGCGGCGCCGCCCTCATCAAACCGCTGCACGCCTCGGTCGGGGCCGCCGCCCCGCCGGCCGGCTCGATCTTCCGGCTCGCGGGCTACGGCACGCACTTCGACGACGTCGACACGGTGACGTACTCGGGCGGGACGGCGACCTCCGACCTGAACGTCGCGTGGCCGCGGATGTCGCTCGCGTCGAACACCCTCTACGCGTTCTACACCGAGCCGCAGGCCGAAGCGGGCTCGCCCGCGCCGGTCATCACGGTCCCGAGTGCCGGCGGCACGGTCGGGATGTTCGGAACCGCGACGTTCACCGCCAGCGAAGCGGACGGCAACGGCTTCCCGTACCTCGATCCGAGCTTCACGTTCTCGCTCGACAACGCGGCGCTGGGGACGATCAGTGCGACGACCGGTGTCTTCACCGCCGGCGCGATCGACGCGAGCGGACACGTCGTCGCGACCGACACGACCGCGGGCCGCGGAAACCCGCACGGCAGCGGCGCCGTGACCGTCAGCTCGCAGCGCCCCGGCTTCGCCGGCGACGCCTTCAGCTACACCGGGACGCTGAGCTCGACGACGCAGCAGACGAACACCAACATCACCACGCAGCCGCAGACGGACACGGCGTCGGTCGCGCTGAGCGCGAACGTCGACCCGGCGTTCGCCTCGAGCACCGGCGGCGGGCAGAACCTCGTGCACTCCACCGAGGGCGACACCTACCCGCTGCAGACGATCACGACGAAGACCGACAGCCGCTACCTGTACGCGGTGAACGGCGCGAGCGCGAACTTCTCGATCGTCTCGAGCGACGCGAAGGACTCGAACGGCGCGGAATACGTCGATACGTACGGGGCCGGGAACGGTCTGCTCGACGTGCTGCCGGAAGCCGCCGGCTCGTTCGGCCCGAACAACGCGGCCCTGACCTACAACGAGAACGATCCGGCCGGGTTCACCCGGCAGCGGACCACCGCGGCGACGGGGAGCTACTCCGAAACCGACAAGGACGCGCTCGGCGACGTGCAGACGATCGTGCAGAACGCGGACTTCAGCGGGACCTACGACGCCTCGCAGTACACCGGCTTCAAGTTCGTCGTCGCCAAGCCGAGCGGGACTCCGGCGAAGATCACGATGCAGATCTCGCGTAACGGAGGCACGCCGTCGACGCTCAGCATCACGTCCTGGATCCCCGCTGCGATGACGCAGCCCTCGACGGAGACCGATACCGAGACGACCGGCGCTTCGTTCCCCGCGTCGTGCAACGTCCCGTCGAAGTACGGGACGAGCGGCAACAAGATCGTGCAGACGATCACCCGCGTCGACGCACCGCTCGGCGACCTCGAGACCGAGACGACGTCGACGTACCTCGCGCCCGGCGTCGGCCCGGTCTGCGTGCAGATGACCGACGCGACGAACACGTACTACGACTACACCCGGCAGAACGGCAACTTCGGTCTGTTCTACTCGAACAACGCGCAGCCGATCCAGCAGACCTCGATCACCGAGACGCTGACGCTGCAGTCCGCTTCGACGCAAGGCGGGACCTCGACGCAGTCGGTCCGCCGCTCGTCGTCGTTCGCACCGAGCGCGCTCGCTCCGGTCAGTCTCGCGCGGGCGCGCTTCGAGCACGTCGTGCGCGAGCGCCTCGCCGGGCTGCGAACACTTCGACGTCCTTCCTCGAGCTCCGGAGCGCAAGTGCGATGAGCAGAACCGCACGTATCCTCGCCGCCGCGGGCGCCGCGGCGCTGCTCGCCGCCTGCGGCGGCGGCGGAAGCACCAAGTCCACGGTACCGCAGACGCCGGCCCAAAACCAGGCGCCGGCGCCGGCGACCGCGTCGACCTCGTTCAAGTACCTCCAAGGCGTGTTGAAGCGCTCGACCTCGACCGGTCCGGTGCAACTCGGCACGATGCGCGTCGACGTCCAGATGCAGCTGCGCAGCGCGACCGCGCTCCAGCAGTACGCCGCCTCGGTCGGCGACCCGCAGAGCGGGCTGTACCGTCACTTCCTCACGCCCGACGAGATCGGGCAGCGCTTCGGCGCCTCGGACGCCGACTGGAACGCGGCGATCGCGTACTTCAAGGCCGCGGGGCTGCAAGTGACGGGCTGGAAGCAGAAGTCCGTGCTGCGCGTCGTCGGCCCGCAGCCCGCGATGGAGAAGGCCTTTGGGACGACGTTCGCATCGTACAAGGGACCCGGGAACGCCGACCTCTACGGGCCCGCGACGACGCCGCACTTCTCGAAGCCGCTCGCGGTGCACTCGGTCACGAACCTCGTGTACTCGCCCTCGTGGATGAAGCGCAACTCGATCGCCGTCCCGCCGCACGGCGCGGGACCGAGCTTCAACTACGGCGTCCCCCCGCAGCAGCTGGCGGCGGCGTTCGACTACGCCGGCGCGTACGCGGCCGGGTTCACCGGGCGCCAGATCAACATCGGCGTCATCGGGACCGGCCCGATCTCGCCGGCCGACTACGCCACGCTGAAGCAGATCGTGGGGCTATCGAACACCAACACGATCACGCAGGTCAACGTCGGCACGGCGGCAGCCAGCGAGGTGGGCGGATCGCCGACGGCGACACCGCCGCCGGTCACCGCGCCGTGCAGCGGGACGCTGCCGGCGTGCAATCCTGAAGACATCGAAGCGCAGATCGACACCGAGCAGACCGCTTCGCTCGCGCCGTCGGCGAACGTGCTGTTCTACCTCGCGTACGTCCCGCAGGAGTGCTTCGACCCCAACTATCCGCAGAGCGGGAACTGCGGACCGCACGAGAAGAACTACGGGCCGCTGATCGGGATCAACGAGGTCAACGACGAGGTCCAGCAGGCGATCAACGACAACCAGGCCGACGTCATCTCGATCAGCTACGGGATCGCGGAGCAGTACAGCGACTACACCGGGCAAGACGAGACGACGTACGATCCGAACGGGACGGAACCCGTGCAATTCGCGATGCTGCAATCCGAGGGGATCGCGGTCTTCGTCTCTTCCGGCGACGCCGGCGCTCAGGGTTGCGCGCGGCCGTACTACGGGACCGGTCCGGGCGTCTCGTCGCCCGATCAGCCGTGCGTGAGTGCGCCTGCGGTCGACCAGAACGTTACCAGCGTCGGCGGGATCACCGCGCCGCTCGACGAGAGCGGCCGGAAGATCGGCCCGTACACGACCTGGGGCGTGCAGACCGAGCGCGGCTTCGGCGCGACCGGCGGCGGCCTCTCGATCGCGGTACCGCGCCCGAGCTGGCAGACCGGTCCCGGCGTGACGGGATCGTTCCGCAACCAGCCGGACGCCTCGCTAGACGCGGATCCGGTCACCGGGGTCGCGGTCGTGTACAACGCGGCGTTCTCCGGCTACGGCGGGATCGGCGCGGCCGGCGGGACCAGCGTCGCGGCGCCGGAGATGGCCGCGATGTGGGCGCTCGTCCTCGACGCCTGCCGTGCGACGACGTCGTGCACGGCGAAAGGGAGCGGGACGAATCCGTACCGGCTCGGGAACGCCGCGCCGTACTTCTACAAGATCTACAACGACGCGACGCTCTACCCGAATACATTCCTGGACATCGTCGACGGCAGCAACGGCGTTCGCCCGTGCAGCGTCAATCCCGGCAGCGGCACCGGCTACGTGCCGCCGTGCCCGAACCCGTCGCCGACGCCCGACCCGGGCTACAAGGCGGGCCAGGGCTACGATCTCACGACCGGGATCGGTGTGCCGTTCGGGCGGCACTTGATCAAGGCGGTCGTCGGCGTCTAGCCCTTGCGCCCGGTGATAGAATAGGATGGCTGTGAAGACCAAGGGTCACCCCAAATGGTATCCGGACGCGCGCGTGACGTGCGCCTGCGGTGCCCAGTTCACCACCGGATCGACGTCCCCGACGATCAGCGTCGAGGTCTGTTCCAACTGCCACCCGCTCTGGACGGGGCAGCAGAAGTTCCTCGACACGGCCGGCCGCGTCGAGAAGTTCAACCAGCGCGCCGCGATGGCCGACAAGAAGAAGGCCGAAGCCGCCGCGCGCAAGTCGCGCAAGCAGGCGGAGACGCAGGAGAACGCTCCGGCTTCCGTTTAGCCACGCGCTGACGAACCTTGGAAGCGAGCCGTCCTTCGGCTCGCTTCTTGCATTCACGATGCAGTACACCGACCGCCTCGAGACGCTCTCGAACCGCTTCGACGAGATCGACGCCGCGCTCGCGGACACGAGCGGCGGCTTCGACCAGTCGCGCTTCACCGCGCTGATGAAGGAGCGCGCGTCGATCGAGGAGACCGTCGCGGCGTACCGGCGCTACCGCGATCTGCTGCGCGCGATCGCGGAGAACGACGCGTTGCGCGCCGACAAGAGCGATCCCGAGCTCGCCGCGCTGGCGGAAGAAGAGGCGGAGGAGCTGCGCGCGCGCCGGAGCGAGCTCGAGGCGCGGCTGCAGGAGCTGATGCTGCCGCGCGATCCGAACGACGACAAGGACGTCTTCATCGAGATCCGCGCCGGCGCGGGCGGCGATGAGGCGGGGATCTTCGCGGGCGATCTGCTGCGCATGTACACGCGCTTCGCGGAGTCGCGGCGGATGCGCGTCGAGATGCTGAGCGAGAACGAGAACGAGGCGGGCGGCTACAAAGAGGTCGTCATCGCGGTGAAGGGCGGCGAGCCGTACCGCTGGTTCAAGTACGAGTCCGGCGTGCACCGGGTGCAGCGCGTCCCGGCGACCGAGGCGGCGGGCCGCATCCACACCTCGACGGCGACCGTCGCGGTGCTGCCCGAGGTGGAGGACGACGGCGAAATCGAGATCCGGCCGGGAGATCTGGAGATCGACACGTTCAAGGCGTCGGGCGCCGGCGGCCAGCACGTGAACAAGACCGAGTCGGCGATCCGCATCACGCACAAGCCGTCGGGGATCGTCGTCGCGTGCAGCGAGGAGCGCTCGCAGCTGCAGAACCGCGCGCGCGCGATGGACATGCTGCGCGCGCAGCTCGCCGCGAACCAGCGCCGCGAGCGCGAGGAAGCCGAAGGCGCGCTGCGCCGCAGCCAGGTCGGCACCGGCGACCGCAGCGAGAAGATCCGCACCTACAACTACCCGCAGGACCGGATCACCGACCACCGCATCAACCAAAGCTTCCAGAACATCAAAGCGATCCTCGACGGCGACATGGAGAAGCTCGTCGTCGAGCTCCAGAAATGGGAGAAGGCCCGGCTCCTGAGCGGCGAGTCCGACGCGGCGTGACGATCGGCGAGGCGTTGCGCGATGCGGCGGTGCGGTTGGAACCGGTCGGCGGGACGGGGCGGCTCGACGCGGTGTTCCTGCTCGCGCACGCGGTCGGCGTGACGCGCGCGGAGATGATCGCGCAGCGCGAGCGCCAGCTTCCGAGCGAAGTGGCGGCGCGGTTCGCATCGTTCGTCGCCGAGCGCGAGCGCGGTGCGCCGATCGCGTACGTCACCGGCGAGGCGGGGTTCTACGGGCGCATGTTCGGCGTCGATGCGCGCGTGCTCGTGCCGCGGCCGGAGACCGAGCTCGCGGTCGAGTGGGCGGTCCGGCATCTGCGCGCGATCGGGCGCGAGAACGGGACGGCGGCAGACGTCGGCACCGGCAGCGGCGCGGTCGCCGTCACGCTCGCCGCGGAGCTGCCCGATCTCGGCGTCTTCGCGAGCGACGTTTCGGCGGACGCGCTCGACGTCGCGCGCCGCAACGCCGCGCGCAACAACGTCTTCCAGCACGTCACGTTTCTGCGCGGCGATCTCGCCGAGCCGCTGCTGCCGTACGCGCCGTTCGACTGCGTCGTCGCAAACCTGCCGTACGTTCCGACCGCCGAATGCGCGGCCGCGCCCGATCCCGTCGCGTTCGAGCCGATGCTCGCGCGCGACGGCGGCACCGACGGGCTTGCGCATTACCGCCACTTCGTCACGGATTTGCCGGCGCTCGTCGCGCCGCGCGGGATCGCGATCCTCGAAGCGGCGCCGGCGAACGCGCACGCGCTGGAAGATCTCGTCCGCGAACGGCTGCCGCACGCGGGGGTCGAGATCGTGCGCGACTACGCCGACCTCGACCGCTTCGTCATCGCTGTCGTTCCGCCAAGCTAGGCGAGCGCGCGCTCACCGCCGCGAAGGCCCGCTCCGGGACCTCGGCGAAGCGTAGCATCCCCCATGGCGAAATTCATCTTCTTCACCGGCGGCGTCGTCAGTTCGCTGGGGAAGGGGATCACGGCGGCCTCGTTAGGACGGCTGCTCAAAGCTCGTGGGGTCTCGGTCTCGATCCAGAAGCTCGACCCCTACATCAACGTCGACGCCGGGACGATGAACCCGTACCAGCACGGCGAGGTCTTCGTCACCGAGGACGGCGCCGAGACCGACCTCGACCTCGGTCACTACGAGCGTTTCATCGACGAGTCGCTCACGCGCGACAACAACGTGACCACCGGCCAGATCTACAAGTCGGTGATCGAGAAAGAGCGCCGCGGGGACTATCTCGGCGCGACCGTCCAGGTGATCCCGCACATCACCAACGAGATCAAGGCGCACGTCACGCGCGTCGCGGAGCGCAGCAACGCCGACGTCTGCATCGTCGAGGTCGGCGGGACGGTCGGCGACATCGAGTCGCTGCCGTTCCTCGAAGCGATCCGCCAGGTGCGCCATCTGGTCGGCGACGAGAACGTGATGTTCGTCCACCTCACGCTGCTCCCGCACCTCGGCGCCGCCGACGAATTGAAGACGAAGCCGACGCAGCACAGCGTCCGCGAATTGCGCGCGATCGGGATCACGCCGGACGCGATCGTCGTGCGCACCGGGAGCGCGCGCCCGATCCCGGTCGAGCTGAAGGAGAAGATCGCGCTCTTCTGCGACGTGCAGGAGAACAGCGTCGTGCAGAACGGCGACGCGCCGACGATCTACCAAGTCCCGCTCAACCTCGAGGCCGAAGGGCTCGCCGACATCGCGGTCCGCAAGCTGCGGCTCGAGACGACGCCGCCCCAGCTCGAGGACTGGAGCGCGATCGCCGAGCGGATCCAGCACCCGCACGGGCGCGTCCGCGTCGCGCTGGTCGGGAAGTACGTCGAGCTGAAAGATGCCTACATCTCGATCACCGAGGCGATCGCGCACGCCGGCGTGCACCACGACGTCGCGGTCGAGGTCGTGCGCGTCGACTCGGAGCGGATCGAGACCGAAGGGATCGGCGCGCTCGCGCTCGACGACGTCGACGGTGTCCTCGTCGCGCCCGGTTTCGGCGCGCGCGGCGTGAAAGGGAAGCTGCTGGCGATCCAGCACGTGCGCGAGCGGAAGATCCCCTTCCTCGGGATCTGCTTCGGGATGCAGCTCGCGTGCGTGGAGTTCGCGCGCAGCGTCTGCGGGCTGCACGACGCGATGACGACCGAGGTCGACGAGACGAGCCCCGACCCGGTGATCGACTTCATCCCCGAGCAGCGGAACCTCGATCTCAAGGGCGGGACCATGCGGCTCGGCGCGTACGAGTGCACGCTCGAGGAAGACACGGTCGCCGCGCGCGCGTACGGCGAGCTGCGGATCAGCGAGCGGCACCGCCACCGCTACGAGTTCAACAACAAGTACAAGGCGCTCTTCGAGGAGCACCGCATGGTGTTCAGCGGGCACCACCCGCTCGGGCGCACCTCGCTGGTCGAGGTGATCGAGCTGCCGCAGAGCGTCCACCCGTGGTTCGTCGGGACGCAGGCGCACCCGGAGTACAAGAGCCGCCCGAACCGGCCGTCGCCGCTCTACCGCGACTGGATCGGCGCGGCGCTGGAGCGCGCGCGCGAGCGGACCGCGGCCGGCGCGCTCGTGCACCGCTGAACCCCGCCGATCTGAGCGTCGTCGTCCTGGCGCGCGACGAGGCCGCGCGCCTCGAGCGTCTGCTGGGGAACCTGCCGCGCGGCGCGCGCGTCTTCGTGCTCGACGCGGAGTCGCGCGACGAGACCGCGGCCGTCGCGCGCGCGCACGGCGCCGAGGTGGAGACGCGGCCGTGGACCGGGTTCGTGAACGCGCGGCGGTACGCGCTCGGGCGCGTCGCGACGCCGTGGGCGCTGATGCTCGACGCCGACGAGCTGCTCGACGCGACGCTGCGCGACGCGATCCTCGCCGCGCGCGGCGACGTCGCGGGCTACACGCTGCGCCGGGTGACGATGCTGTGCGGGCGTCCCGTGCACGCCGCGGGCTGGTCGAACGAACGGCTGCTGAGGCTCTTCCGCACCGACCGCGCGCGCGTTGCGGCGAACGAGGTCGGCGCCGATCTGCACGAGCGCTGGACCGTCGACGGTCCGACCGCCGATCTGCCGGGCGCGATCATGCACGACTCGTATCCGACGCTGGCGTCGTACCGGGTGAAGTTCGACCGCTACACCAGCGTCGAGGCGGCGGCGCTCCGGCCTTCGCAGCGCGCCTACCTGCGCGCGCTGGCGACGATGCCGCTGCGGTTCCTGTGGTCGATCGTGCGCTACGGCGGCTGGCGCGACGGCTGGCGCGGATTGTTCGTCGCGTGGGAGAGCGCGCGCTACCGCGTCGTCGTGCGCGCGAAGGCGCTGCGCCGCGCGTGAGGCCCGACGTCGCGCTCGACGTACGGGAGACCTCGCACACCTCGGCCGGGATGCTCGCGTACGTGCGCGCGCTGCGCTCGCTGCTGCCGCGCGTCGCACCCGATCTGCGGTTCGCGGAGATCGGCAGCGGCGACAACTTCGACCTCGCCGAGCAGACTGGCATCCCGCTCGCGCTGGCGCGGATGCGGCCGCGGCTTGTGCACTTCCCGACGCCGTACGTCCCGCGCTTCGTCCCGGTGCCGTACGTCGTTACCGTGCACGACCTGATCGACCTCGAGTTCCCGCAGTACGCGAAGCGCAAAGTCGGCCCGTACTGGCGCCACGTGGTCGGGCCGGTGCTGCGCGGCGCGCGCGCGGTGATCACCGACGACGATGCGACCGTCGAGCTGCTGCACCGGTATCTGCGCGTCGATCCGGCGCGTGTGCGCGTGATCCCGCTCGGCGTCGACGCGCCCGACCCGCTCCCCGAGCCCGACGCCGGCCGCCGGCGCTATCTCTTTTACGCGGGGAATCACCGTCCGCACAAGGACCTCGCGACGCTGATCGCCGCTTGGGCGCCGCTGGCCGAAACGCACGACGTCGGTCTGACGATCACCGGCGAGGACGAGCCGGCGCTGCGCGCGCTCGCCGACGCGGCGGGCGGCGGGCTGCGTTTCACCGGCGCGGTCGGCGAGGGCGAGCTCTGGGGCCTGCACGTGGGCGCGCTCGCGTACGTGCATCCGGCGCTGCGTGAGGGCTTCGGTTTGCCGGTGCTGGAGGCGCTCCGCGCGGGGACGCCGGTGATCGCCGCGGAGACCGCGGTCCCGGCGGTGCTGAAAGCGTTCGTCCACCGATATCCGGCCGGCGACGCCGTCGCGCTTCGTGCGCTGCTGCTGCGCGTCGTATCTTCGCCCGAGTCCTTTCTCGACGAGGCGCGGGCCGCGCGCGCGGCGACGCTGCATCTCACCTGGGAGCGCACCGTGCGCGAAACCGCGGCCCTCTACCGCGAGCTGCTCGGCGTGGCGGAAGCGACCGGCGAATGATTCGCGTCGTGCTCGCGGCGCGGCCGACGACTCGCGCCTCGATCGGGATGCGCGCATATACGCGCGCGGTGCTCGAGCGCGTTCCGCGCGTGGCGCCCGACATCGAGCTCGTCCCCGTCGAGTCGCCGCTCGTGCTGCATCCGCTCGCGCTGCGCGTCGCGCGGCCGCAGCTGGTGCACGTCCCGTATCTCGAAGCCGCGCCGTTCGTTCCCCGCCCGTACGTCGCGATGGTGCACGACGTGATCCACCTTCGCTTTCCGCAGCTGTTCTCGCGCGCGACCGCGGCGTACTGGCGGTTCGTCGCGACGCCGCTCTACCGCGGCGCGGCGCGCGTGCTGGTGAGCGACGAGCGCGCCGGCGAGGACTGCTTCGCGCTGCTCGGCGTCCCGCGCGAGCGCATCCGCGTCATCCCGCTCGGCTATGGCGACGGCGTGCCCGCTGCGGAGCCTTGGCTCACCGAGCGTCCGTACCTGTTCTATGCCGGCAACCATCGCCCGCACAAAGGGCTCGACACGCTCTACGCCGCGTGGGCTGCGCTGCCGGACGATCTCGCGGTCGATCTCGCGCTGACGGGACCCGACGAGCCCGCCGTGCGTTCACGGTACGTGAGGACCCGCGGCACGATCACGTACCTGGGCGATCTCGACGACGCGACGCTCGCGCGGCGCTATCGCGGTGCGCTGGCGTACGTCCAGCCTTCGCTCGCCGAAGGGTTCGGGATCCCGGCGCTCGAGGCGGCGGTCGCCGGGACGCCGGTGCTCGCGACGACCACCTCGGTCCCGTCGGTCGTCGTGCCGTACGCGACGACGTTCGCGCCGGGCGACGGCGCCGCGCTCGCCTCGCTGCTCGCCGCGCTCGTGCGCGATCCGGCCGCGGCGCGCGCGCGGGCGGCCGAGGGCGCCGAGGCGCTGCGGGCGTATACGTGGGATCGGTTCGCGGCTTCGACGGCCGCCGTCTATCGCGAGGTGGTATGCCCCTGAGGTGGTCGCTCTGCGCCGTTCTGACCGTCGCCGTCGCGGCATGGTCGGCGCCCGCCTGCGCCGCGCCGCCGCCGAAGCAAGACGAAGCGCCGGTCCGCGCGATCTCGATCGTCGTGAACGGCGAGGAGCTCGCGCGCGACCCCGCGCCGCGCGCGAGCGGCTACCGCGTCCTCGTCCCGGTCGTGCGCATCTACAGCGCGCTCGGGATCGGCGTCGCGCGCCAAGGGAAGACGCTGATCGCCTCGGCCCCCTCGAAGCGCATCGCGATCACGATCGGCTCCAGCCGTGCGAGCGTCGACAACCAAATCGTGCGGATGGACTCGCCGGCGGTCGAGATCGACGGCGCGACCTACGTGCCGCTGCGCTTCGTCGCCGACTCGCTCGGCGCGCAAGTCTCGTACGACCCGAAGGCACAGCGCGTCGAGGTCGTCTCCTCGATCGTCGGCCGCACGCCCGGGCTCGAGCAGCACACGCCGGGCGGCTCGACGCAGATCGTCGGGACGGTGAGCAACATCGACCTCAACTCCGCGCCCGAGTCGATCACCGTCACGCGTTTGCCGAGCGTCCGGACGATCGCGATCACCTCGGATGCGCGCATCGTCGTCCAGGACGTCGTCACGCGCACCAGCACGCCCGCGACGCTGCGCGATATCCACGTCGGCGACGCGGTCAGCGTGATCCTGCGCCATGACGGCACCGTCGATCAGGTCGTCGCGCGGTACGCCTCGCGCGCGGGCGTCATCGCCGCCGTCTCGCCGAGCGCGTTCGTGCTGCAGAGCGGATACGTCGTGACGCCCGACAAGAGCAGCGACATCTCGCTGAACGGGCAGCCCGCGACGCTCGCCGATCTCAAGGTCGGCGACAACGTCACCGTGCGGCTCAACCCAGAGACCGGCGAGAAGCGGCAGATCATCGTCTCGCGCTCGATGCCCTCGACGCCGACGCCGGCCGGCTCGGCGCAGATCGCCGACATCGTCGTGAGCGCGAAGGGCCCGCTGCGCGCCGGCGACTCGTTCACGGTGACGATGCACGGCACGCCGGGCGGGAAAGCGAGCTTCGACATCGGCTCGTACCTGACCGGACTTCCCGTCCCCGAGACACAGCCCGGGACCTACTCGACGAAGTACACGGTTCCGGACGGGATCAACTTCAACCGCACCGCGGTGTACGGGCATCTGAGCGTCGGCGGGACCGACGCGCCGCGTGCCGAGGCGGCTCAGCTGGTCGCGGTCGCGACGACGAAGCCGCAAATCGTCGACATCGCGCCGCCCGGCGGGCAGACGGTGAACAACAACAAGCCCTCGATCTACGCGACGTACCAGTCGCCGACCGACGTCGGGATCAATCCCTCGTCGGTGCGGATCGAGGTGAACGGCCTCGACGTCACCGCGGCTTCGACGCGCACCGACAAGTTCATCACCTACAGCCCGGGCGCGGCGCTCGCCGACGGCCCGGTGACGGTCGTCGTCACGATCGCCGACAACGCCGGGAACGCGCAGTCGCGCAAATGGACGTTCAACGTCCGCACGCACTGATGCACCTGCGCAACACCGTCTTCGCCGCGCTCGCGCTGGCGCTCGCCGGCTGCAACGGCGGGACGGCGGCGAGCTCCGGCGGCGGCCCGATCCTGGTGATGGCGCGCGTGAAGGACGCGGTCGTCCTCGACCCTTCGCACGCGACCGACGGGCTCTCGCTGAACACGGCGAGCGAGGTGATGCAGAACCTGGTGCAGTTCAAGCCCGGGACATTCGACGTGGTCGGCGACGTCGCGAAGTCGTGGACGCGCAGCGCCGACGGCAAGACGTGGACGTTCGAGCTGAACCCCGGGCTCGTCTTCGCCGACGGGACGCCGCTCGACGCGAGCGCGGTGAAGTTCAACTTCGACCGCTGGCGCCTGACCTCGAACCCCGCGCACGGCAACTTCACCTACTCGTACTACGCCGACGACTTCGGCGGCTTCCCGGGCGCGATCGCCGGCGTGCAGGCGCCGAGCCCGACGCGCGTCGTCATCAAGCTCGCGCGGCCGCTCGGCCCGTTCCTGCGCGACATCGCCGAGCAGTCGTTCGGGATCGGCTCGCTCGCCGCGATCCGGCGCGACCCGAAGGCGTTCGAGATCACGCCGGTCGGGAGCGGTCCGTACCAGGTCGCCGAGTGGGTGCGCGACGACCATATCACGCTGACCGCGAACCCGAAGTGGCACGGCCCGAAGCCCGGCTACCAGACCGTCGTGATCCGCGACATCCCCGATCAGGCGACGAGCGTGCTGTCGATCCAGAAGGGCGACATCGACATGCTGACCGATCCGCGCCCCGACGACGCGAAGGCGCTCGCGAAACAGTCGGGTATCAGCGTCGTGGAGCAGCCCTCGAACAACGTGAGCTACCTCGCGATGGACGTGGAGAAGAAGCCGTTCGGCGACGTGCGCGTCCGCCGCGCGGTCGCCTACGCGATCGACGTCGCGACGATGGCGAAGAGCCTCTACTCGACCGGCGCGACCGTCGCGGACAACTGGACGCCGCCGGGGATGCTCGGCGAGTCACCGTCGGTGAAAGCGTATCCGCACGATCCCGCGAAAGCGCGCGCGCTGCTCGCGCAGGCCGGCTTCCCCCAAGGCTTCTCGACCACGCTCGCGTACTCGACCGCGCCGCGCCCGTATCTCCCCGAACCGCAGCGCGTCGCCGAGACGATCCAGGCAAACCTGGCGCAGGCCGGGATCCGGGTGACGCTGCAGCCGTACGAGTGGGGCGTGTATCTGGACTACATCAAGCACGGCCGGCACGAGATGTGCCTCATCGGCTGGACCGGCGACAACGGCGATCCCGACAATTTCTTCTACCCGCTGCTCGACCAGGACTCGGCGCACACCGACGGCACCGCGCAGAACTACTCGTTCTGGCGCGACCCGAGGTTCCACCAGCTCATGCTCGCCGGACAGGCGACGGTCGACGACGCGAAACGCAAGACGGTCTACCAGCAGGCGAACGCGATGGTGCACGACCAGGTGCCGGCGATCTCGCTGGTCCACACGACGGTCCCGATCGTGATGAAATCCTCGCTGAAGGGATTCGTCCCGAGCCCGAACACGACGTACCACTTCATGCTCATCAAACCGCCCGCGGGAACGTGACGACATGGCGAACTTCGATGCGAACTGCATCTTCTGCAAGATCGTGCGCAAGGAGATCCCGGCCGACGAGGTGCTGCGCGACGAGCACGTCGTCGCGTTCCGCGACCTGAACCCGCAAGCGCCGACGCATGTCCTCGTCATCCCGACGGAGCACGCCGCGCACCTGAGCGACTTCACCGCGACGGCGAACGGCGAACGCGCGGCGCGCCTCTTGAGCGCGGCCTCCGAGATCGGCCGCCGCTTCGGCCGCAACGGCTACCGCGTCGTCATGAACGAAGGCCCCGACGCCGGCCAGACGGTCCACCACCTCCACGCCCACGTCCTCGCCGGCCGCCACATGACCTGGCCCCCGGGGTGACGTTGACCCCGGGCCGATCCCGTGGTAATCTCATTCGTCGGGCCCGTAGGGTCATGAAGCGGTTTCGGCCGTGGCGAGGGGAGGTGTTCGAGTAGATGGAGATCAGAGTCGCACCGGGCGAGACGATCGAGAGCGCGCTGCGTCGCTTCAAGAAGGCGACCCAGAAGGCGGGGGTTCTCGCGGAGGCGCGCAAGCACGAGCACTACGAGAAACCTAGCGTCCGCCGCAAGAAGAAGAGCGCCGCAGCCCGCAAGCGCCGCAGCTGAGCGCTGCCGGCCGAAGAAAAGATCGAACGGCGTCCGTGCCTGCACGGGCGCCGTCCTCGTCGAACCGGTTGGTCATCCGGCCAAAAGAGGAAGTCGGGTGATTGGACAACGACTACGCACCATGCGCTCTCTCCTTCGCCGGGCCGGTGTTTCCGCGATGGCGGCTTCGGTTTTGATGCTCGCGCTCGCGCCCGCGGTCTCCGAGCAGCAGCCGGAGGCGAGCACGGCGTCCGTCGCGACCGCAAGCGATCCGGCCCCGGGGGTACCGAGCGCTCCGGCCCCGTCCGCCGCGCCGGCCGATCCCGCGTCCGCGGCGTCGGCCGATCCCGCGTCCGCCGCGCCGGCCGATCCCGCGTCCGCGGCGCCGAGCGAGTCCGCGCCCGAAGCCGGGTCCGGCGATCCGACCTGGGACAGCGGCACTGCGCCGACCGATGCCGCCGCCGCGCCCGCCGCGCCTGCCGCGCCGGCCGCGGCGGCGCCTAGCGAGTCCGCCGCGGTCTC
This sequence comes from Candidatus Elarobacter sp., assembly GCA_036264835.1. GTDB lineage: Bacteria > Vulcanimicrobiota > Vulcanimicrobiia > Vulcanimicrobiales > Vulcanimicrobiaceae > Vulcanimicrobium. The sequence goes on from DATAQE010000079.1 coordinate 41,186, forward strand.
ACCGGCGACCCGTCTCGCACAAGCCGCGCCGACGACTGCGGTCGTCCAAGGGACCGTCAAGACTGCCTCCGGTGCGCCGGTCGCCGGCGCGAGCGTCAAGCTGAGCGGACCCGCGACCGCGACGGCGACCACCGACGCGAACGGCGCGTTCACCGTCACCGTTCCGCCCGGGATCTACCGCATCGACGTGACGCGCGGCGGCTACGTCGCCGCGGTGCTCTCCGACTTCGCGGTCGTGGCCGGGACGACGGTCCCGGTCAGCGTGACGATGAACCAAGCCGATCTCAGCTCGCTGCAGACGATCGGCCGCGTTTCGACGGTCAGCCGCGGCTCGGCGAGCGCGATCAACACCGGGACCGCGACGTCGAGCTATCTCAGCGGCCAGGCCTTCACCAATCTCGGCAACCCGCAGATCAACGACGTGCTGCAACATCTCCCCGACGTGACGATCCAGCACATGGGGAGCCAGCAGGACACCGCGATCATCGTCGGCGGCGTGCAGCCGTACGAGACGCAGGTGCTCATCGACGGGCATCCGCTCGCGCTCGGCCAGTACGGCGTCTGGGTGAGCCAGTACTTTCCGTCGTACCTGATCGGCGGCGTCGAGACGCAGTCCGGCCCCGGCAACACGACGCCGTTCGCGAACATCGCGGTCGGCGGCACGGTGAACCTGCTCACGCCCGGCTTCACCCGTCAGCCGACCTACGAGCTGACCACCGGCGTCGACAACTACTCGACGCAGTTCACGCACTTCCTCGCGACCGGATCGGCCGGGAAGCTGCAGTACGTAATCGGCGCGGGGACCGACGGCTACAACGGCCCGTACTACCAGACGCGCCAGTGCGACGTCTCGCCGCAGAACGACGCGAGCGGAAACCCCAACGGCACCGGGATCATCCAGTTCTGCGGCGATGCGAGCGGATCGTTCTTCAGCAAGGGCGAGCTCCTCAAACTGCGCTACGATCTCTCGCGCGCCAGCTCGCTCGAAGCCGGCTTCGTCGGCGCGTGGGGCGGCTACAGCCCGCAGGGCACCGCGTGGGGAACGTCACTCGGACCGCTCGCGATCGCCGGGTGCGGCACCTCGGGGCTGTGCACGAACCCGAACTTCGGATACCTGATCGGGCAGCGGGTGAACTCGCTGGGCTGGTATCCGGGCTCGTACATCTACAACAACCAGACGCTCTTCGACGCGCAGTTCCGCACCTCGATCGGGAAAGACACGCTGCTCGTGCGCCCGTACGTCGGGAACATCGAGCCCGAGATCATCATCGGGACCGGCGAGATCTATTTCCCCGCGGGCTTCTCGCCGCCGAACCTTCCGAACGATCCCGGCTTCATCGCGGGCTGCGGCAACGCGTTCGGCAGCACGACGAACGCCAGCGGCGGGACGACGGTGGTGAACGGGCAGACCGCGTGCTTCGACAGCGCGTACTCGACGTTCGAGCTCGACAAGCTCTACGGCACGACGTTCAGCTACCTCCACCCGATCGGTGACAGCCTGCTCGACCTCACCTACGATTTCCACGGGCAGAGCACGTTCGCGTACGTCAACAACCCGCAGGGCGTCTCGGTGCCGCTCTCGACCGACCGCTACGCCACGCTCTCGCTGACCGGCGACCTGCACCTGATCCGCAATCTCGGCATCGACGTCGGCCTCTACGACACGCGCTACACCGTCGTGGGCGTCAAGCCGGTCTCGCTGACCGACGCGACGCTGGTCGGCTTCACCCGCACGATCTCGCGGTTCGACCCGCACCTCGCGCTCACGCTGCGGCCGTCGAACGACGTCTCGTACCGTGCGTCGTGGGGCACCTCGACGACGTTCCCGTACGTCGGGCAGCTCAGCGGTCTCGCGACCTACGAGCAGCCCGCGCAGTCGCTCGGCGTCTACGCGCTCGGCGGATCGCTGACCGAGAAGAACGCCAACCTCAAGCCGGAGGTCGCGATCGCGTACGACGTCGGCGTCGACAAACGGTTCAAGAACGGCTCGGTCGTCAGCCTCGACCTCCAGGACTCGGTGATCCACGACGTCTTCGAAGAGCTCACCACGTCCGTCCCCGCGAACGGCGGGCTCGAAGGGATCTTCTCGCCGATCAACGCCGCGAAGCTCAGCACGCAGCTCGCGACGCTCAAGTACCGCTACGCGCCGCGCACCGGCATCGGCTACAACCTGACCGCGGCCGCGGAGCGCTCGATCGTGCAAGGGCTGCCGCCGAGCCTCTACACCGCCGGCACCGCGGGCTTCCCGGTCAACAACGTGCAGATCTGCGGGAACGGCGTCGCGGCGCCCGGCATCCCGACGTGCCTGCCGTATCTCAAAGGCTATGCGCAGCTCACGTATTCCTGGCGCGACGGAACGTTCGCGGCGCTCGGCGTCGACTACGAAGGGAAGAACAACGCCTACTTCCAGCCGCCGTTCACGCAAGTCGATCTGACGCTGCGCCGCCCGGTCACGAAGTCGGTCGAGATCCAGATCGGCGTCCAGAACCTGCTCAACACGAACAACTTCGGGACGTATCTGCCGACGCCGGGCGCGGGGACGCCGATCGTCGCGGGTTCGGTCGACGCGGCGGGCAACGAGATCCAGACCTCGTTCATCCCGAGCCGTATCCCGGCGTCGCCGAGGATCATCCGCGCGCAGGTGAGGTTCCACAGCGGCCGATAACCAGACGCGGTGAGCATCAAAGACCGGATCACCGCGGACCTGAAAGAGGCGATGAGGGCGCGCGACCAAGTGCGCCTCGATACCCTGCGCAGCGCCATCTCGGCGTTCTCCTACAAGCGCAAGGACACGACCGAGGACCTGACCGAGGCCGACGAGCTCGCGATCGTCCAGAAGCTCGTCAAGCAGCGCAGCGACTCGATCGAGCAGTTCCGCAAGGCCGGCCGCACCGAGCTCGCCGACAAGGAGACCCGCGAGCGCGAGATCCTCCAGCAGTACCTCCCCGCGCAGAAGACGCCGGAGGAGATCCGGGCCGCCGTCCGCGCGACGATCGCGGCGCTGCCGGCCGAAGGCCGCAACCAGGGTGCCGTCATGAAGGCGGTGCTCCCGCAGCTCAAGGGTCTCGCCGACGGCAACACCGTGCGGCAGATCGTCGGCGAGGAGCTCGCCAACGCGTAACCTGGCCCGCGCGCGGCGGTACGCGTTCTTGTGATCGCTCGCCGCCTCGTCGCCCTGTTCTGTCTGCTCGCCGGGGTGCTCTCGGCCTGGGCACAGGGCGCCTCGGCCGCGCCGGAAGGCGGCGAGGTCGTCGTCATCCCGATCCACGAGATCGTCGACGAAGGGATGGCCCATCTCGTCGCGCGCGCCGTCGCCGACGCGAAGGACCGTCACGCCCGCGCGATCGTCCTCGAGATCAACACGCCCGGCGGGCTGGTGGACTCCGGCAAGGAGATCAGCGATGCGATCCGCGACACCGGCGGGATCCCGGTGTACGCGTACGTCCGCCGCGGCCTCTCCGCCGGCGCGCTGATCTCGCTCTCCGCCCCGCGCATCGTGATGCAGCAGGGCGGCTCGATCGGCGCCGCCGAGCCGATCCCGCACGACCCGAAGTTCATCTCGGCGTTCCGCGCCGAGTTCGAGTCGCTCGCGCGGCTCTACCACCGCAACGCGCACCTCGCCGGCGCGATGGTCGATCCGAGCGTCGACGCGCCGCAGTTCAAGCCGCCGAAGGGGATCCTCACGCTGACCGCCGACCAGGCGCGCGAGACCGGCTTCTCCGAGGCGACCGTCGACTCGTTCGACGCCGGGATGAAGCACTTCGGGCTCGCCGGCGCGCCGCGGACGACCGCGGACTACACCTGGGCCGAGCGGATCGCGCGCTTCGCCACGAACCCGACGATCAGCGGGCTGCTGATCTCGCTCGGATTCCTCGGGCTGCTCATCGAGCTGCAGACGCTCCACGGCATCGCCGGCGCGATCGGGGTCGCCGCGCTCGCGCTCTTCTTCGGGACGCACATCTACGCCGGGTTCTCGAACGGACTGGTCGTCGCGCTCGCGATCGTCGGCGTGCTGCTGATCCTCTTCGAGCTGCACGTCCTCCCCGGCCACGGCTTCGCGGGGACGATCGGTTCGCTGATGCTGGTCGCGGCGGTCGTGCTCGCGTTCGGCGTGCCGTTCTTCGTGAGCGCGCTGCAGGCGCTCGCGATCGCGATCGTCGTCTCGGTCGTCTTCTTCGTCGGGCTGCAGCGCGTGCTGCCGGAGAACGCGTTCGTCAAGCGGCTGATGTTCGCGGGGACGCAGGGGCCCGACTACGTCGCGAGCGCGGACCACCGCGCGCTGCTGGGACAGAGCGGGACCGCGCTCTCCTTCCTGCGCCCGGCGGGGGTCGCGATGTTCGGCGAAAGCCGGGTCGACGTCCTCACGGAAGGGGACTTCGTCCCCGCCGGAACACCCGTACGTGTCACTCGTGTCGAAGGCGCGCGCATTTTCGTGCGCCCCGAGACGCAGGCGTAGGAGCCTTCATGGGAGTCTTCGTCCTCGGCATCATCGTCGTCGCGATCGTCATCGCGATCGTGCTGTTCCTGTACTACTTCCCGCTCGGGCTCTGGATCCGGACGGTCGCGGCGGGCGTCCCGCTCTCGATCCTCTCGCTGATCCGCATGCGGATCATCGGCGTCCCGGCCGGGCTGCTGGTCGCGAACCTCGTCCGCGCGCGCAAAGCCGGTCTGCCGCTCACCGTCGACCAGCTGCAGTCGCACATCCTTGCCGGGGGCAACATCGACAAGGTGACGCTCGCGATGATCGCCGCGCAGCGCGCGCAGATCCCGCTCGAGTGGCAGCGCGCCGCCGCGATCGACCTCGCCGGGCGCGACGTGCTCGACGCGCTGCAGACCTCGGTGAACCCGAAGGTGATCGAGACGCCGCTCTTCCAGGGCGTCGCGCAGAACGGGATCCAGCTCAACGTCAAAGCGCGCATCACGGTGCGCTCGAACCTCGACCGCTACGTCGGCGGCGCGGGCGAGCCGACGATCGTCGCGCGCGTCGGCGAAGGCGTCGTGAGCGCGGTCGGCGCGGCGGTCGACCACAAGGAAGTCCTCGAGTACCCGGACCGCATCTCGAAGGCGGTGCTCGCGAAAGGGCTCGACGCGGGGACGGCGTTCGAGATCGTCTCGATCGACATCGCCGACGTCGACGTCGGCAAGAACATCGGCGCCGACCTGCAGACCTCGCAAGCCGAGGCCGACCGGAAGATCGCGCAGGCGAAAGCCGCGGAACGCCAGTACGCCGCGCTCGCCGCCGAGCAAGAGATGAAGGCGCAGACGCAGCAGATGCGCGCGAAGGTCGTCGAGGCCGAGGCGCAGATCCCCGAGGCGATCGCCGAGGCGTTCCGTGCCGGCCATCTCGGCGTGATGGACTACTACCGGCTCAACAACGTGAAGGCCGACACCGAGATGCGCGGCGCGATCGGCACGAGCGTGAACGACGAGGGCCAGCCTCCGCCCGCCGGAGGCGGCACGACGTCGTGAGCCTCGCCCCGCTGCTGGCGGTCGGCACGCAGAATCTGCCGATCCTGCTCTTCATCGGTATCCTCATCGTCAGCGCGATCGTCCAGCAGCTGCGCGGCGCCAAGAAAGCGTACGACAACACGGTCGTCCGCCAGCGCGCGGAGCGCGACGCGGCGGACGCGCCGAACGCGGCGGTCCCGGTGCAGCAGAACGCCGCCGAAGCCCGCGCGGTGCTGCTGCAGGAGATCGAAGCGATGGCGCGCTCGCGCGCCGCACCGCAGCAGGTGATCGTGCAGACTCCGCCCCCGGCGCAGCGGCAACCGGCCGTTCCGCCACCGCGCCCGCCCGCGCAACGCCGCACGCCCGCACCGCAACGGACCGTGCTGCAGCAGCGGGGGGGCGTGTGGCGCGATCCGTCGTTCGCCGACCACACGTTCGCGACGCTTCCCGCGACGCTGTCGACGGCGGAGACCTCCGGCGGGCTGCTCTCCACGGCGGGCGGGACGCGGGCGCCGTCCTCGACGAGGCGGATGCTCGCCGGCGCATTCGCCGACCCGGCGCACGCCCGCAGCGCGGTGATCCTCGCCGAGGTCCTCGGAACGCCGGTCGGGCTGCGGTGAGACAACTCCGCGACCCCGGCGTGCGTTCTAGATAAGGAATGCCGTCGATCACCAGCGAGGCCACCTTCGACCTCAGCGGACTCACCGATCCCATCCGCCTCTGCGGATACCGCGACCAGAACCTCAACGCGCTCGAAGCCCTGATCCCCGTCGTGCTACGGCTCGACGGCGACCGCGTGTACCTCAGCGGCGACCAGCGCGCCGTCCGCCGCGCCGAGGACGTCCTCGGCTCGATGCTGACCGCCGCCCGCGCCGGGACCCAGCTCACCCCGGACGACGTCGCGCTCGCGGCGCGCTCGACCGCCGAGCGCGGGATCCCGCCGACGCTCGCGACGACGGCTCGCGGGCGCGAGGTGCGCCCGAAGACCGACGGCCAGCGCGCGCTCGTCGCGGCGATCGACGCGAACACGCTCACGTTCGCGATCGGCCCGGCGGGGACGGGGAAGACGTTCCTGGCGATCGTGATGGCCGTGCGCGCGCTGAAGAACCGCGAGGTCTCGCGGATCGTGCTCTCGCGCCCGGCGGTCGAAGCCGGCGAGAAGCTCGGCTTTCTCCCCGGCGATCTCAAAGAGAAGGTCGACCCGTACCTGCGCCCGCTCTACGACGCGCTGCAGGAGCTGCTCGAAGCCGGGACGACCGAGAAGTATCTCGAGCGCGGGACGATCGAGGTCGCGCCGCTCGCGTACATGCGCGGGCGCACGCTCAGCGACGCGTTCGTGATCCTCGACGAGGCGCAGAACGCGACGCACGAGCAGCTCAAGATGTTCCTCACCCGGCTCGGGCAGAACTCGAAGATGGTCGTCACCGGCGACGACACGCAGATCGACCTGCCGCGCGGGATGCGCAGCGGGATCCACGACGTCGAGCGGCTCTTCGAGGAGATCGACGACGTCGGGATCGTGCGGCTCGACGCGGACGACGTCGTGCGCCATCCGCTCGTCGGCCGGCTCGTCGCCGCCTACGAGCGCCTCGCCCGCGAACGCGAAGCCTGAGCCGCGTTGATCTACGTCGACAACCGGACGCGCGGGTCGGGGCTCGACACGCGCGCGCTGGTTCGCGTCCTGCAGCGCCTGCTGGCCGAGATCGGCGAGGACCGGACCAGCGTCTCGCTGACGTTCGTCCGCGATCCCGCGATGCGCGAGCTGAACCGCGAGCACCGCGGGAAGGACGCGCCGACCGACGTGCTCAGCTTTCCGCTGCATGATCCGACCGCGTTCGACCGCACCGGCCGCACGCGCCCGCACGCGCGGAGCACCGCCGCTGACGGCGCGGAGCGGATGCTGGGCGACATCGTGATCAGCGTCGACACCGCGCTGCGACAGGCGGCGGAGTACGACGCGCCGCTCGAGCGCGAGGTCCAGCGGCTGCTGATCCACGCGGTGCTCCACCTCGCCGGCCACGATCACATGGAGCCGAACGAGCGCGCGGTGATGGAGGCGGAGGAGCGACGCCTGGCGGATTCGATCGGGATGCCCTGGCCCTATCTCGAATCGAGCGCGCGATGAGGCTTCGCTCGCTGATCGCCGCGGCGCTGAGCGCCGCGCTGATCGGCGCCGCTCCGGCTGCGCCCGCCGTCCCTGCTGCATCCGGCGCCGCGCCCGCGCAGACCGCGCCGCCGCAGCCGCGCACCGTGCAGGACGCACGCGCGCACTGGGCGGTGCAGGGCGCGGACGAGGAGACGCAACGGCTGATCGACCGCGGCCTGATGATGCTCTACGCGTTCGACGTCGGCGAGGCGCGCGTCGCGTTCGGTCAGGCGCTGAAGAAGAACCCGGACGTCGCGCTCGCGTACTGGGGCGAGGCCGAGGCCGACACGATCGACATCAACGAGCCGCAGACCGCGCCCGGCGACCAGCGCGGCGCGGCCGCGGTCGCCGAAGGGCGCCGGCATCTCGCGCACGCGAGCCCGCTCGAGCGCATGCTGGTCGACGCGATCGCGAAGCGCTACGGCGCCGGCGACAAGAAGACGCGCTTCGCCGGCTACGCCGACGCGCTGAGCGCGTGGACGAAGACGCACCGCGACGACCCGAACACGCTCGCCGTCGCCGCGTACGCGATCTGGAACGCCGAGGATGAGGCCTTCGACGGCCACGGCAACCCGACCGCGAAGGCGAACGAGATGCTGGCCGATCTCGACGACGCGCTCAAGCTCGAGCCGAGCAACCTCGGCGCGCACCACCTGCGCATCCACCTGCTCGAGATGCTGCACCGCGCGCACGACGCGATCCCCGACGCGGAGGCGCTCGGGTCGTACGGCTATCCGCCGGGGACCTCGCACCTGCCGCACATGGCGGGGCACATCTGGACGCGCGTCGGCGAGTACGAGCGGATGGTCGACGACAACGAGCGCGCGTGCGCGAACGACCAGGCGTGGTTCGCGCAAGGCGACGGGCCGGGCCAGCAGTACATGCACAACTACCACGACCACGACGTGGACTTCGTGCTCTACGGCCTGACGACGGTCGGCCGCAACGACGACGCGCGTTCGTTCGCGAAGCACGAGGACGAGACGATGCAGCTCAAGGCGGCGCTGCGCATCCACGACGCCGCATGGGTGAAGAAGCTCGCGAGCGGCGCGAGCGGCGGCGGCTTCGCCGAGTGGGCGCGGTTCATCGCGCTCGCGCGCGAGGGCGACGCGGCCGGCGCCAAGGCGGCGCGCGCCAAGCTCGCCGGCGACCGGCGCACGTCCGCGCTGGCGGACGCGTTCACGGCGCAGGCCGAGGGCGACGCGGCGGGCCGCGCGGCGGCCTATCTGCGCGCGTACGACGCGACGAAGAACGGCAACCCCGGCGATCCGAAGAACTCGTGGCAGACCCCGATCGGCGAAGGCTACGGCGCGGCGCTGCTCGCCGCCGGGAAGCCGGCCGAGGCCGAAAAGGTGTTCGCCGCCGAGCTCAAGCGCTTCCCGAACGACCCGCACCTCGAGTTCGGGCTCGCCGAGGCGCTCAAGGCGCAGGGGAAGGACGACGCGGCGCCGCGCGCCGCCTACAAGGCGCACTGGAAGGGCGCGACCGATCTCACCCTCGCCGCCCTCGGCTGACCCGCCGCCTCCGCCGGCGAGTCCGCCCGGCACGACGAGCCGGCCGCGACCGCACTCGCTGGCCGCGGCGTTCGGCTACGCGTTCGCGGGGCTCGGCGCCGCGTGGCGGACGCAGCGCAACGTGCGCATCCACGCCGTGGCGGCGCTCGCCGTCGTGCTGCTCGGCGCGCTGCTGCGAGTCTCGGCGACGTCGTGGGCGCTGCTCGCGCTGGCGATCGGGCTGGTCCTGAGCGCCGAGCTGCTCAATACCGCGCTCGAAGCCGCGGTCGACCTCGTCTCGCCCGAGGACCATCCGCTCGCCAAACAGGCCAAGGACGTGGCCGCCGCCGCGGTCCTCGTCGCCTCGCTCGCGGCGCTCGCCGTGGCCGTTTTCGTGCTCGCCGGGACGCTCGCCGCGCGTGTGCTATAATGACCCCCGCTTGAGTACCGACCCGCTACCCTCGGGCAGACGCCGCCCGACTCCGCGCCGATGACCGCGGAGGCGCACTGGCCCGAGATCGTCGCCGTCGTCCTCCTGGTGGGTGCGGCGGCGTTCTTCGCGGCCTCCGAAGCGGCGATCGTCTCGATCAACCGGATCCGCACCCGGGCGCTGGTCGAGAAGAACATCCGCGGCTCGGGCCGGCTGATGCGGCTGCTCGAGAACCGCAACCGTACGCTCACCTCCGTCCTGATCGGCTCGACCTTCGTCCTGCTCGCCGCGGACTCGGTGGCGACCGCGCTCTTCATCCACTGGAACGTCCCGAACGCCGCGGTCTGGTCGACGGTCGTGATGACCGTCGTGCTGCTGCTCTTCGGCGAGATCTTGCCGAAGACGATCGCGGTCGGCTCGGGCGAGCGCACGGCGCTGCGGCTCGCGCCGTTCCTCGAGATCGTCACGCGGATCCTCTCGCCGCTCACCGCGGCGTTCCTGTGGATCACCGACGGTCTGGTGCGGATCTTCGGCGGGAACCCGCACGTCGGCCCGTACGTGACCGAAGAGGACATCAAGACGCTGGTCAACGTCGGCGTCGAGCAGAACGTGCTCGAGGAGCAGGAGCGCGAGCTGATCCACTCGATCATCGAGTTCGGCGACACGATCGTGCGCGAGGTGATGACGCCGCGCACCGACATGGTGACCGTCAGCGTGACGTCCTCGCCGCGCCGCGCGCTCGACCTCGTGATCGCCGAAGGCTACTCGAAGCTCCCGGTGTACGAGGAGACGGTCGACGAGATCATCGGCGTCGTGCACGACCGCGAGCTGCTGATCGCGCTCTCGAACGGGACGATCGCGCAGACCAGCCTGCGCTCGCTGATGCGGCCGGCGAAGCTCGTCCCCGAGAACAAGCGCATCTCGGAGCTGCTGCGCGAGATGCAGCGCGAGAAGTTCTCGCTCGCGATCGTGCTCGACGAGTACGGCGGGACGGCCGGGCTCGTGACGATGGAAGACCTGCTCGAGGAGATCGTCGGCGAGATCCGCGACGAGCACGACGAGGGCGAGGAAGAGCCGATCCGCCGCGTCAGCGAGGACGAAGCGATCGTCGACGCCGGGACGAACATCGAGGACGTGAACAACGCGCTCGGGATCGCGCTCCCGCACGAAGAGTTCGAGACGATCGGCGGCTACGTCGTCGGCTTGTTCGGGCGCCTGCCGCGCGAGGGCGAGGAGATCGAGGCGAACGAGGGCGTGCGCCTGCGCGTCGACCGCACGCGCGGCCGCCGCATCCTCGCCGTCCGCGTCCTCACGCACGGCCACGTGCCGCCGCGGAACCCCGAAGAGGAGACCGCCTCCGTCCGTGACTGAGCGCAGCGCGACGACCGATGCGATCGTGCTGCGCGCGCGCCCGCTCGGCGAAGCCGATCGCGTCTACACCCTGCTCACGCGGCTGCGCGGCAAGGTCGACGCGGTCGCGAAAGGGGTGCGCCGGCCGCGCAGCTCGATGGCCGGACGCCTCGAGCCGCTCGCGGAGGTGCGCGTCGCGCTGCACAAAGGGCGCTCGCTCGACGTGATCACCGAGGCGCGCACGATCCGCTCGTACTGGACCGGGCTCGCGCGGCCGGACGCGCTCGCGACGGCGTCGCTGTTCGCCGAGACCGTCGACCTGTTCTGCGAGCACGACCTGGCGCTGCCGGAGATCTACGGGCTGCTGGCCGGCGCGGTCGGCGCGGTCGCGGCGAGCGACGCGCCGGCGGCGCTGGTCCCGCGCTTTCAGCTGCGGCTGCTGCACGAGCTCGGCCTCGCGCCGGCCGACGACGCGTGCGTGCGCTGCGGCGGCGGCTTCACCGACCATCCTTCGTCAGGCTCAGGACAGGCTAAAGCATGGCTCGATCTCGATGCGGGCGGGCTCGGCTGCGAGCGCTGCTACGGCGCGCGCGGCGACGAGCACGCGCTCGACGCGCAGGACGTCGCGAACTTCCGCGCGCTCGGCGCGCGGCGCGGCGGCGGCGCGGCGCTGCTCGCGACGCTGCAGGTCGCGCGCGCGGTCGACGACATCGTCACCTGGCACCTCGGCAAACGCCCCAAGTCGCGCGCGCTGGTCTACGAGCTCTCATGACGACGGTGCTCGCGCTGGACGTCGGCACGAAACGCATCGGCGTGGCGGTCGGCGAAGGGACCTTCGCGTTCCCGCACTCGACGCTCGAGCGGACGAACGTGCGCGACGACGTCGCGGCCGTCGTCGCGATCGCGCGCGAGCGCGGCGTGCGGACGATCGTCGTCGGCGACCCGCTCACGATGAGCGGCGAGCGCGCCTTGGCGAGCGAGAAGATCGACGCGTTCGTCGCGCACCTCGCACGCGCGTTCGACGGGGCGATCGAGCGCGTCGACGAGCGGCTCACGACCGCCGCCGCGCAGAAGGCGCTGATCGGGGCCGACGTCTCGCGCGCGAAGCGGAAGAAGGTCGTCGACCAGCTCGCCGCGGTCGGGATCCTCGAGACGTGGCTAGCCCGCAGGCCTCGGTGAACCGGGCGGGGCGGGCGCTGATCGGCGTCACGATCGCGGTGATTGTCGGCGCGGGCGTGATCGTCGCGGCGGCCTCGATGTGGTTCCACAACGCGGTGTACGACGATCGCTCGCTCCCGGCGCAGCGAACCGACGTGATCGTGCAGCGCGGCTCGACGTTCGCGCAGGTGACCGCGGCGCTGCAGGACCGCGGCGTGCTCGCGCACCCGCTCGCGTTCCGCATCCTCGCGCGCCTGCGCCACGCGGACGCCGACATCAAGGCCGGCGAGTACCGCTTCCCCGCCCATCAGACGAGCGACGAGGTGCTCCGGCGGCTCGTCCGCGGCGAGCAGTTCGCCGTCTGGGTGACGATCCCCGAGGGCTATACCGCGCAGGAGATCGCGCGCGCGCTGGCCGACCGCTCGCTCGGCGACGCCGGCACGTTCGAGCGCGTCTTCCTGCACGACGGCGGGATCACGGTCGGCGGGACGCGCTCGCTCAACCTCGAGGGCTACCTGTTCCCCAGCACCTACCTGATCCCGATCGACGACTCGCCGAAGGGCGTCGCGAAGATCCTGACCGACCAGTTCCGCCGCGAGCTGCCCGCGGATGCGGAGAAGCGCGCGAAAGCGCTCGGGCGCACGGTCCCCGAAGTGGTCACGATCGCGTCGCTGGTCGAGCGCGAGGGAAAGGTGGACGAAGACCGGCCGCTGATCGCCTCGGTGATCTACAACCGCCTGCGGCTCGGGATGCCGCTGGAGGTCGACGCGTCGATCGAGTACACGTTCCCGGAACATCACACCGTGATCACGAAGCGCGATCTGGAGATCGACTCCCCGTACAACACCTACCGCCACACCGGGCTGCCGCCGACGCCGATCGCCAATCCCGGGAAAGCCTCGCTCGACGCCGCGTTCCGACCGGCGAAGAGCGACTACCTCTACTACGTCGCCAAACCCGACGGCCACTCGGCGTTCGCGAAGACGCTGCAAGAGCACAACGCGAACGTCGACCGCTATCTCAAATAAGGAGACCGCCATCGACAGCAACGGTACCGCCGGGAACAACGGCACCAGCAGCGGCACCGCCGGCGACGGCCAGCGACAGCCGCTCGATCTCAAGGACGTCCTCGAGCTGCACATGGAGGACGGCAGCGAGCTGCGGTTCGAGGTCGTCGGCTTGGTCGAGGACGACGAAGGGCACTCGTACGCGGTCTGCTACAACGACCAGAACGACGAGTTCGTGGTGACCGACGAGATCGGCGACCTGCTCGAGGACGAGGACCTCGCGCAGGAGATCCTCGACGACTTCTTCGTCCTCGCCGAAGAGTCGGCGCCGCCGGAGGAACCGGCGTAGTCGGCCCCGTTCTCTTCCTCTCCGCCCGCGTCGGTGAAGGGCACCGCGCCGCCGCCGACGCGGTGCGCGGGCGCCTCGCGGCGCGCGAGATGCGCGGAGAGGTGGTCGACAGCTATCGCTATGCGGCCTCGCTCTTCTCGAAGGTCGTGAGCGACGGCTACATCGGGATGGTGCGCACGATCCCGCAGCTCTACGGCTTCATCTACGACCGCGCCGAGCGCGCCACTGCGGCGGGCGGGTTTCGCGTGTGGGCGAGCGAGCTCACCGCGCGCAACATCCGGCGGCTGATCGAGCGAATGCGCCCGAGCGCGGTCGTCTGCACGCACGCGTTCCCGTGCGGCGTGATGTCGGCGTACAAACGGCTCTACGACCCCTCGCTCCCGGTGATGGGGATCGTGACCGACTTCGTGGTGCACCCGTTCTGGATCTACAAGAACGTCGACGCGTACGCGGTCGCGACGCCGGAGATTCGCGCGGCGATGGTCGGGCGCGGGATCGATCCCGAACGGATCGCGGTCGACGGCATCCCGGTCGACCCGCGCTTCGGCGCCGCGCCGCCCGACCGCGGCGCGCTGCGCGACGCGCTCGGCCTGCCGCGCGACGCCGCGGTCGCGCTGGTCATGGGCGGCGGCCTCGGCCTCGGCCCGGTCGCCGCGACGGTGCGCGCGCTCGCGGCGGCGAGCGTGCCGGTGACGCCGGTCGTGATCGCCGGCAAGAACAAAAAGCTGGTGCGGCGCTTCGCCGGCGAGGCGCGCCGCGACGGCGCCGGTGTGCGCGTGCTGGGCTTCGTCGAGAACGTCTTCGACTGGATGCACGCGGCCGACGTGCTGATCACGAAGCCCGGAGGGTTGACGACCTCGGAGGCGCTCGCCGCGCGCGTCCCGATGGTGCTGCTGCGCCCGCTCCCCGGCCAGGAGGAGCGCAACGCGCGCTATCTCGTCTCGCGCGGCGCCGCGCTGCGCGCGCGCAACGGACCCGACCTCGTCCGCGTCGTCGACCGCGTGCTGCACGACCCCGCGACCGCGGAACGCGTCCGCGACGCCGCGTCCGCGCTCGCGCACCCGGACGCCGCGGAGATCGTCGCCACGCGCATCGCGCAGCTCGCGCGGCAAGCGCCGGAACCGGCGGTCGCGCTCAGTTCGCTTCGGTGAGCAGCTCCTCGAAGATCGCCGTGCGCGTCATGACGTCGCGCCCGTAGTCGCGGCCGGTCGTCGGCTTGTCGCTGTCGCCGCTCTGGGCGCCGGCGATCGCGCGGCCGATCCCGGCGTTGTAGCCCGACGCGGCGATCTTCAGCGACTGCTGCTCGGTGAAGTTCGGGAAGGCTTGTTTCGCCTGCGCGATGCCGTTCGCGAGAACCCCCGCGCCGAACTCGATCAACGGCTCGGGATTCGTCTTCCAGCTGCCGCTGTCGCGCGCTTGCCGCGCAATGTCGTGCTGGATGTCGATCTGCACGATCCCCACGCCGTGGAACTCGCCGCCCTGAAAATCGCCGAGCTCGTTGACGCAGTTCGTCTCGCGGCTCGCGATCGCGAAGAAGTACGCCGCGGGGAATCCGTGGGCTTGCGCGTGCTTCGAGAGCATGTCGAAGAAGCCGGTATGGCGCAAGCTGTGGAGCTGGCTCAAGATCTGGGATTTCGTCGGCATGGGACACCTCCGTACCGCACCGGTAGGTGATCGCCGGTCTTTGCTAGCAAGACAAGCGCCCCCTGCGATGCGGGCACGGGGATGCGCGGGCTCGTCGCCGAACGGTGCAGCGCGCTCAATGGAGAGGTGGCCGAGCGGCTGAAGGCGGCGGTTTGCTAAACCGTTATACGAGTAACATCGTATCGAGGGTTCGAATCCCTCCCTCTCCGCCACTCGCTCGGACGTCGCCGGTGAGCAGGGATCGTGCTCGGGGCGCCGTATCCCAGGAGGTCGCCGCCGCACGAAGCGCGCGACGCACGCGGTCGTAGCTCAATTGGATAGAGCAACAGGCTACGAACTTGTAGGTTGGGGGTTCGAGTCCCTCCGACCGCGTATTCTCTCGCCGCGCTCGCGCTAGTAGTGCTTGCGCGGCGTCATCACGACGATCCCGTCCGGATAGTCGAAGACGTAGTTGAACGCGCGCATGAAGTCGAGACCGACCAGGATCTCGTTGCGCGAGAACGAGTCGAGTGCGCACGCCCAGCGCGCCTCGTAGCGGACCGGTCCCATCGCGACCGGCTTGAGTTTCCCGCAGCTCGCCGTCTCTCCGCCGGCGATTCCCCAGATCGTGCCGGTCCCGAGCGGGCGGAAATCGACCTTGTTCTTCTTGATCAGATCGCGTGAGAAGATGATGTCCGAGGGGCTGCCGCTGTCGAGCGTCGCCATGACGTCGTAGCGGTCGTCGATGCGCATCGGCGCGCGCATGTGGTGCGTCGAGAGATCGATGTGCACGAGCAGCCCCGCGTTCTTGTCGGGCTCGACCTTCGCGGGGTCCATCAGGCGCAGCGTCTTCGCGTCGAGGTTCAGCTCGGCGATCGTCCCGGCGAGCAGGTCGAACCCGATCAGCCCGACGGCGCCCTCTTTCGCGAAGTCCTGTTCGTCCAGACCGCTGGTCATGATCACGTCGTGCAGCGTCGACCCGCCGACCGCGATGGTGTCCATGCGGAACAGATTCGCCTTCGCGGTGCCGCCGAAGCCCGCGATCTTGGTCTCGCCGAATCGCTTGCCGCCCGCGCGCCGTGCGAACGAGTCGACGACCGCCGTGCCGGCCGCGCCGGTGTCGAGGACGAACCGGCCCTTGACGCCGTTCACGACCGCGTCGACATAGAGCACCGGCCCGCGGTCGTCGTGGTACTCCAGGAGCGCGGGGGCGTCGCCGAACGTCCACGTCGCCGTCTGCTTCGGGGGCCGCAGATCGTCCGCCGCGACCGCGGCGTTCGGCTCGACAGCGGTGAACGCGTAGCGCGTCTTCGATTTGCCGTAGTGCCACGCGCTGAGGAATCGCTTCCCGCCGGCCTCCGTGTAGTCGAGTCCGTCGACCGATTCCTCGTACGCGCCGTCCGGATCGATCACCGCGCGCTTGTACGCGCCCGTCGCCGGATCGATGAAGACCTCCATCGGAAAGCCGACCTGTGAGATGAGCCTCACGACGACGCAGTCGACGCCCTCGACCTTCTCGTTGCGCACCACCGACGGCGTGAACGCCGCCGTCGTCGTCGCCTCGCTGAAGAGCGCGTCCTCGTCGAACTGCGCGCGCACCGCGTCGCCGAGCGTGCGAACGGTGAAGCCGTTGACGTTCGACGTCCACGAGACGTTGCCGGTGAAGCCGTCGTCCCACTCGCCGCCGTTGGTCGCGACGTGCGTGTTGCGGAATGCGATCCCGTAGCGCAGTGCGGAGATCTCGGCTTGCGGCTTCCCGTCGCGCGTCGCCGCCCCGGTCTCGCGCAGCGTCTTGACGACGCCGTCACCCGCGTGCCAGCCGGCGTACGCGGCGTGCTTCGCGATCAGCGCCGCGGCGTCGTCCGCGGCAGGCGCGGTCTGCGGCACGAGAGCGAGCGCAAGCGAAGCCGCGAGCGCGGCAGCGGTGAATCGCAACGACGACATGTCGGCCGTTCTCCTAGAGCCCGTTCGGCGTGAGCACGACGTGCGAGCGCGTGTAGTCGAACGTCCAGTTGAAGTGCCGGAGGAAATCGAAGCCGATCAGCCCGCCGTCACGCCCGTAGACCTGCTCCTTCGAGAGGCAGACGGTCGGGTTCCGATACCGGTACGGGCCGACCGACATCTCGTTCAGCAAGTAGCACGAATCCGGCTCTTGCTGGATTCCGTCCACGCCCGACGAGAACAGCGTCGAGTGTTCCAGCGCGACGAGCCGTCCGCTGGTCTTGAGGTTGTCGCTGAGCGCGACGAACAGCGCGTTCCCAGTATCGAGCGTCGCGCGCGTCGCGACCTTGCCGACGTTCACGACGACCTCCGGCGTGTTGTCCGCCAGGTTGACGGGGAACGCGAACGCGCCCTTCGCGACAGACGGCTCGACGCTCGCCGGATCACCGAACGCGATCGTCTCGTGCGCGAGGTCGACGTGCACCACCGCACCGGCGAGCACGTCGAAGCCGATGATCCCGTCCGCGATCGTGTTCTGATCGTCGGGCGGCGCGATCCCCAGCACGACGTTCGAGAGGACGTTGTCGCCGAACGCGATCGTGTCCGCGCGCCCGTAGCGGGCCTCCACCGTGCGGCCGTTGATCCCGCTGAACCCCGTCTTGCCGAGCATCGTCAAGCCGATCTTGTCGACGTACGGATGGTAGAGCAAGATCTGTCCCGCGCCCGAGTCGAGCAAGAACCGCCCCGGATGCCCGTTGATCGAAGCGTGGACGTAGACCGCGTGCCCGGCGAACGTGCCGCGCGCGATCTCGATCGGCGGCGTGTCGTTTCCGAACGACCAGCGCGGCGCCGGCGAGGGAGCGCGCAGATCGTCGTCGCTCACCGCACGCACCTTCCCGGAGACGAATCGCCATGTGTCGCCGCCGTGCTCACCGGCGTACGCCGACGGAACCCGCACGCCGGGCGCGATCTCGGTGTAGCCGAGGATGCGTGTCACCGCGCGCTGATAGCGGTCGTCGGGCTCGAGCGTGAACCGCAGGTAGGCGCCGGTCGCCGGATCGATCGCGAGATCGGCCGGGATTCCGCCGCGCGGCGTGACGTGAACGATCTCGGCGCTCTTGCCGTCGACCGTCTGCGCGCCGCGGTCGGCGACCTCCGCGGTGTCGAACGCGCCGGTGTCGATCGCGTTCTGCGTGATGCGGCGGCGCGCGGTGTCCTCGAGCGCGATCACGGTGTAGCGGTTCTCGTTCGACGACCAGAACGCGCGCCCGTTGAAGCCGGTCTCGGTGCTACGCCCTCGCCGTGCCAAATCTCGTGATACAGCGCGCCCCGCCGGTACGTGACGTCCTCGGCGGGAGGATACGTCGTGCCGGGCGCCGCGGAAGAAGCCGGAGCCGGCGTGCGGGCCGGTTCCGCCCGATACGTGACGACGAGCCCGTCCGGCGTACCGGTGTACTCGGCGTGCTTCGTGAGCAGCGCGCGCGCGCTGCCGCCCGGGAGCGCCTGCGCTGCGGCCGGCGCGAGGATCAGGGCCGCGACCGCGGCCGTTATGAACACCCGATGAGACATGGAGTACTACCCGTGGAGGAAGAGTGGTTTGGAGTCAGAGACCGTTCGGCGTCAGGACGACGCGGTTGTGCGGATAGTCGAACGTCCAGTTGAAGTGGCGCAGGAAGTCGAATCCGATCAGGCCGCCGTCGAGCCCGAACGTGTCGTTGGGCGCGAAGCACGAGAGTGCTTTCTGATAGCGGTACGGTCCGATCTGGATCTCGTTGAGCCGCACGCAGTTGGCCGGCTCGCCGGCGATGCCGTCGACGCCGCCGAAGTACTTTTTGTCCTGGAAGCTGCGGCCGTCGCGCAACACGATGTCGTTCGCGACCGCGACGGTTTTCTTCTCGAGCTCGTGCGGCAGGATCACGAAGAAGTCATTGCCGGTGTCGAGCCAGACATGGCTCAGGACCGTCTCGCCGATCTTCACCGGCGTTCCGATATGGAACTCGCCGAGGTCGGGGGAGAACGCCCAGGCGCCCTGCTTCGCCTCGACCGTGTAGTCGGCGGGATTCGAGATGCTGAGCCGGTTCGTCACGAGATCGACGTTGAAGACGGCGCCGGCGAGCGCGTCGAAGCCGATGATCCCGTCGACGTCGGAAGCCGCCGCGCCGTTGACCAGCGCACCGTGCGTGACGACCACATTGTGCAGGACGTTGCCGCCGATGCTCAGCGTGTCGGCGCGCGCGATCGTCGCCTCGACGCCGGCGCCGTTGACGCCGCCGTACGAGGTTCGCCCGATGTCCTTGAGCCCTGCCGCGCGTGCGAGCCGGTCGTAGATCAGGATGCTGCCGGCGCCGGAGTCGAGCAGGAAATGACCCGGATGCCCGTTCACGCTCACGTCGACGTGCACGGCGCGCGCGCCGGAGTTGCTATACGGGTCGGTGTGCGTGACCACCGCGATCGGCACGGACCGCGGTTCGCCGAAGGACCACGCCGCGCGCACCGCGGGCGGATGCAGGTCGGCATCGGAGACCGGGGCGTTCGGCTCGAACGCCGTCACCGCGTACAGGTACTTCGAGTCACCGATGCGGTACGCCGAGACGTAGCGCTTGCCCGGCGCGAACTCGGCGTACGAGGTGACGTGCACGGTGAAGCGCTCGAGCGGAACGTCCGGCTGCAGCGTGTATCCGAGCAGCGCCCCGGAGTCGCGGTCGAAGAACAGATCGGCCGGAACCGCGGTCTTCGGCTGCATGCGGATCACCGCGGCGCTCTTGCCGTCGAACTGCTGGTCGGGACGCGCGGTAAGCTGCGCCTCGGAGAATCCCTCGGCGTCGATGAGGTCGCTGGTCAGCGCTTCTTGCGCGTCGCGCCCGCGGCGCGTCACCGTCTGCCCGTTCGCATTCGAGCGCCAGAACACGGCGCCCGTGAACCCTTCGGATTCGACCTCCAGCCCGTAAGAGTTGGAATAGGCGCGGTACAGCAACTCGCGGCGGAGCTCGACGCTCCTCCAATTCGCCGGGCCGATCGGATCCGGGGTCGCCTCGGGCTTCGGCGCCGAGCCGGAACCGCGCCGGCCTTCGATCGTCTGACGGACGCTTTTGAGCGTGCCGTCGCCGTACGCCCAGCCGACGTACGCCTTGTGCTTGGCCAGGATCGCGGCAGGATCGTCAGCGCGGGCCGGCTCGGCTTCGAACGGAATGGCGAGAGAACATGCCGCTACCGCGGCTGCAAGAAGCACCCTAAGGTTCATGCCGTTTTCTTGGCGGTCCCCGCGCGTCGAGGCCTGCCGCGCGGGTGCAGCCGTGGAGGTTCTTGACGGGTTCTGGATAATCGACGGTCGGTTCGTCCTGCGGGGTGCACCCCGTCGAACGTTCCAACGGCTCGGTAGCTCAGCGGTAGAGCGGGGGACTCATAAGCCCTAGGTCGTAGGTTCAAATCCTACCCGAGTCAGGTTTTCTCGAGGTACAGACATGTCGACGATCCCCTGCGATTTCTGCCCGCACCCGGTCGACCGG
>DATAQE010000089.1:0-11118 GCA_036264835.1 Candidatus Elarobacter sp.
ACGTCACCGGCGACGTCGGCGTCGGACGCATCGATGTTCCCCGTCCTGACGCCGGCGAGCGCCAATCCGGCTCTCAAATGCGCTCGGCTCAGCGAGACGTCCCCGAAGACCGGCCTTGGCCCGACGTACTGATCGCCCGAAATGTTTCGGCTCAAGACGATCTGGTCAGCCGCGATATCGGACATCTCAAGATCTCTTGCGCTCGATCCGGTGAGATCCACCGTTCCGGCTACTTGCGCACCGGCGAGCTTGACCGGCCCGAAGACCCCGTCGGTCATCCGGATATCGCCGCGCACGTCCAAGCGCGAACCGTCGACCGGCCCGGCTTTCGCCTTGCCGGCGTCGATATCGAGCGCTACGCGCGTGTGGATTAGCCGGATGTCTCCGTGCTGGAAGGCCTTGGTACACTGCTTTCCGCCGTAGCCGGCCCGCAAGCCTCTGAGAAAGACGCTGTTCCCGACATCGGCACCTGAGAGGTTAATACACTTCGTGATCGCTCCCTGGAGCCCGATCGAACCGGCGATCTTGGCGTCTTCGAAGCTCAGCGCGTCATCGAAGCGCGCGCCCGCGAGGCTGACGCCTCTCATGTCGACGCGATTAAAATAGACGGGCCCTCCGAAATGTCCGCGGTCAAGGAGAAGTGATGTCGTCATGACGTCGCCGCTCAGGTCCAGCGCCCCTGGAAAGTCGGCACCCACGATCTCGACGCGCGAGTGGAGCGCGGACCGGTAGGGCTCATCGAGCAAGATCGCTTCGAGAAACTCGGCGCTGATGCGGTTGGCGCCGCCGCGCAAGTCCGCCGGCCGGCGGCGGCACACCTGACCCCAAACCCAGCGTTCACGCGCCGTCCAAGCCGGCTCGCCGCTGTCGCAGACGGCAGGGAACGCAGTCGCTTGGCGCGCGGTCGCGATCTGACCCGCGGCGACGGTGACGACACCCGCCGCGAGGTACAGCGCCGTCAGGAGGAACCTGCCTCGACGGAGCGCACGCACGTTCGCCATGATCGACCTCCACACCGAGGACCATTCCGAGACGACTGGTCCGATCTGGGTTCGACTCGCCGGGTAGCTCGCCTGCCATGCCGGACAAGACAAAGCGGATGCGATGATCGCCTTCGCCCGGACCTGTGCCGCGATCGCGGCGACCGCGAGCAAGCTCGAGAAGATCGCGCTCGTCGCCGGCTATCTGCGCGATCTCGACGACGACGATCTCGCGCCGGCGACGCGCTACTTCACCGGCAACCCGTTCCCGCAGGCGCAGGAGCGCAGCCTCGCCGTCGGCGGCCGCACGATCGTCGAAGCGGCCGAGACGACGTGGGGCGTCGACGACGCCGCGCTCGGCGTGGCGTACCGCGCGACCGGCGATCTCGGCGCCGCGCTCGGCCCGTTCGTACGGCCCTCGCACGACCTCGGGCTCTTCCGCGAGACGCTCACACCCGCGCGCCTCTACGCGCTGCTGGTCGAGATCGCCGACGCATCGGGGAAGAGCGCGCAGAAGCGGCGGCGGATCCTGTGCGAGCGCATCTTCTCCGCGTGCACCGATCCGCTCGAAGCGACATACGTCGTCAAGATCATGACCGGCGAGCTGCGGATCGGCCTGCGCGAAGGGCTGGTCGTCGACGCGGTCGCGCAGGCATTCGAGCGCGATCCGCGCGCGGTGCGCCGCGCGGCGTCCGCGGCCGGCGATCTCGGGGCCGTCGCGCTCGCCGCGAAGCACGACGCGCTCGACCAGGTCACGATCGCGTACCATGCGCCGATCGCGTTCATGCTCGCCTCGCCGATCGCGTACGGCTCCGAGTACAAGGACCTCGCCGCCGCCTCGTGGCTCGTCGAGGACAAGTACGACGGCATCCGCGCGCAGGCGCACGTCACGCCGAACCGCGTCTCGATCTACTCGCGCACGCTGAACGACGTCTCGGCGTCGTATCCCGAGGTCGTCGAGGCGCTGCGCGCGCTGCCCGGTTCGTTCGCGCTCGACGGCGAGATCGTCGCGGTGCGCGACGGCCGCGTGCTCCCGTTCCGGTACCTGCAGGCGCGTCTCCAGCGCAAGGACGTCGATCCGGCATTGCTGCGCGAGGTGCCGGTGCGGTACGTCGCCTTCGACGCGCTCGCGCGCGACGAGGAGTTCTTGCTCGACCATCCGCTCGCGGAACGCCGCACGCATTTGGCCGAGCTGCTCGCCGCGGCACCGCACGGCGAGGCGCTAGCGGTCGCCCCGTGGACCGCGCTGGAGCCGGGCGCCGGCGCGGAAGCGATCCACGAACGGTTCGAGGAGTCTCGCGCGCGCGGCGACGAGGGTCTGGTCTTCAAGCGCACCGACTCGCCGTACACGCCGGGACGCCGCGGGAAATCCTGGCTGAAGCTCAAGCGCGAGCTCGCGACGCTGGACTGCGTCGTCGTCGCCGTCGAGCGCGGCCACGGCAAGCGCGTGAACGTCCTCTCGGACTACACGTTCGCGGTGCGCGACGGCGACGAGCTGGCGGTGATCGGCAAAGCCTACAGCGGCCTCACCGACGTCGAGATCGCCGAGATGACCGAGTGGTTCGAGGCGCACCGCCTGCCGCCGCGCGAGGCGCGCGCAGCGTACGAACGCCTCGACCTCAAACGGCACGAGATCGTCGTCGAACCCGCCGTCGTCGTCGAGATCGCCTTCGACATCATCCAGAAGAGCGCGCTCCACAAGAGCGGCTACGCGCTGAGGTTTCCGCGCATCGTCCGATTGCGCCCAGACAAACCGGCAGCCCAAGCCGACACGCTCGAACGCGTCGAAGAAATCTACGCCGAGATGTTGGCGCGAGAAGGGATCGCACCGGCGCGTTCGACGCGGGAAGGCTCGTGACCGAGTCGAAACCGTTGCTTCGGCGGTCCGCGTCGACGTCTCCACGAGACGTCCCACACCCGGGCGCGGACTGCCTCCAAGTCGCCGTCCCGCGCTAAGGCGCTAACTCGGTCGCGGAAGTTTGTCGACCTCGCCCTCGGCGAGCCCGCGCACGGGGACGGTGAGGGTGATGTTGCTCCCCGAGATCATGATCTCGGACGGCGCCGGCTTATTGAAGTAGAGATGGTAGTAGTGCGCTTGGTACGGCGGCTCCGCGGTGACGCCTTGGACCTCGAACCTGTTCGAACCGGCCTGAGGCTGCGGCACGATCCGCACGTGTTGCGCATGCTGTCCCTCCGCCTCGATCGCGAAGATGGTGATGAACCGGCTCAGCGAATGCGCGACCGCCGTCGCGCGGTCCAGCTCGACCAAGTCCTGCAAGGTCGACTCCCTTAGGCGGCCTACCGTGCCTCTCCTTCCCTTGATGGCAGCGCCGCGTTGTCGCGTCAGCGGGAGCGGCGGCGAAGCTTCTCGCGCTCGGCGCGGATCCGTTCGATGCGGTCGTAGACGCCGTGCACCCGTTCCGCGTCACGCCGCGCGCGGTGCGCGCGCAGGCGCACGACGAGCAGCATCACGATCGCCGCGCCGGCGAGCGCCGCGCACGCGATGCGCGCGCTCGGCGAGATCGGGAGCAGCGCGACCGCCGCCAGCACCACCGCGAACAGCGCGATGGCGTTCTGACGGCGCGACATGACGGGCGCGTTCACGGACGCAGCTGCCGCGCCGCGCTAGTCGTCTTCGTGCAGGTGCAGATGGCAGCCGTCTTCGGCGTCGTCGAGCACCTCGCGCGCCTCGTGCAGGATGCTCGCCGGCAGGACGCCGCCCGACTCGACGGAGCCGGCCTCGGCGAGGAAATCCACCTCGTCCCAGTCCTCCCACGTCTCGAGCGGTTCACCCTCGACCTCGACGGGGAAGCGCACGCAGAAGCCTTGCTCGATGTGCAGCCCGGTGATCGAGACGCGCGTCCCGCGCGGAAAATACGTCCCGTCTTTCCAGAGCGTTCCGTACGTGGTGTCGTATTGTTCGCCGATCTCTAACTTCTCGATCGTCCCGGCCCCCCGAAAGGACGTCGTGTGATGCGGCTCATTTCCTCACCTCCGCGTGGTAAACCCTCGCTATGAGCGAGCCGCGCCTGCGCCCGTGGCGCATTCTGAACTCGGATTACCGAATCCAAACGAAGTTTTTACGCTTGCGGGCCGACCGCGTCGAGCTTCCGAACGGCGCAGTCGTCGACGACTATTTCGTTCGCGAGTCGCGCGGGTTCTGCGTCGTCTTCGCGCTCACGCCCGACGAGAACGTTCTGCTCGTTCGGCAGTACAAGCATGGCGCGCGCGAGATCGTGACCGAGCTTCCCGCCGGGATGATCGACGACGGCGAGACGCCGGAAGCGTGCGCCGTGCGCGAGCTCGCCGAGGAGACCGGGTACACCGGCGCGGCGCCCCGGCATATTCGAACGTTCCTCAGCGATCCGACGAACGCGACCGGACGGTTCTATCTCTACGTCGTGCGCGACGCGGTGCGCACGCGCGAGCCGGTGTTCGACGTGACCGAGGAGATCGAGGTCGAGCTGGCGCCGGTCGACGAGGTGCGCGCGATGGCGCTCGACGGCCGCATCGCCGCCGGCTCGCAGGTCGCGGCGGTGCTCGTCGCGCTCGCGCACCTCGGGCGCTAGCGGTCCGCACGCAGGCGGCGGCGCCGGCCGAGCGGTTCGGCGCCCTCGCCGTTCGCGCCGAGGTGGAGCGCGCCGCGGAGCGCGGAGAGCGCGCCGAACGGGAAGACGCGCTCCGCCGTCGCGGCGACGACCTGCAGATCGCGCCGACCCGCTCCCCACGGTGCGAGCGCGTCGAGACACGCTTCGCTCGTGACGTCGAGGCCCGGCGAATACGGCGTGAGCGCGGGGACGACGACCAGCGCCGGCGAGGCGAGGAACGCGGGCGCGCTCACCTCGCCGCCGAGGTGCAGCGAGGGATGCAGGTGTCCGATCATCGTGCGCTGCGCGCCGGGCCGCGGGCGGTCGCCGTGCACGAGCGTCCAGCCGTCGCGCTCGCACGACTCGACCGTCGCGCCGAGGACCGCGGCGCCGCGCGTGCGGCCTTCGTGGTTCCCCGCGACGATCGTCACGGCAGCCTGCGCGCGCAGCACGTCGAGCGCGCTCGCGACCGCGTGCGCCGCGCCCTCGCTGAGCCCGGCGCCGTGGATCGCGTCGCCGAGGAAGACGATCTCGCGCGCGCCGTAGCGCCGTGCGGCGAGCGCGATCGAGGCGACGATCTCGGTCGTGCTCCACAGCGGCAGCGCCGCGCCGCCGCCCATCACGTCCTCGTAGCCGAGATGCGCGTCCGCGCAGATCAGCGCGCGCGACCGGTTCAGCAGTGCGAACCCGCCGGGCAGCGCCGTGACGCCACCGTCCAGCTCGTAGACCTCGCACGCGCGCGCAGGCTTCATCACAGCAGCCGCATCTGCACCGGCACGGCGGGCCCGTTTGCCGCGGGCCGTTGCACATCCGCGCCGGCACCGCGTTCGGTTTGGTCCTCGTCGCGTTCGCCCAGAATCGCGAGGACGCGTTCGTGGAGCGCTTCGACCATGCTCGCGCGATCGTCCATCACGACCGAGTCGCCGAACGACGAGGTGACGATCCCGAAGGTGAACGGCGTAGCCGCCGCGGGATGCAGCACGCGCGGCTCACCTTCGAGCGAGGCGAGATATGCGCGCGCGCCCGGCGCGTCGAGCAACTCGCGCGTCACGACGCGCACGGTCTCGCGCACCAGCGGGAAGTCGCGGTCCGCCTCCCACAGCCGGTCGAAGATCTTCGCGCTGTTCCAGCGCAGCGCGCCGCCGCGGATGGAACGGCCGCCCGCGCGCCGCAGCACGAGCAGCCCGGTGTTCGCGACGTAGCGGAACTGCTGCCGGAGCAGCCAGCCCGAGCGCAACCCCGCGAGCAGATCGTCCTCGAAGTCCTCGAGCCCGAGCAGCGAGGCCCACACGGCGTCCTCGACCCGCCTGCGCCGCGGCAGCGCGACCAGGAAGCCGTTGTCGTCGGTCGTCAGCGTCGAGTTGATGCGCAGCCGCCGGTGCAGCCGCGCGCCGGCGATGCGCGCGAGCGTCTCGTTCACGCGCCGTCCCGCACCGGTGTGGAAGACCGCGGTCTGCCGCTCATCCATCCGGTAGATCTCGACGATCGGCCGTCCCTCGCGCGGCACATCGCTCAGCGCGAGCTGCTGCGCGACGTACCGGACGACGTGCGCCGCCTCGGCGCCGCCCAGCGCGTAGCGGTGCTTCAGAAACGCGAGCGCGTGCTGCGGGCCGCCCGCGCCGAGCGCGTCGGCGACGCCGGTGCGCAGCACGGTGATCTCGCGCGCGAGCTCGGGCGGGATGCCTTTCAGATGCGAACTCCACTGCGGCACGGTCGGCCGGCCGGCGTGCGGCTCGACACGCAATCCGCGCGGACCGATCTCCTTCACGCGCAGCGTCCGGCCTTCGAGCAGGAAGACGTCGCCCTCGCGCAGCGCGGAGGCGAAGCTCTCGTCGAGCCGTCCGATCCCGTGGCCGCCCGCGCCGGCGACCGGGATCGTCGACTCGTCCGGGATCGTCCCGACGTTCTCGAAGTACGCGCTCGACGCTTCGCGGCCGAGCCCGTACACCGCCTCGCCGTCGGTGCCGATCCGCCGCACGTGCGCCTCTTCCGGACCGACGCCGCCGCCGCTGAGGTACGCGGCGCACGCGCGCAGATCGTCCTCGCGCATCTCGCGGTACGGATAGGCCCGCCGCGCGAGCGCGAGCGTGTCGGCGATCGCGACCCGCTTGTCCGGCGCGCACAGCCCGACCAGCCACTGCGCGAGCACGTCGAGCGGCGCGCCGGGGACGACGATCTCCTCGATGACGCCGTCGCGGATGCAGCGCCGCGTCGCCGCGGCTTCGACGATGTCGTCGCGGTCCTGCGCGAGGACGACGCCGCTCGCCACCGCACCCGGACGGTGCCCCGCGCGGCCGACCCGCTGCAGCGTCGGCGTCATCCCGCGCGCGCCGCCGAGCACGATCACGCGGTCGACATAGCCGATGTCGACGCCGAGCTCGAGCGAGCTCGAGCACACCACGGTCCGCAGCTTCCCCGCGCGCAGCTCGGCCTCGGTGCGGTGGCGGACGTTCCGCGCGAGCGCGCTGTGATGCACCCCGATCCGCCGGTCGCGCGTCGCCGTCTCGCTGCGCGGCGCGTTCTCGACGACGGCGATCTCGCCCGCCGGCTCGCCGGCCTGTTCCATCTCGTGCGCGATCCGTTCGGCCTGGCTCCGCACGTTGGTGAAGACCAGCGACGTGCGCACCTCGCGCGACAGCCCGTACGCGGCGCGCGCGCACTGCGCGAGCGGCGCCATCGCGCCGGCAAACGGCGCGTCTACCTCGAGCCGCAGCTCGCGCAGCCCGCGGCAGTCGACGATCGCGCACTCGCGCTCGGTCCCCACCAGATATGCTGCGACGCGCTCGAGCGGCGCGACCGTCGCGGAGAGCCCGACGCGGCGCAGCGGGACGCGCGTGAGCTCCGTCAGCGACTCCAGCAGCAGCGAGAGCTGCGCGCCGCGCTTGTTCCCCGCGAGCGCGTGTACCTCGTCGACGATCACCGTCTCGACGTGCGTGAGCTTCGCGCGATAGGTCTCCATCGCGAGCATCAGCGCCAGCGACTCGGGCGTCGTGAGCAGCACGTGCGGCGGGCGGCTCATCATCAGCCGCCGCTCCTCGATCGGCGTGTCGCCGGTGCGCACGCCGGTCCGCACGAACGTCTCGCGGATCCGCCCGCGCCGCCGCTTCGCGCGCTCGGTGTTCGGCCGCTCGAGAATCCCCATCTCCCGCAGCGGCCGGCGCAGGTTGTGCTCGACGTCGTAGCCGAGCGCGCGCAGCGGCGAGACGTACAGACAGTACGTCCGCGCGAGCAGCTCGTCAGCGTCGCGCAGCTCGGCGAGCCGTGAGATCACCGGCAGGAACGCCGCCAGCGTCTTCCCGGTCCCGGTCGGCGAGCAGATCAGCGCGTGGCGCCGCTCCGCGGCGAGCGGGAGCGCCTCGGCCTGAGGCGGGGTCGCGGTGCCGAGGTGGGCGTCGCACCACGCCGCGACGTCCGGGTGCAACGTGGAGAACGCGCCGTCCACGAGAACGGCATCAGTTCATCGAACGGGCGTTCGAGCCCTCGCGGCACCGCTGAAACACGTCGTCCGCCCGGCGGGTACGTGGGTGCGGAGGCCATGATGCACCTGTTTCTCAAGATCACCGGGATCGTCGTCGTCGCGCTCGTCGTGCTGGCGCTGCTCGGCTGGCTCTTGCATCTCATCATCACGGCGGCGATCATCGCGGCCCTCATCGTCGGCGGGATCGCGATCGCGAACCTCTTCCGCCGCCGGCGCGGCACCGTCGTCACCTACGAGCCCGGCCGCTACGGCACGCGCCGCTATCGCTGACGCAGGACGACTCCGCGTTCTCCCGTAGGACGCGGCTGTGCATCCGCCGTTCCGCGCCGCTCTGACGGCGCTCTTCTTCTGTGCGGGGACCGGGCTCGCGCTCGCGCAGTCCCCCGAGTCGAACCCCTCGGCCCCGCCGGTCCCGGCGCTCGCCTCGCCGACGCCGCAGCCGGCGACACCGACCTCGCCCGCACCGTCGCCGGCGCCCGGCGCGTCGGCCTCGCCGCGCCCGACGCCCACCCCGACGCCGCCGTACAACCGGCTCGCGTTCCGCGAGATCGGGCCGGCGGTCGCGGGCGGGCGCGTCACCTCGGTCGTCGGCGTCGCCGACGATCCGAAGCTGTACTACCTCGGCTCGGCCGGCGGCGGCGTCTGGAAGACGGTGAACGGCGGGACGACCTGGACGCCGGTCTTCGACAAGCAGCCGGTCTCGTCGATCGGCGCGGTCGCGATCGACCCGAAGAACCACAACGTCGTCTGGGTCGGAACCGGCGAGACGAACCCGCGCAACGACGTCTCGTGGGGCGACGGGCTCTACAAGTCGGCCGACGGCGGGCGCACGTGGACCAACGTCGGGCTCGGCGCGACGCACGCGATCGCCTCGATCGTGATCGACCCGCGCGACCCGAACGTCGTCGTGGTCGGCGCGCTCGGCGACGTCTTCGCCGACTCGCCGGAGCGCGGCGTCTTCCGCACCGCCGACGGCGGCAAGACCTGGACGAAGACGCTCTTCGTGGGCCCGCGCAGCGGCGTGAGCGAGATGGTCGCCGACCCGAAGAACCCCGACGTGCTCTACGCGGGGATCTGGCAGTTCCAGCGCCGCCCGTGGACCTTCACCTCCGGCGGCAACGAGGACGGCATCTGGAAATCGACGGACGGCGGGAAGACGTGGAACCGCCTCACCGGCCACGGGCTGCCAGAAGGGATGACCGGACGCGTCGGGCTCGCGGTCGCGCCGTCGAACCCGCGCCGCGTCTACGCGCTGATCGAGTCGAAGGACGGCATCCTGTGGCGCTCCGACGACGCGGGCGCGACGTGGAAGCTGATGAGCAAGGACACGCTGGTGAACCAGCGGCCGTTCTATTTCTCGCACGTGCGCGTCGACCCGTCGGACGCCGACCACGTCTACGGCGTCTCCGAAGCGCTCTCCGAGTCGAAGGACGGCGGGAAGACGTTCAAGGAGATCGCGCGCGAGGTGCACGTCGACTACCACGACATGTGGATCGCGCCGAACGACCCGAAGCGCATGATGGTCGGCGAAGACGGCGGCTACGCGATCACCACCGACGGCTCGGCGTGGGCGTTCTCGCGCAACCTCGCGATCGGCCAGATCTACCACGTCGGCTACGACGACCGCACGCCGTACTCGGTCTGCGGCGGCTTGCAGGACAACAACGGGTTCTGCGGACCTTCGAACAGCCTCAACCCCGAAGGGATCATCGACGAGTCGTGGGACCGCGTGACGGGCGGCGACGGGATGTGGGCGTGGCCCGATCCGCGCGACCCGAATCTGGTGTGGACGGACCTGCAGACGGGGCGCGTCTCGCTCTACGACCGCAAGGCGCAGCGCAACACGTTCGTCCAGCCGTGGCGCGGGACCGCCGAGGACGACTTCCGGCTCGACCGCGCGCGCTACCGCTACAACTGGGACGCGCCGATCGCGTTCGACCCGTTCGATCCGACCGCGACGTTCTTCGGCGCGAACGTCGTCTTCGCGACGCACGACCGCGGCCGCCACTGGACGCCGATCTCGCCCGATCTGACGCGCAACGACAAGGCGCACCAGCAGCCGGCGGGCGGACCGCTCGCGCTCGACGTCTCGAGCGCGGAGTTCACCGGGACGCTGCTCGACATCGAAGCGTCGGCGAAGACGCGCGGCGAGGTTTGGACGGGCAGCGACGACGGGCTGATCCAGCTCACGCGCGACGGCGGGAAGCGCTGGGCGAACGTCACGCCGCCCGGCGTCCCGCCCGACGGCCGCGCCGAGATGATCGCGCCCTCGCCGCTCGTCCCGGGGACCGCGTACGCGGTTATTGACCGGCATCTGCTGGGCGACTACGCGCCGTATGCGTTCGTCACGCAAGACTGGGGCGCGCACTGGACGCGGATCAGCGCCGGTCTGCCGGCGGGTGAGTCGGCGCGCTCGATTCGCGCCGACACGCGCAATCCGCACCTCGTCTACGCCGGGCTGGAGAACTCGTTCTGGCTCTCGTATGACGACGGCGCGCACTGGCGCAAACCGGCGCTCGGGCTGCCGACGGTCGCGACGTACGACATCCGCGTGCAGCCGCGCTGGAACGATCTGATCCTCGCAACGCACGGCCGCGCGGCGTGGATCCTCGACGATCTCACGCCGATCCAGCAGCTTCCGCAGGCCGAAGCCGCCGGCGCGATGCTGTTCCGGCCGCGCGACACGTACGCGTTCGCGATGCACGCGAACGACGAGGGCCTCTACACGCGCTACGCCGGGAAGAACCCGCCGGGCGGCGTCATCATCTCGTTCTACCAGGCGAAACCCGGGGCGCGCTCTCCGGAGATCGAGATCCTCGACGCGAGCGGCCGTGTCGTGCGGCACATCCGCGGCACGACGCGCGTCAACGAGCGCGAGATCCCGGTGGTGACGAACTTCGCGGGGATCAACCGCGTCGCGTGGGATCTGCGCGAGGACGGTCCGGTGCGCTGGACGGGCGCTGCGAGGGAAGAGTACCGCGGTCCGCGCGTCGGCGTCGCGGTCGTCCCCGGCACGTACCGCGTGCGCACGACGCTCGCGGCGCACACGTTCACTGAGACGGTGAACGTGAAG
>DATAQE010000178.1:0-5612 GCA_036264835.1 Candidatus Elarobacter sp.
CCGTCGAGCGTGTCGCCCAGGTACTGCAGCTGCTTGTTGTAGCTGGCCGGCGGAACGGGGAGGACCGTCCCGGCCGGCCCGCCGGTCTGCGGGACCTGCGAGACCGCGACGACGTCTTTCACGATCGGGTGCGGGTTGTTCGCCGCCATCATGTCGTGCGCTTCGGCGGCGTCCTCGCGGCCGCGCAGGATCGCGACGTCGCGCATGAACTCGACCGCGGCTTTCTTCTGGCGGTAGAGCGCGCCGCCGAGCGCGTCGGCGAACGTCTTGAGCTCCTGCTGGCGCTTCGGATCAGGCGAGGTCTTCGCGTACTCGCGCAGCTTCTTCACCTCGGCGTCGCCGGCCGACGACGCGACGCGCATCGTCTCGGCCTGCTTCAGCAGCGCGTCGATCGCGTTCCGGAACTGCAGCGAGTTCAGCTTGTCGTAGTTCGTGTTGTGCAGGTTCGCCGAGATGATTCCGAGCGTGCGGTCGTTGTCGAGCGCCTGCGTGATCGCGCCGTTCGCGTGCGCGACGATCGGCACGCACACGGGGATCGCCTTGACGCGGCCGATCTCGGTGAGCGGCGTCGGCTTTGCGGCGCTCGTGCTCGCCGGGGCGCCGTTCGTCGCCGCCGCCGGTGCCGCGCTCGCGGCGGGTGCGGGCTCGTTCGCGGCGAGTGCGAAAACGATCGGAAGAAGCATCAGCATGGCGGTACTCCCGGATGAAGGGTACCGACTTCCGTCGCACCGGCGGGGTATCCTCGGTGCAAAGTGTCGAATGGCGGTCGCCGATGCGGCGCTTCCTCGCCGCCCTGCTGGCGGCCGTCGTTCTCACCGGCTGCCGCGAGGTGCGAGTCAACCAGGTTCGATCCGGAACGACCCCCGTCGTGGGGCCGCGTGAGATCGCGGTCGTCCGCGACAAGCGCGCGCTCGAGTCGCTCGGGATCTCCCTGCCCGCCGACTACCGGCACGAGTTCGTCGTGGTGCTGCTGATGGGGCCGCACAAGGAGACCGGCTGGACGCAGATCATCGAGGCGATCCGCCCGAACACCGACCGCATCCGCATCGTCGCGTTCGAGCGCGGCCCGCTCGACGGCGGCGAGCCGGCGCCGAGGGAGTACCGCACCTACACGGCCTGGTTCGTCCCGAACATCGCCTACCGCGCCGGCGCGCGGGTCGAGGTGGTCTCGCCGTCCGGCGACCCGATCGCCTCGACGACGCTGAAGTAGTGCGCCCCGCGATCTGGCTCGACGGCGAGACGCTGCGCGCGAACGCCGCCGCCTTCGCGGCGCTCGGCGCGCCGGTCGCGGCCGTGGTGAAGAACGACGGCTACGGCTGGGGCGCGCGCCGACTCGCCCGCGAGCTCGACGGCGTGGTCGAGTCGTACGTCGTCGCCGACCTGGACGAGCTCGCCGCGCTGCGCCCGGCGACGCGCAAGCCGATCCGGCTGCTCGCCGAGGCGCCGGCCGGGCTGCTCCACCGCGTCCTCGACCTCGGCGGGATCCCGAACGTCGCGACGCGCGAGGCCCTCGCGGAGGCCGGCGCGGAAGCCGCGCGCCGTGGCCGCGACGTCACCGTGCGCGTCGGCATCCTCGACGCCGCCTTGTGGAGCTCGATCCGGCCGCAGGACGCGCCGGCGTTCGCAGCCGCCGCGGCGCAGGCCCGGGTCGAGGTGGAGCTCTGGACGCACGTCAGCTCCGCGACGCGCGGGGCCGCGATCCTCGACGGCTTCGTCGCCGCCCGGCGCGCCTTCGAGGCGGCCGGCGTGCGAGTCGTCTCGACCGACGCGGCGAGCACCGCGGCGGCGCGGCGCGGGCTCGCCTTCGACCGGTTGCGCGTCGGCGTCGGTCTGTTCGGCGCGCGGCTCGGGAGCACGGTCGAGGTCCGCTGCGCGCTGCGCGTCGTCGCACCGGTCGTGCGGCGGTTCGCGCCCGGCGAGATCGGCTGGGCCGGCTACGGCGACAGCCCCGCGGGGGATCGACCGGTCGCCGTGTTACGTTGCGGTTATGGTGACGGATTCCCGGAGGGGTTGAGCGACGGTGAGGACATTCTCTCGGTCGGTATGCAGTACACGACGCGGGTTCTCCGCGACGGCGCCGACGTTCGTGTGCTCGTCGGCGACTCGGACGATGTCGACGCCCTTGCGAAGCGAGCAGGCATGAGCGCGCACCGGCTGGTGGTAGGTTTGGCTTGGAGATGACCCCATCGCCCCAGCCGGCCCGGCACCTAGACGGGACGCTCGCCCGATTCGACGGGACGATCGCGCGCCTCGGCATCGTCCTCCGCCCCGACGGCTCGCCGTACGAGCGCGAGGGCGTGTTGAACCCCGCCAGCGCGACGGCGCGCGACGGCACGCTGATGCTCTACCCGCGCTGCGTCGCCGAAGGGAACGTCTCGCGCGTCGGGCTCTGCGCCGGCACGCGCATCGGCGACGATCTGCACTTCGAGCGGCAAGGCTTCGCGCTCGAGCCGGAGGCGCCGTACGAGGTGCGCACCGCGCCCGGCGGGATGGGCTGCGAGGATCCGCGCGCCACGTTCGTCCCGGTCCTCGACCGCTACGTGATGGCGTACACCGCGTTCGGCCCGAACGGCCCGCGGATCGCGGTCGCGCTCTCGCAAGACGGCGTGCGCTGGGAGCGGCTCGGGCTGGTGCGGTTCGCGCCCGGCTTGCACCAAGGCGACGACAAGGACGGCGTGTTCTTCCCGGAGCCCGTGCTCTCGCCGAGCGGCGTGCGCTCGATCGCGCTCTACCACCGCCCGATGCTCCGGCTCTCGACGATGGACGGCCGCGGCGCGGTCCCGACGCTGCTCGATCTCCCGCCCTCGGAGCGCGAGTCGACGCGCATCGCGTACGTCCCGCTCGAACCGGTGCTGCACGACGTCGACGCGCTGCTCGACGTGCGCGAGAGCGCGCCGGTGCTGCTGCCGGACATGCCGTGGTGCCGCATCAAGACGGGCGCGGGGACGCCGCCGGTGCGGATCGCCGAAGGCTGGTTCTCGATCTTCCACGGCGTCGACGCGCGCGAGATCGCGGAGAACAAGTACTCGATGCGCTACAGCGCCGGCTTCGTCGTGCACGACGCCGACGAGCCGCACCGCGTGCTGTACCGCTCGGCGGAGCCGGTGATGGTCCCCGAAGGCGCCGACGAGACGCACGGGATCGTGAGCGACGTCGTCTTCCCGACCGCGATCGTCGAGCTCGCCGAGCGCACGTACGAGTTCTTTTACGGGATGGCCGACGCGCGCATCGGCCGCGCGCGCCTGCAGCTCGCACCGCCCTTCGCCGGGCTCGAGGCACCTGCCGCATAAGCAGCCAGCGCGGGATGCTGCGCTACTACGCGATCGCGGCGCTGATCGTCGTCGCGATCGGCAGCATCCTGGTAGCGCACCGTCTCGCGACGAGCCGTCCGCACGTCGTCGCGGCGAAAGGTCCGCCGCCCGCCTCGCATCCGGGGCCGAACAACGGCTTCGTGACCACGCCGGAGCCGTTCTTCCAGGGCCAAGGCGGCTGGGTGCTCAGCGCGCTCCCCGGCTGCTTCGACCAGCTCTCATCGATCGAAGGACCCTCGCAAGCGCTGACGTTCCACATCCCGCCTGCGTCCGAGCGGATCGCGCCCGGAACGACGCTCCACGCCGGAAACTGCACGCTGCTCGTGCGCGCGCACGATCTGTGGGTCGAGCGCGGCGCCGACCGCTTGCGCGTCCCGCCCGAAGCGCGCTTGTTCGAGACGAAGGACGGGCTGACGCTCGTGTACGACCACGCGGGCCGCACCGAGGTGCGCGTCTATGCTCGTACGGGCGGCTGAGCGCGCGCGTTCAGCGCATCGGGCGGCGTGAGGCGGTCCGCAGGATGAAGAGCAGCAAGAGCGCCATCACGGCGAGCGGCACGAACTGGAAGACGTAGCCGATCAGCGGCGTCTCCGAGCCGATGCTCGCGAGCGCGAGATCCGCGCCGCTGCGGCGGACGAGCGGGCCGAGATCGCGATCGCTCGGGATCGCGACGCTCATCTTCGAGCCGTCGTTCAGCTCGACCAGCATCGTGCTCGCCGGGATCGTCACGCGCCGAACGTCGTGCTTCTCGAGGTGGGCGAGGGCGCTCGCGAGCGAGGCGGGCGGCGTCGCGGGCCCGCCGATCACGAGCTTGTCCACGACGAAGACCGTGATGACGAAGAGGCCCAGCGCGATCAGCACCGGCCTCAGCCATCGTCCCCCGCTCGGGGCTCGGCCGTAGGGATCACCGCTTCCGTACATTCCTCGTCCTGGTACCCCGTCCGAGCGCCGGCGTTTCGCGCGAGAGTCTGCGGGGCGCGCGTCGAAGGGGTGCCGGTCATGGAACTGCGCGAGGAAGTCGCCAAACGGCGCACGTTCGCGATCATCTCGCACCCCGACGCCGGGAAGACGACCCTCACTGAGAAGCTGCTGCTGTACGGCGGGGCGATCGTGACGGCCGGTCAGGTCGCGGCGCGCCGCCGCGCGCGGGCCGCGACCTCGGACTGGATGGAGCTCGAGCGCGAGCGCGGGATCTCGATCACCTCGACGGTCCTGCAGTTCCCGTACGACGGGCACACGATGAACCTGCTCGACACGCCGGGCCACCAGGACTTCGGCGAGGACACGTACCGCACGCTGCTCGCCGCCGACGCCGCGGTGATGCTGATCGACGCGGCGCGCGGCGTCGAGCCGCAGACGAAGAAGCTGTTCGCGATCTGCCGCGCGCGCCGCATCCCGCTCTTCACCTTCGTGAACAAGATGGACCGGCCGTCGCGCGATCCGCTGGAGCTGCTCGACGAGCTGGAGAACGTGCTCGGGATCGGCGCGTACCCGATGAACTGGCCGCTCGGGAACGGCGAGACGTTTCGCGGCGTCTACGACCGCGGCTCGGGCGAAGTACACACCTTCGAGCGCACGCAGCACGGCGCGAAGCGCGCGCCGGTCCGCACAAGCTCGCCGACCGATCCGGCGATCGCGGCGCTCGTCGACGAGCGCACGTACCGCGAGTTCCTTGACCAGCTGGAGCTGCTCGAAGGGGCCGGCGCCGGCTTCGACCGCGCGGCGATGCTGCGCGGCGACGTCACGCCGGTGTTCTTCGGCAGCGCGGTGACGAACTTCGGCGTCGAGCTGTTTCTCGACGCGTTCGTGAAGATGGGTCCGCCGCCGGCGCCGCGCGTCGACGCGGAGAAGCATCTGGTCGAGCCGACCGACGAGCGCTTCAGCGGCTTCGTCTTCAAGATTCAAGCCAACATGGACCCGCGCCACCGCGACCGGATCGCCTTCGTGCGCGTCTGCAGCGGGAAGTTCGAGCGCGACATGACGGTGCGCAACGTCCGCACGGGCAAGGACGTGCGGCTCACGCGCGCGATGAAGCTGTTCGCATCGGACCGTGAATCGGTCGACGTCGCGTTCGCCGGCGACGTCGTGGGGCTGGCGAACCCGGGCGTGTTCGCGATCGGCGACACCCTCGCCGAAGGCGACGAGGTGCGGTTCGACCCGATCCCCGCTTTCGAGCCGGAACATTTCTCGCTGGTGCGCAGTACCGACACGGCGACCTACAAGTCGTTTCAGAAAGGGATCGCGCAGCTTCGCGAGGAGGGAGCGATCCAGGTCTTCTATCCCTACGGACAGACCCGGATC
>DATAQE010000131.1:0-19831 GCA_036264835.1 Candidatus Elarobacter sp.
ACACCGCCGAGGACCAAACGGAGACGGTGCTGCTCGCGCTCTTCCGCGGGACCGGGCTCGCGGGGCTGGCGGGGATGCCGGCGCGCCGCGCGCTCTGCGACGGCGTCGAGCTGGTGCGCCCGCTGCTGCGCGTCACCCACGCCGAGCTCGCGACCGAGCTGCGGCGCAGCGGCCTGCCGTACGCGATCGATCCGACCAACGCCGAGCCGCGCTACCGCCGCAACGCGCTGCGCCCGCCGCTCGACGCGCTGCGCGCGGAGTTCCCGCACCTCGACCGCGCGGTCGCGCGCTGTGCGAGCGTCGTGCGCGCGGAGCTCGACGGCCGGGCTCGCGGGACGGAACCGTAGAAGCGCGAAAGCGCGGCCCATGCAGCAGACACTCCCGCCCGGGATCGAGCGGATCCTCATCAGCGCGGAGGAGATCGCCGAGGCGAACCGCCGGATGGCGGCGGAGATCGCGCGCGACTACGCGGGTGCCTCGCTGGTCCTGATCGGGGTGCTGAAGGGCGCGCTCTTCGCGACCGCCGACCTGGCGCGCGCGCTCGCCGAGACGCCGGGCGCGCCGAGCGACGTGCAGCTCGACTTCATCGCGGTCTCGTCGTACGGGAACGCGCACCGCTCGAGCGGCGAGGTGCGGCTCGTCCAGGACACGACGCACGCGATCGAGGGCCGCCACGTGCTGATCGTCGAGGACATCGTCGACAACGGCCACACGCTCCACTACCTGCGGGCGATGCTCGGGAACCGCCAGCCCGCCTCGCTGCGGGCGGCCGTCCTGCTCGACAAGCCCTACCGCCGGGCCGTCGCCGTGCCGATGGATTACGTGGGTTTGACGTGCCCCGACGAGTTCGTCGTAGGGTACGGTCTGGACTACCAGGAACGCTACCGGACCCTTCCCTATCTCGCGAAGCTCCGGCCCGACGTCCTACCGGCGTGATCCCGGCCACCAATACGGCGCGAGACGTGTTCCACCGAGTAACGTTCTAAGGGAACCACGGTACAAAGGTCTCGCATCAGTATGGGCAAGCATCTCAAGAGCATCCTGGTCGTCCTCGGCATCTTCGTCCTCGTCATCTTCGTCGTGGACAAGCTGGTCATCGGCGGGCCCAGCTCGCAAACGCTGACCTACACCCAGTTCTGGGACAAAGTCGAGGCGCACCAGGTCGCGAAGGTCACGATCTCGGGCCGCGACATCTCGGGGCAGCTGAAGGACGCGGCGCAGTCGCACTTCACCACGACCACGCCCGAGGACAAGGACCTGCTCCCCGCGCTGCGGGCCGCGAAGGTCGACGTGAGCGCGGTGAACGCGCAGTCGACGCCGCTGATCGGCTACGTCTTCCAGTTCGTGCCGTTCATCGTGATGGCGCTGCTGCTGATCTTCATCCTGCGCCAGGCGCAGAGCGGCGGGAGCCAGGCGCTCTCGTTCGGCCGCTCGCGCGCGAAGCTGCTCAGCGAGAACCGCCCGAAGGTGACCTTCGCCGACGTCGCGGGCGTCGACGAGGCGAAGGAAGAGCTCGGCGAGGTCGTCGAGTTCCTGAAGTACCCGAAGAAGTTCCAAGCGCTGGGCGCGCGGATCCCCAAGGGCGTGCTGCTGCTCGGCCCGCCGGGCTCCGGCAAGACGCTGCTGGCGCGCGCGATCGCCGGTGAGGCCGGCGTGCCGTTCTTCTCGATCTCCGGCTCGGACTTCGTCGAGATGTTCGTCGGCGTCGGCGCCTCGCGCGTCCGCGATCTGTTCGAGCAGGCGAAGAAGAGCGCGCCGTGCATCGTGTTCATCGACGAGATCGACGCGGTCGGGCGCCAGCGCGGCGCAGGCCTGGGCGGCGGCCACGACGAGCGCGAGCAGACGCTGAACCAGCTGCTCGTCGAGATGGACGGCTTCGACCAGAACACCGGCGTGATCCTAATCGCCGCGACGAACCGCCCCGACGTGCTCGACCCGGCGCTGCTGCGCCCCGGCCGCTTCGACCGGCAGATCGTCGTCGACCGCGCCGACGTGCGCGGCCGCCAAGCGATCCTCGGCGTGCACTCGAAGAACAAGCCGCTCTCGAAGGAAGTCTCGCTCGAGACGCTGGCGCGAAGGACGCCCGGATTCTCCGGTGCGGACCTGGAGAATCTGCTCAACGAAGCGGCGCTGCTCGCGGCGCGGCGCAACAAGTCGGTCATCGAGATGAACGACTGCGACGAGGCGATCGACCGCGTGATGGTCGGTCCCGAGCGCAAGTCGGTCGTCATGTCGCAGCGCGAGAAAGAGACGACCGCGTACCACGAGTCCGGCCATGCGGTGGTCGGCGGGCTGACGCCCAACTCGGATCCGGTGCACAAGGTGACGATCATCCCGCGCGGGATGGCGCTCGGCCTGACGTGGTCGCTCCCCGACGACGACCGCCACTCGCAGACGAAGAACGAGATCCTCGCGGTGATCAAGAAGGCGCTCTCGGGGCGGATCGCCGAGGAGATCAAGTTCGGCGACGTGACGACCGGCGCGTCGAACGACTTCGAGCAGGCGACGGCGATGGCGCGCCGGATGGTGACGCAGTACGGGATGTCCGACACGCTCGGCCCGATCCAGTACGGAAAGGGAAACCACCAGGTGTTCCTCGGCCGCGACTTCGGCGAGGACCGCAACTACTCGGAGGAGATCGCCGGGAAGATCGACGCCGAGGTGCGCCGCATCATCGAGAGCTGCTACACCGACGCGCGCACGATCCTCGAGGCGAATTGGGACAAGGTCGAGCGGATGGCGAACTCGCTGCTCGAGCACGAGACGGTCGAGGCCGACGAAGTGCTGGCGATCCTCGGCGACAAGCCGTGGCCGCCGAACAAGCCGGTCGAGACGCCGGCCGACCTCCCCGTCGCGGCCTCGGCGCCGCCGGAGCCCGAGGCTCGGCCCGAGCGCCCGAGGCGGTTCCCGCCGACGATCTCGCCGGAACCCGCGTGAGCGGACCGGCACACCGCCTCAGGGCCGCGATTCTCGTCGCGGCCCTTCTCGTCTCCGCCGCAGGCGGTCGCGCCCTCGCGGACGACCCGGCGGCGGGCGGCTCCGACGGCGGGACGCTGCCGAGCGGCGTGGTCTTCGCCGTGCATCCCGATCCGGTGCAGACGGTCGCGGCGGTCTCGCTGTGGTACCGCGCGCCCGCGGCGGGGTTCGAGGCCCGGCCGGCGCCCGGGATCGCGCGGCTCGCCGCGGCGACGGTCGCCGCGTCCGCCCCGATCACCGGGACGCCGCTGACGCAGCTGATCGAGCGCTGGGGCGGGCGCGTGAGCGTCTCGGCGTATCCCGACAGCGTCGCGATCACGGCGCTGGTCCCGCCGGACCGCGCGGCCGACACGGTCCGCGCGATGACCGGCGACTACTTCGCGCCGGTCGCGACCGCCGCCGGGCTGCGGCTCGCGCAGCGCGACGTCGGCGAGGACGCGATCTACCGCGGCCTGGGCCCGGACGGGATCGAGGACGCGCTCGGCGCCGCGCTCTTCGACAGCGGCCCGATGCACGACGGGACGGTCGGGACCGTCGAGGGGATCGCGGCCCTGACGCTCGACCGCGTCCGCGCCTTCGCGGCGCGCGCGTTCCGGCCGGCGAACGCGATCCTGGTGCTGACCGGGAACGTCGACCGCGCCGCGCTGAGCGGCGTCGCGAGCCGCCCGGGGACCGCCGCCGGCGAGCCCGAGGGCGCGGCCGCGCAGATCCCGCGCGCGCCGGGCACGCCGCTGCAGCGCGAAGGCTTGATCGCCGGGACGGGCCTGGGCTGGGCGGGCCCGCCGATCACCGCCGAGGCCGAGGCGACCGCGATGGACTTCGTCGCGGACCTGCTCTTCGCGCCGCGGACCGGCCGGGTGCCGCGCGCGCTCGGGACGCGCAAGGCGACGGCAACCGGGAAGTTCGTGACCTACCGGAACCCCGGCGTCTTCCTGGTGACGATCACCGGCGCCGACGCCGCCGCGGCGCGCCCGATCGTCGAGCAGGCGATCGCGGAGACGACCAAGCCGATGAGCCGGCCGGCGTTCGAGGCCGCGCGCGCGGCGTTCGTCTACCGGCTGCTGAGCGACATGGCGACCCCTGCCGAGCTCGCGGAGACGTACGGCTGGTACACCGTCGAGGGCGACGCCGCGTACGCGCCGGCCGACGGCGGCCTCCACGGCCGGTACATGACCCTGGCCGCGGCACTGACGCCGGCCGCGGTGGCGGAGACCGCCGCGAAATATCTCGGCCCGGCGCCGGCCGTCGTCGTCGTGACGAAGCGCCCGCAGCAGCAGCGGGGGACCCGCACGTGATCGCCGCGCCCGCTTTCGGGATCGTGCTCGCGCTTGCGCTCGCCGCGCCGGCGAGTCCCGCGCCGTCCGCCGTGCCGGCAAGTCCGGTGCCGTCCGCCGTGCCGGCAAGTCCGGTGCCGGCCGCCGTGCCGGTCTCGCGGCCATCAGCGGGTCCCGCCGCATCGCCGGCCGTCGCGCCCGCCGCGCCGCCGCCCGGGGTTTCAGCCGGCAGCGCCACGGAGGTCGTCGATCTCGGCGGCGCGCGCGGCTACGTGCGGCGGGACGGCTCACCGCTGGTCGGGATCGAGCTGTACGTGCGCGCGGGACTCGACCGCGAGACGACCTCGCAGAACGGGCTCGCGGCGCTGGTCGCCGAGTCGGTTCTGCGCAGCCCGATCGAGCCGGCGGGCGGCGGTGCGCCGGTGCCGCTGGCTGACGCGGTCGATGCGCGCGGCGCGTCGCTCTCGTACGCGGTCGGCGCGCAGGCCGTGCGGTTCTACCTCGAAGGGACGGCGGACGGCGTCGCGGCCGCGGCGCCGCTCGTCGCGCGCGTCCTCGCTGCGCCCTCGTACGAGCCCGCGACGCTGACCGCCGCGCGCACCGCGCTCGGCGAGCGGATTTCCGATGATGAGGACGACCCGCGGCTCGTCGGCCGCGCGATGCTGCGCTCGTCGTTCTACCGCGGCGGCGCGGGCCTGGCCGAGCTCGGGAACGCGAGCGCGCTGGCGACGCTCGGTCCGGCGGAGACGAAGGCGTTCCACGACCGCTGGTAC
Organism: Candidatus Elarobacter sp.; assembly: GCA_036264835.1. Lineage (GTDB taxonomy): Bacteria > Vulcanimicrobiota > Vulcanimicrobiia > Vulcanimicrobiales > Vulcanimicrobiaceae > Vulcanimicrobium. The sequence goes on from DATAQE010000131.1 coordinate 5,024, forward strand.
CTCCGCGGCGGCGCGCTCGTCGCCGAGGTCGGCGACACCGGTCCGGCCTCCGATGCGGCGAGCCGCGCGCTCGTCGCCGCGCTCCCCGACGGGACCGCGCCGTCCGCGAAGCTGCAGACGCGGCCGTACGCGGCGCAGCCGAAGCGGATCGTCACGCATCGCGACGTCGCGGCGCCGTACGTGGTGATGGGCTTCGCGGCGCCGCCGCTCGGCGACCGCGACTTCCCGGCGGCGCTCGTGCTGCGCTCGCTGGTGACCAGCGTGCTGCGGCAGCAGACCGCGACGACGATCGCCTCGGAGCTGCGCGCGGGCGGCGCGTTCTACGGCTACGACGCGGCCCCGGCGCAGCTGGTGTTCTGGATCAACGGCGTGCGCCTCGAGCCCGACGTCGGTTTGGCCGCGGTCGACGCCGTGCTGAAGACCGCCGCAGCAAAGCCGCTCGGCGCGGCGGTGCTCGCGCGCTACAAGGAGACGGCGCGCGGCGAGTGGGCGCTTGAGACGATGACGCTCGACGAGCGCGCCGGCGCGATCGGAAACGCGGTCTCGCTGGGTCTCGCGCCGGACGCGACCGACGGCGTGCGCGCGGCGCTCGCGCGCGTGAGCGCCGCCGACGTGCAGCGCGTCGCGAAGAAGTACTTCCAGCGGTTCGACGTCGCATTGATCATCCCGCGGGCGTGAAGACGGCCCTCGTCCACGACTACCTGAACCAGCGCGGCGGCGCGGAGCGCGTCTTCGCGCATTTCGCCGCCGCATGGCCGGACGCGCCGGTCTACACCACGCTCTACGACGAACGCGCCGTCGCCGATCTCGTACCCCGGGATCGCGTGCGCACCAGCTTTCTGCAGCGGTTTCCGCTGCGCGAGCGGCTGTTCCGCGCGTACGCGCCGCTGTACCCGCGCGCGATCGAGTCGCTCGACCTGCGCGCGTACGACTTGATCGTCTCGTCGACGACCGCCTGGGCGAAGGGCGTCGTGTTCCGCCCGGACGCGACGCACGTCTGCTACATCAACACGGTCTCGCGCTTCGTCTTCGACGAGACGCGCTACGTCGGCGGGTTCGGGCTCGGCACGCTCGCGCGACCGCTGATCCGCCGGCTCGCCGCGTGGGACGTGCGGGCCGCGCAGCGGCCGACGCGCTTCGTCGCGAACTCGCGGAACGTCGCGGAGCGCGTGCGCCGCTGGTACGGCCGTGACGCCGACGTGCTGCCGTGCCCGGTCGACGTCGACGCGTTCACCGTCGGGCGCGGCGAAGGCGACTACTACGTCGTCGTCTCCCGGCTGCTGCCGTACAAGCGCGTCGCTCTCGCGATCGCCGGGTGCGCGCTCGCCGGCGTGCCGCTGCACGTCGTCGGAAGCGGTCCCGACGAACGGCGGCTGCGCGCGCTCGCGGCGGGAACGAAGACGACCTTCCACGGCAGCGTGGACGACGCGGCGCGGAACGCGCTGCTCGGCGACGCGCGTGCCGCGATCCTCCCGGGAGAAGAAGACTTCGGCCTGGTCCCGCTCGAGGCCGCGGCCGCGGGGCGGCCGGCGATCGCGTACGCCGCGGGCGGCGCGCTCGAGACGATCGTCGCCGGGGAGACCGGCGCCTTCTTCCACGACCCGACGCCCGAGTCGCTCGCCGCGGCGATCCGCACGTTCGATTCCGCCGCGTACGATCCGGGCGTGCTGCGCGCGCACGCCGAACGATTTCGCCCCGAGCGCTTCGTCGAACGCCTGCGCGCGATCGTCGACGAGACGCTGAACGGCCGATGGCGGCGGTGAGGCCCACGCGCGCGGTGGTCATCGCCGCGCTCGTCTTCGCGGTGGTCTACGTCGCGCTCGATCTGAACAAGCTGTGGGCGCTGCGCTACGGCGCCGACACCGGGACGTTCGTGCAGTTCCTCACCGGCGAAGCGCACGGTCGCGGGTCGTGGAACGGCGCCGAGTACCGGCCGCACCTGCAGGTCCACGACTCGTGGGTGCTGCTCGCGCTCGTCCCGCTGATGGCGGCGTTTCCGTACGCGCAGACGCTGCTGATCGTGCAGGTGCTCGCGATCGCGGGCGCGTCGCTCGCGATCTGCGCGTTCGCGCGCGCCTGCGGCGCGACGCCGCGCGCCGCGTCGGTCGTCGGGATCGCGTACCTGATCTCGCCGTCCGCGCAAGGGATCGCGTACGGGAACTTTCTGGAGAACGTCTTCGTCCCGCTGCTCGCAGCGCTCGGCGCGCTCGCCGTCCGCCGCCGCGCGCTGATCGCCTCGCTCGTCGTCGCGCAGCTGCTCCTGGGGCTGAAAGAGGACGAAGCGCTCTTCCTGCTCTGGTTCGGCGCGGCGTGCGCGATCTGGTACGACCGCCGCATCGGCGTCGCGCTCGCCGGGCTCGCGCTCGTGAACGGCGTCGCGTTCGTCGTCGTCGAACGCCTCACGCACGCGGCGCCCTCGCTCCCGGGGTATTCAGTGCATGTCGACGACCCGCTGCTGAAGCTGGCGTTCTTCGCGGCGCTGCTCGCGCCGTTCGCCTTCGCGCCGCTGTTCCTGCGCTGGCGCGTGCTGCTCGCCGCGCCGCTCGTCGCCGAGCTCGTCTTCAACCGCCCATGGGCGTATCCGATCGCGCGCATCGGCACGCACTGGACCGCGCCGGTCTTCGCCGCGACCGCTCTCGCGTCCGCGTACGCGATCGCGAAGTACCCGCGGCTCGCCACGCCGATGCTCGCGTGCGCGGTGCTCTGCGCGCTCCTGATCAACGACACGGTGCTCAAGATCGGCCGCTGGCCGTACGTCGTCGACCGCCGCGCGTACGCCGCGGCGGCCGCGCTGCGCACCGCCGAGCGCGACGTCGTCGTCCGCAGGCCCAACGAAGGCGCGTACGTCGTCGCGGCCTCGAACCCACACGTGCTGCTCGCGAAGTACGACCCGCGCGAGACCGGCTACTGCCCCGCCTACAACAAGGACGCCGGCGCGTTCTTCGCCTCGCTCGGACTCGGCGCGTGGCCGAAGAACGCCTCCGTGTGCGAAGGCGTCGTCACCCGCTAAGTCGCGTGACCGAACGCGACCGCGGCGACGGTGAACGCGTTGAACAGCCCGTGCGTCATCATCGAGGCGACCAGCGATCCGCTGCGGTAGTAAACCACGGCGAGGACCGCGCCGCCGAAGATCAGCGGCACGATCGCGCCGGCGTTCCCGGGCTGCCAGTGAGCCAGCCCGAATAGCACGGCCGAGAGCGTGACCGCGAGCCATACCGGCATGTACCGCAGCAGCGCGTTGAAGATGAAGCCGCGGAACGTGAGTTCCTCGAAGATCGGCGCGCCGGCGCACGCGATCAGCGCGAACGCGACGAGCAGCGGTCCGTGCGCCTGGCGCAGCAGGTGGACTTGCACCTCGTCGGCTTTGAGATGGAGCACCGTCTCCTGGATCGCCGCGACCGCGCTCATCGCGATCAGCATCGCGACGGCGCCGCCGACGCCCCACGCGAGATCGCTCCAGCGCGGCGCCCGTAGGCCGAGCTGCGCCGGCGTGCGTCGCGCGAGCGCCGGCAGCGAGAGGGCGAGGATCGCGACCGAAGCGACGTACACGCTGAGCTGCGCGATGATCAGCGGCCACGAGACGACCGTCACGTCGCGCAGCCTCGCCAGCCGCAGCACCAGCATGAACGCGATCACGATCGCCGGCGGGATCAGCTGGGCGGCGAACAGCGCGACGAGCAGCAGCAGCGACTGCCACCAGACGAAGGCGTCAGCCGGGAAGCGTGTCTGCGAGAGCTGCGAAGGAGGCGAGGTCGAGGTCTTCACCACGGACGTCGGGGCTGAGGGAGAGGGAGGCGATCGCCGCGGCGATGCGCTCGCGCGGGAGACCGAGCGCGAGCGAGAGTGAGTTCGCGAGCGTCTTACGGCGGTACGCGAAGGCGGCGCGCACGACCTGTTCGAACCGGGCGCGGTCGCGGACCCGCGCGGCCGGCTCGGGGCGGCGGTGCAGCACGACGACGGTCGAGTCGACCCCGGGCCGCGGATAGAACGCGCTCGGCGGCACCTTCAGCGCGCGCTCGACCCGCATCGTCAGCCCGATCGCGATCGTGAGGCTCCCGTACTGCGCGGTCCCGGGCTTCGCGAGAAGGCGGTCCGCGACGTCCTTCTGGATCATCGCGACGATCCGCTCCGGCGGGCGCTCGAGCCCCGCGAGCAGCACGAGGACCGGCGTCCCGACGTTGTACGGCAGGTTTCCGGCGGCGCGCCAGTCGCGCCCGCCGGCCCATGCCGCGTAGTCGAACGCCAGCGCGTCGGCCTGCAGAATCTCCGCGCCGCCGAGGTCGTCCCGCGAGCGCAGGATCGCGACCATCTCGGGATCGATGTCGAACGCGGTGACCTTCGCGCCGAGCCGCACCAGCGCCGCGGTGAGCGCGCCGGTCCCCGGCCCGATCTCCAGCACGCGGTCCCCGGGCGCATCGACCGCCAGGCGCGCGATGCGCGCGGCGGTCCCGCCGTCCATGAGGAAGTGCTGCCCGAGCCGTTTCTTGGGCCGGATCCCGCGCGCGCCGAGCAGCGCACGCGGATGGTGGGCTCGGCTTGCGCCGAGCCCTTCGCGGTCCTCGCTGCGCTGCGGTCCGCCTTCTTCGGTCGCTATTTGATCAGGTAGACCATGACGGAGCGGCGGCCGAACTGGTTCGCTTGCGCGTTCGAGTTGAAGCCGAGGTCGATCCGGTTGCCGCGGATCGCGCCGCCCGTGTCGCCGGCGACGGCGTGGCCGTAGCCGGGGATGTACATGTGCGTCCCGAGCGGGATCACCCGCGGGTCGACCGCGACGATCCCGTGCCCGGCGGGCCGGCCGATCGCGGTCATCCCGCTGCATCCCGCGCAGCTCGCGGTGTACGCCGTGGCGACCATCGAGAGCGCCGAGCTCGCGAGCCGCAGCGTCCCTTGGATCCCGCGGGTCGCGAGCGTGGAGAGCACGGTGTACTCGCCGATCCCCTCGGCGACGATCCGGGCGCGCGGCGCGCGCAGCACCCGGGAGACCAGCGCGGTCCTGCGGACGCTGCGGCGGTCCGGCGTCCGGGTCACCGCGTAGGCGACCTCGGCGAGACCCGGTCGCCCGGGATCGACCACCTTGGTGCGGCCGGCGGCGAGCGTGAACGCCCAGCGCTTCACCGTCTTGAACGCGAGCGGCTTGCGGACCGACTCCGTCCAGGAGTCGACGTGCCGGACCGTGACGACGGCGTCGGCGCCGACCGCGGTGGACGGCGCGGGCGTGACGCGGTCGTGGCGGTCGAAGGCGACGCCTTGCGCCTTGAGCAGGCTCGCGACGTCGTCCGCGGCGCTGCGCAGCGTGATCGGGGTGCCGTCGACGATGACGGTGACGGGAACCGCCGCCTTGTACACGACGGTCTCGCCGTCGATGAGAGGGCTGGCGGGGTCGACGCTCAGGGCGTCTTCGGGGGTGCGGCTCACGCCGCGCTCGGTGAGGAGCTCGTCGGCGGTGGCGGCGCGGGTTTCGATGGTCTCTGAGAGCCCGTCGTGGACGAGGGTTACGTGCTTGGCCGGGGCCGGCTCCGCGATGGCGGAGACCGTTTGAGCGATCGTTTTGGGCGCCGTACCGGCGCAGAACGGGATCAAAAGCCCTAGAGAGAGCACGCCCGTCGCCGCGAGCGGTGATGGAAGATCGTTGCGGATCGTCCGACTCCTTTCTCGTGCGGAGGGTGCGTTCCACCAAGCCCGGTTGATACCGAAGCTTCAGGCGTTCGCACTCGACGTCGTAGCGGTGGTCGGCGAGCCAATGTGCTCGGGTCACGAATGTCCCGAGGGCTCGGTCGAATGCCCCCAGGACCCGATTGGGTCCCGGTGAACTTCGGTACCGTAGCACGTTCGTGAAGCCCGCGTCAAACGGCCAAAGTCGCAGTCGCAGGAGGCCCCTTTCAGGCGTCCAAGGAGCGAGGTCCACCATGCGCGTCGGCTTCTTCACCGAGTGCTATCGCCCGATCGTGAACGGTATCGTCGCGAGCATCGACGCGCTGCGCGACGGTCTGCGCGCGCACGGCGTCGACGTCACGACGATCGCGCCGCACTTCCCGCATTTCGTCGACGACGCGCGCGACGTCGTGCGCGTTCCGTCGCTGCCGCTGCCGACACCGACCGCGTACCGTTTGTGCGTGCCCTACTTGAACGGCGACGACCGCCGGCGCGTGCGCGGGATCGATCTCGTGCACGCGCACTCGCCGTTCGTGACCGGCTGGATGGGTGCGTCGTACGCGCGCCGCCACAACGTTCCGCTGGTATTCACCTATCACACGCGCTTGGATGCGTACGCGCACTACGCGCCGTTCGACCGCGCCACGACGGAACGCGCGATGGTCGAGCTGACGCGCCGTTATGCGAACGCCGCGGACGCAGTCATCGTGCCGACACTTGCGATGGAGACGCGCCTGCGCGAGCTCGGCGTGCATGCGCCGATCTCCGTCGTGCCGAGCGCGATCGACGTCGAGCGGTTCGCCGCCGGACGGCGCAGCGCGCTGCTGCGTGCGCGGCTCGGCGCGGACGGCGACGCGCCGCTCGCGCTGGTCGTCTCGCGGCTCGGGATCGAGAAGAACGTCGAGCTCGCGATCGGCGCGCTCGCGCACTTCGCGGAGCTGCGGCTCGCGGTCGTCGGCGAAGGTCCGCACCGCGAGGCGCTCGAGGAGCGCGCGCGCAAGCTCGGGGTCGAAGCGCGCGTCCGGTTCACGGGCGCGCTCGAACGCGAGCGGCTTCCGGACGTCTACGCGTCGGCCGACGCGTTCGTCTTCCCCTCGACGACCGACACCCAGGGGCTGGTGCTCGCCGAGGCGCTCGCGGCCGGGCTACCGGTGATCGCGGCCGAGAGCGAGGCCTCGCGCGACGTGCTCGGCGAGGCGGGGCGGATCGTCCCGGCCGACCCGGCCGCGCTGGCCGAGGCGATTCGTGAAGAATCGGCGTCGGGCCGAAACCAGAGTGCCGTACATTTGGCATTCTCGCGGTTTACCGTGGAGATGCAAACGCGGCGAATCCTCGAGCTCTACCGGGAGGTGCTGGCCGCGCGAGCAGCTTGACTTGACTCGAACGCATGTTCGATATAGGATGATCGTAGAAGCCATGCCGCAGATCGCCACCGCCACCCGCCACCGCTCCGCCGACGCCGCCGTCGGCTACGCCGCCGACCGCACCGGAAACGGGATCGCGTACGTCGCGATTGCGACCGGGACCGGCCGGGCCGTCGTCAAGGTCCCGTTCAGCGCCGTCCCGCTGGCCGCGCTCGACGGCCGCGAGTTCGGCTACGCCGCGGTCGCCGCCGCCGGCGCCTACCTCCGCAGCCGCGGCTTCACCCGGGTGAGGATCCGGGTCGCCGACGAGATCGTCGCCGACGATCTGAACGGCCGCCGGACCGTCCCGCCCGCCCTCGCGATGGCCTACGTGAAGACCCGCTGCATCCTGCACGGCTTCGCCGTCGCCCGCATCGAGCGCGGCGAGCCCGTCGAGACCCACGACCTCGAGACCCGCGCCCGCGCCGAGATCGCGCTCCGCACCCCCGCCGCCGCCTAGGGCGGGGGCGACCGGCGCCCGAACGCGGCGCACCGCTTGAGAACGACGGCCATGACGACCCTCCGAGGCGCGCGGCGGCTCGGGCGGGACGACCTTCCGCACGACACGGTCGAGCTCTCGCGGGCGCTGATCGGGAAGCTCCTGGTCCGCGTCCGCGAGGGCGAGACGCTCGCCGGGCGGATCGTCGAGACCGAGGCGTACTTCCCGGACGACCCGGCCTCGCACGCCTTCCGTGGGAAGACCCGGCGGAACCGGGCGATGTTCGGCCCGCCGCTCCTCGCCTACGTATACTTCATCTACGGCGCGAACTGGTGCCTGAACGTGACCGCCGAGGCGGACGGCGTCGGGGCCGCGGCGCTGGTGCGGGCCTGCGAGCCGGTGCTCGGGATCGCGACGATGCGCGCGCTTCGCGGCCGCGAGGGGCTCAAGGACCGCGAGCTCGCGCGCGGGCCGGGGAACCTCTGCCGGGCGCTCGGGATCGGGCCGGAGTTCGACGGCGCGGACCTGGCGACGGACCGCCGGCTGTGGCTCGCGGACGACGGCGTCGTGCTGCCCGTCGGCGTCAGCACGCGGGTCGGGATCACCAAGGCGGCCCACGAGCCGCTGCGGTTCTACGCCCGCGGCAACCCGAGCGTCAGCGGTCCGCGCGCCTTGTCGCCCTGACCCCCCGTGTGCTAGACTTCGCACTGTCGCGCGGTCCCGCACCGTGCGATCTTCTCGTTCCTCGGCGTTTCGCGCCGACGAGCGGCCCCGGCAGCCTCGCCGGTGAGCCTCGTTTCGCGAACCGCCCGTCTCCCCGAGGGAGCCTTCCGCTGCAGTTCGACAACCGCCCCAATCAGAACGGCCGCCCCGAGGGCGGCGGCCGCCGCCGCCGCTCGCGGCGGAACCGCCAGCGCTTCGAGGGCAATGCGCCCCAGCAGCAGCACGACGTCTTCACCCAGCCCGAGTTTCCGCAACCGGTCGGGCCCCCGCTGCTCTCCGCCGACCAGCTCGCGGAGATGAGCAAAGCCGAGCTCAACGAGCTCGCGAAGACGTTCGAGATCGAGAACCCGACCAAGATCAAGAAGGACGATCTCGTCGCGCAGATCCTCGAGATCCAAGCGCAGCGCAGCGGTCTCGAGAAGGCGAACGGCGTCCTCGACATCCTCCCCGAGGGCTACGGTTTTCTGCGGCGCGAGGGCTATCTGGTCGGCGCCGATGACATCTACATCTCGCAGTCGCAGATCAGGCGCTTCGAGCTGCGGCGCGGCGATCTCGTCGCCGGCCAAGTGCGCAAACCGAAAGAGAACGAGAAGTACTACGGGATCGTCAAGGTCGAGACCGTCAACGGCTATGCGCCCGAGTCGATCGCGAACCGGCGCATCTTCGAGGAGCTGAACGCCGAGCCGCCGACGCAGCGCTTCACGCTGGAGACGCGCGGCGACGTCGCGACGCGCGCGATCGATCTGTTCGCACCGCTCGGCAAAGGCCAGCGCGCGCTGCTGCTCGCGCCGCCGCGCGCGAACGAGGCCGCGCTGATGGTCCGGCTCGCGCGCGCGATCGAGGCGCACGGCGACGCGCACGTAATCGTGCTGCTGATCGACGAGCGGCCCGAAGCCGTCACGCACCTGCAGCGCGCGCTCGACGTCGAGGTCGTGGCGACGACGTTCGAGGAGCATCCCGACAACCACGTTACCACCGCCGAGCTCGTCTTCGAGCGCGCGAAGCGGCTCGCCGAGCTCGGCCAGGACGCGGTCGTACTCGTCTCCTCGTTCACGCGGCTCGTCCGCGCGTACGCCGCGCTCGCGCACCACAAGGGGAATGCGGCGCAGATCGATCCCGCGCTGCTGCAGCGCCCGAAGCGCTTGTTCGGCACGGCGCGCGCGGTCGAAGGGGGCGGCTCGTTCACGGTGCTCGCCGCGCTCAGCGCCGGCGGCTCGGCGTTCGACGCGCTGCTGCTCGACGAGCTCGGCCCGATGGCGAACGCCGAGGTCGTGCTCGCGCGCGAGCTCACCGAGACGCGCGCCTATCCGCCGATCGATCTGATCCGTAGCGGCAATGCGTACGAGGAGCAGCTGCTCAGCGAGATCGCGCTGCACAAGGTGAGCGATCTGCGCCGTCTGCTCGCGAACGTCTCGAGCGTCGAGGCCTCGCAGCGCATCTACGCGGCGCTCGCGCGAACGAAGACGAACGACGAGTTCGTCACCTCGTTCGACCTGAAGAAAGTCTAGGGCCTCGCGGCTCCAGAAGTATCTCGCGGCGGCCGGCGTCGCGTCGCGCCGCCGCGCCGAGGAGCTCATCGTCGCGGGGCGCGTCCGCGTCGGCGGCCGCGTCGTGCGCGAGCTTGGCACGAGCATCGAGGACGGCGCGCGCGTCGAGGTCGACGGGCGGATCGTCCGCCCGGCGGAGACGCGCACCTACGTCGTGCTGCACAAGCCGGCCGGCGTGATGACGACGATGCGCGATCCGGAAGGCCGCCGCACCGTCGCCGACCTCGTCCACCGCGCCGGCGTGACGGCGCGCGTCGTCCCCGTCGGGCGGCTCGACTACGACACGAGCGGCGTGCTCCTGCTCACCGACGACGGCGAAGCGGCGAACGTGCTGACGCACCCGCGCTTCGGCGTCGAGAAGACGTACCGCGCGACGCTGCGCGGCCGGCTCGAGCCCGGCGCCGTCGAGAAGATCCTGCACGGCGTCCGGCTCGACGAAGGCCGCGCGGCGCCGGCGCAGATCCGCATCGTCGCGGTCCGGCGCGACGTCTCCGTCGTCGACATCACGATCCACGAGGGCCGGAACCGGCAGGTCCGCCGGATGTTCGAGAGCGTCGAGCACCCGGTCGTCGCCCTGACGCGGCTGCGCTTCGGCCCCATCTCCCTCGGCGAGCTCTCGCCCGGCGAGCTGCGCCCCGCCACCGAGCGCGAGCGCGCCGCGCTCCACCGCCTGGTGGCGGAAGCGCGTGCGCAGACCACCGAAGACGCGCCCGAGACCGAACGGGAGCGCGTGCCGTGATCGTCCGGGGCATCCGCGGCGCCACCACGGTCGCGCGCGACGAGCCGGCGCTCATCCTGGACGCGACGGAGCGGCTGCTGCGGGAGATCGTCGAGCGGAACGGCTTCGTCCCGGAGGACGTCGCCTCGGCGCTCTTCACCGTCACGCCGGACCTGGTCTCGGAGTTCCCGGCGGCGGCCGCCCGGCGCATGGGCTGGACGCTGGTCCCGCTGTTGAACTTCACGGAAATCGGGGTACCGGGGAGGCTGGAGCGCTGCATCCGTGTCCTCGTCCACGTGAACACCGAGCAATCCCAGGACCGGATCCAGCACGTCTATCTCGAGGGAGCGACGGTCTTGCGGCCTGATCTCACCGGACGCTGAGCGGGCGAGCGACGGCAGGCCAGGAGGCGGGCTCCGGTTTCCCCGGAACTGACGGTCGTCGCCACGCGTTAGTTCCCGTACCCCCTTCGGACGGCCGCCGGCGGCCGTCCGCGTCACGAGGTACCATGGCCCATCGAATCCACCGTTCGCTCGCGGCGGCCGCAGCCGGCGCGATCGTCCTCGCGTCGTCCCCGCTCGTCGCATCCGCGCAGACCGGGACCTACTACACCCCGCCGAAGCTGGTGAAGCAAGCGACGCCCACCACGCCGATCGCGGGTACCGGCGCGGTGACCGTGCAGGTGTTCGTGAAGAAGACCGGCCAGATCGGCACGGTCAAGATCGAGAAGTCGACGAACCACGCCGACGACGCGGTCGCGCTCGAGATCGCGCGCAACTCGACCTACAAGCCGGGGATGCGCGACGCCAAGCCGGTCGACGCGTTCTACACGATGGCGCTGAAGTTCAGCGGGAGCAACGTCGTCAACGACACCGGGACGAGCTCCGGCCAGCTCGTCGCGGCCAACGCGCTGATCCGGGCAGGCAAGTACGCCGAGGCGAAGAGCTCGCTCCAGTCCTACCTGTCGGCGCACCCGGGCGACAAGGATGCGAATGCGCTGCTCGGCGTCGCGGACGCGTTCCTCGACGACAACGCCGGCGCGGCCGCGGCGTTCGACGCCGCCGGGACGATCCCCGACCGTTTCAAGAACGTCGCGGCGAAGGCGTACTCGGATGCCGCCGTCGATGCGCTGAAGGCGAAGAACAACGACCAGGCGATCGCGCTCGCCGACAAGGGGCTCGCGCTGCAGCAGAACGTCAACACGCTGTTCATCCAAGGGACCGCGTACGCGAACGCGCAGCGCTATCCGCAGGCGATCGCCGATCTGGAGAAAGCGAAGTCGATGGCGACCGCCGGGCGCGCCGACGCGGCGACGCTGAACGCGATCGACTCCTCGCTCGCGACCGCGTACATCTTCGGCGGGCACGCCGACCAGGGGATGGCCCTGGCGAAGGCGCTCAAGCAGCGCGATCCCTCGAACACGCGCGTCGACGACACGCTGGCGTCGTACTACAACCAGCAGGCCGTCGCCGCGATGAACGCCGGCAAGCCGGACGAGGCGGTCGGCGACCTCGAGAGTGCCGCGCGGGCGATCCCGTCGCGCGCGGTGGTCCTCTACGTGCAGGCCGCGAACATCCTCTCCAACGTGAAACCGACCCCCGACTGGAAGCGGGTGAAGGCCGAGGCCGACAAGGCGCTCGCCGTCGACGGGAACGACGCGCGCGCGAACTACGTCGCGGGGATCGCGCTGGCGAACTCCGGCGACCAGAAAGGCGCTCTGCCGTACGTCCAAAAGGCGAAAGCCAACGCGGGCTCGGACGCCTCCCTCAACGCCGACATCGACGCGGCGCTGAAGAAGCTCGGACAGAAGTAGTAGGAATGACCCGGAGGAACGCCAACACCTAGGCCCGCGTCGGGGGGGCGGCCCCCGCTCTCCTTCATGTTGCCCGGCAACGGCCGGCGGACTCTCAACACGCTCGAAGACTCGGAGGCTATACCAGAGCTCGTGGATTTCAAAGGCTTTTTCACCATGATCGAGCAGGGCGGCCCTGCGATGTGGATGCTCCTCATCCTGTCCGTCGCCGCGGTGGCCATCGTCATCGAGCGACTGCTCTTCTTCGCGAGCCAGCACTCGGATTCCAAGGGTCTGCTGCGCTCGATCGGCGCGCGCATCGCCGCCGACGACCTGCCGGGCGCGATCAAGATCTGCCGGCAGAACAAGGGCATGCTGCCCAAGATCCTCGAGTTCGGGCTCCAGCGCGGCGACAAGAACCGCGCGGACATCACCGACGCGCTCTCGATCGCGCTGATGGAGAACCTGAACACCCTCGAGCGGAACCTGGGCGTCATCGGCACCATCGCCGTCATCGCGCCGTTCGTCGGTCTGTTCGGGACGGTGCTCGGCATCATCCGAGCCTTCCAGGACATCGCCCTGAAGGGCAACTCGACCCCGGCCGTCGTCGCGGCGGGCGTCTCCGAAGCGCTGATCACGACCGCGGCCGGCCTGTTCGTCGCCGTCATCGCCGTCATCTTCTTCAACTACTTCAAGACGCGCATCAAGGCGTACAACCAGGAGATGATCGTCGCGGCCAACCAGCTCGCCGAGATGCTCCACTTCCACAACACCGGCGCCGCGATCCCGACCGACCTCTACCAGCCGACCGCCACGGGCGCGGCCACGAAGTAGAGCGGGCTTGAACCTGCAGGCCAGAGGGCTCGACTCATGAGCATGGTCTCCGCTCAGCAAGACGACGCGGTGATGGCCGAGATCAACATCACGCCCTTCACGGACGTGCTGCTGGTCCTCCTCATCATCTTCATGATCCTCGCCGCGCTCGTCGCGCCGCCGGGCTTCGAGCAGCAGCTGCCGGACAAGAACGACAACACGCCGCAGCAGCAGCAGAAGAAGACCGACAACATCGAGGTCCTCGTCAACGAGACCGGGACGATCTTCGTCGACGGCAAGCGCTCGGACGTCCAACACATCTATGCCGATATGGCCGACGTCCGTCAGCGCAAGGGCAACAAGCACGTCTCGCTGACCGCGGACGTGAAGGCGCCGTACGGCACGATCATCCGCATTTTGGACGCCGCGAAGATCGCGGGTCTCCAAGACATCGGCTTCGTCACCTCGTAGAAGAAGGAATACTGCTTCGTGGCCGTCTCCACCGGACAAGGCGAAGAAGAAGTCATGTCGACGATCAACATCACGCCGTTCACCGACGTGCTGCTGGTCCTCCTGATCATCTTCATCATCCTCGCCTCCGTCGTCAAAGAGCCCCGTCTCCCCGACGCCAAGAACAAGGACAAGGTCCATGCCTCGCAGATCGTCGTGCTGATCGACGAGAAGAACCAAGTGCAGATCGGCTCGAGCATCGTCAACGAGATGCAGGCGAAAGAGCAGTTCCAGCAGCTGGTGAAGTCGACCGGGAGCGGGCTGAAGACCGTCATCATCAAGGCGAACCCGAAGGCGAGCTTCGGGACGATCCTCCGCGTGATGGACGCGGCGAAAGCCGCGGATCTCAACATCTTCGGGCTGGCGAACCACGTCGAGGGCACGCCCGAAGGACAGACGGGAAGCTAGATGGCGAGCAACAACGCCGCGCCGCCGCCGGTTCCCGCCCGCGAGCGCGCGAAGAACTTCCTGTTCTACGGGTTCGCGATCTCGATCGTGCTGCACTTGATCTTCGGGCCGTTCCTGAAGTTCGAGCGCACCCAAGCGACCGAGGAAGCGCCGCAGAAGGTGACGGTCGTGCGCGTCCCCACGCCGCCGCCGACCCCGCCGCCGACGCCGACGCCGCATCCCACGCTGCCGCCGACGCCGCCGCCGAAGACGACGCCTCCGCCGCAGACGCCCGCGCCGCAGCAGCCGAAGATCAAGATCAACACGGCGAAGACGAGCTCGAAGTCCAACACGGGCCCGACCGAGACGACGAACAAGTACACCCAAGGGAACACGCAGGGGATCCCGCAGGGTCAGGGCACGGCCGCGCCGGTCGTCGCGCCCGCCGCGACGCCCGCTCCGGCGACCCCGCCGCCGACGCCGACGCCGCGCCCGACGCCGACGCCGCAGAGCTGCCAGCGCCCGAACGTCCCGGCGACGACGATCCGCGCGGTCGAACCGGACACGCCGACGATCGCGCAGCAGCAGAACATCTCCGGCACGGTTCAGGTCATCGTCTCGCTCGACGAGCAGAGCAACATCGTCGGGACGAGCATCCAGACCTCGCCCAGCGCGGTTCTCAACAACGCGGCGCTGGCCGCCGCCCGGCAGTCGAAGTTCCAGACCGAGATCCGCGACTGCAAGCCGATCGCCGCCCGCTACATCTTCAGCGTCGAGTTCTCTTCTCAATAACGCGAAGCCGGAGATAAACCGAAGAGACCTCG
>DATAQE010000139.1:0-22529 GCA_036264835.1 Candidatus Elarobacter sp.
TCTACCTGCAGACGTTCCGCGCGTACCTGACCGGACGGCTGCTGGGCGCGAACGGCGGCCAGATCAACGTCTTCGCCGTACCGGCCTGCGTCGCGATCGACGAAGCGTGGCGTCGCGGCGACATCGCGCAGGCGGAAGAGATCCAGCGGCGCCTCAACCGCGTGTTTCCGCGCGGGGGCGAGGGCGCGCTCGGCGCGCTCGGTATGACGAAGGCGACCGCATCGGTGGTGACCGGGATCCCGATGGGCCCCGCGCGCCCGCCGTACCAAGCCCCCGACGACGCCGAAGAGCGCATCACGAAACGCCTCCCGGAGCTGTATGATCTCGTCCCCGCGATGCGCCCCGAGAAGCGCGTCGCCGTCCACGCCACGTCGTGACCCGCGACGACGCCCGCCACGATGTCACCCTGAGCCTGTCGAAGGGTGAGCCGACGCCGAAGACGTCCTTCTGGATCGACGGCGCATACACCGACGCGGCGAACGGCGAGACGTACGACGACGTCGATCCCGCGACGGGCGAGACGTTCGCGCGGATCGCGAGCGGCGGCGCCGCCGACGTCGGCCGCGCGGTCGCCGCGGCGCGGCGCGCGTTCGACGAGGGCCCGTGGCCGCGCACGACCGCGGCGCAGCGCGCGAAGGTCCTACGCAAGCTCGGCGAGCTGCTCGTCGAGCACCGCGAGGAGCTGGCGCGGCTCGAGTCGCGCGACGCGGGGAAGCCGTTCCGCGAGACGGCGGACCGCGACGTGCCGCGCGCGGCGGACAACTGCGCGTTCTTCGCGAGCGCGATCGAGCAGCGCGAGCAAACCGCGTTCTTCGACCGCAAGCCGTTCCTCGGCGCGCAGCGCGAGATCGTCTCGCTGGTCCGTGAGGAGCCGGTCGGCGTCTGCGCGCTGCTCACGCCGTGGAACTCGCCGCTGATGCAGGCCACGTGGAAGATCGCGCCGGCGATCGCCGCCGGCAACACCTGCGTGCTGAAACCCTCGGAGCTGACGCCGCTCTCGACGCTGCGGCTCGCCGAGCTGTGCACGGAAGCCGGCGTCCCCGACGGCGTCGTGAACGTGGTCACCGGCTTCGGCCCGAGCGCGGGCGCGCCGCTGGTCGCCGACGCGCGCGTCGACGCGGTTGCGTTCACCGGCAGCGAGCCGACCGGGATCGCGATCAACACCGCCGCCGCCAAGACGCTGAAGAAAGTCACGCTCGAGCTCGGCGGCAAGTCGGCGAACGTCGTCTGCGACGACGCCGACCTCGAGCTGGCGGTCGAAGGCAGCGTGCTCGCGATGTTCCGCCACAGCGGACAAGTGTGTCTCGCCGGGACGCGGCTCTACGTCCAGAGCGGGATCTACGACCGCTTCCTGGAGCGGTATCTGGAGCGCGTGCGCGCGCTGCGCGTCGGCGACCCGCAGTCGCGCGAGAGCGATCTCGGGCCGCTGATCACGCCGCAGCACCGCGAGCGCGTCGAGCGCTTCTGCGCGCAGGCCGACGAGGAGGGCGTCGAAGCGCTGGTGCGCGGCGCGCGCCCCGGCGATCCGTCGCTCGCCGCGGGAAACTATCTCGCGCCGACGATCTACGCGCCGCGCGACGAGTCGCAGACGGTCGCGCGCGAGGAAGTCTTCGGGCCGGTCCTCTCGATCTTCCGCTTCGAGACGCTCGACGAGGTCGTCGCGCGGGCGAACGCGACGCGCTTCGGGCTCTCGTCGTACGTCTGGACGGCGAGCATCGCGAACGGGATGCGCTTCGCCGAGCGCGTGCGCGCCGGGATGTGCTGGATCAATGGGTACTTCCTGCGCGACCTGCGCCAGCCGTTCGGCGGCGTCGGGATGAGCGGCCTCGGCCGCGAAGGCGGCCGCTGGTCGCTGGACTTCTTCACCGAACCCAAACTCGTCTGCATCGCGTACTGAGGCTTAGCTCGATGTCGTACATGAACCCGGTCACGGTCATCCCGAAGCACGTCCCCGACGAAGAGCTGCGGACGTTCGGAACGCTGGACTCGTACGAGACGTACATCGAGCACCAGTACCGCGACACGAAGGCGCTGCTCGAGAAGTACCGCGAGCACAAGACGCACGACCCCGAGCTCTCCGCCGAGTACCGCCACGCGATGCGGCCGATCATGCTCACGACCTGCTGGGGCGAGGCGCAGACGACGGCGCAGGTCGCGCAGATCATCACCAAGACGAACCGCCCGAACATCCAGTACTTCTACGCGACCCACGCTTTGGACGAAGTGCGGCACACGCAGATCGAGTGGCGCCGCATCCGCGACCTCGACCTCGCCGACTCGCTCGACGTCCCCTACGAGCAGACGGAGCTGTTCCGGTTCGTCAACGGGCTGCCGTCGTTCGTCGAGATCGTCTATGGCCAGGTCTGCACGCTGGAGGCGTACTCCGCGCACGTGCTCTTCAACTCGATCGCCGACCTCGCGCGCAAGTACGGCGATCTCGCGACCGCGTACACCTACGAGTACGTGATGCACGACGAGGTCCGCCACATCGGCACCGGCCTGAAGGTCGTGCGCGAGGCGATCGAAACGTCGCCCG
This sequence comes from Candidatus Elarobacter sp., assembly GCA_036264835.1. GTDB lineage: Bacteria > Vulcanimicrobiota > Vulcanimicrobiia > Vulcanimicrobiales > Vulcanimicrobiaceae > Vulcanimicrobium. The sequence continues at coordinate 2,537 of DATAQE010000139.1, forward strand.
ACCCCGACGAAGCGGTGTTCCGCATCCTCGACCTCGAGGAACGGCTGCTCCCGATCACGATCCGCAAGCTCGGCCGCGACTCGCCGATCGCGACCTCGCTCCACGAGGCCGGGATGATCGCCGACAAGCGCGCGTTCGAGCTGGACGGCTTCCGCCAGTACCTGATCTTCCGCTCGAAGATCCCGAACCTGCCGCCGATGCGCTATAAAGGCCCCGAGGGTTGGACACAAGCGGACACGGACGCCGCCGCCCTGGCGCACGCTTCGACAAGCTCAGCGTGACATCGTGGCTATGTCATCCTGAGCTTGTCGAAGGATGAGCCGCCAGCCGTGATCGCCGCCGGCCTCTTCACCACGCATGTTCCGCGCCTCATGATCCTCGACCCCGAAGCGCGCCGCGCCTACATGGGCCGGAACATCACGACGTTCTACGACGCGCTGCCGCAGATCAAGCGCGAGCGCATCGACCCGCTCGACTTCGACACGTTCGTCGTGATCGACACGCACTGGCACTCGACGCTGGAGTTCATCCTCAACGCGCACGACCGCCACGAAGGGATCTACACCTCCGACGAGATCCCGTGGATGATCCACGAGTACGCCTACGACCACCCCGGCGACCCCGAGCTCGCGCACGCGATCGCCGAAGAGTCGCGATCGCGCGGCATCCCCGCCGAGGCGGCGGCCCACCGCGGGCTGCCGATCCACTACGGTACGCTCAACCCGATGCACTACTACAACCCCGCCCCCGCGAAGAAGCGGGTGCTCCCGATCTCCGTCCTCGACACCGCGGAGGTCGAGCCGAACCTGCGCTTCGGCGAGGCGATCGCCGCGGCGGCGCAGCGCTGCGGGCGGCGCGTGCTGCTGGTCGCGTCGGGCGGGATGTCGCACCGCTTCTGGCCGCTCGCGGTGATCCGCGAGCGCGCGAGCGCCGACCCGAGCGACGTCAGCGATCCGGCGCTGCGCGCCTACGACGAGCGCATCATGCAGTGGTGGCGCAAGGGCGATCATGCCGCCGTGCTCGCGCACGCGGACGACTTCCGCCGCACGTGCTCGCCGGAAGGACGCTTCGCGCACTATCTGGTGCTCGCCGGCGCGCACGGCGGGGGGGCGTGGCGCGCGCGCGGCGAGCAGTTCGGCCGCTACGAAGCGGCGATCGGCACGGGCCAGGCGAACTTCTGGTTCGCCTGACGCGGCTTACTTCGCGGAGAAGTCCTCGACGTAGAAGGTCTCTTTGTCGCCGACGTTCACCACCGCGACGCCGATCTTGCGCTCGGTGGGATCGAGCAGGTTCTGCGCGTGCGGCGGGCTGTTCATGAACGCGGAGTGCGCGTGCGGCTCGTCCCAGTCGAACGCGATGTTCTCGGCGGCGTAGGTGGTCGGCCAGCGCCACGTGCGCAGCCGGTCCTGGAACGTGATCCCGTTCGTGTCGGTGTGGCCGAAGTAGCCGCGCGCCGCCATCTCGACCGCCTTCGCGTAGGCGAAACGGTCCAGCGTCTCGTCGCGCTGCAGCGTCGGCAGACCGCGCTTCGCGCGCTCGGCGTTGACGTCCGCGGCGAGCGTGTTCGCATCGGCGGCCTCGTCGACCGGATAGTGCGGGTTGACGAGCGGGATGTGGATCGCCGTCATGCCCGTGACTTCGGACGAGAGCACGAGACGCGGGGGAGCGGGCTGCGCGGTGCGCATCGCCGAGAGCGGCGTCAATGCGAGCAGTGCGGCGGAGACCAGAACGGCGGTCTTCATCGGTGGGGAAACCTCATGATGCGAAAGCGAAATCCGCAGCGTCGTCGCGCCCACGACGAACAACGCCCAAGACGGAGCGTGCGGAGAAAACTCGTGCTCTGCGATCCCTGCAACCAGGCGCTTGAGGCACCACCGCGATCGCCGTCGAGCAGACGGCGAGAACGGACGTGTCAGCAGGGGTCTACGTTGAGTATCGTCCGCCCGTCGGCGGGGGTTTAGTCCCGGGCGGGCCTCCGGGGAAGCGTGACGCCGCGCACGTTCCGGCCTCGCGCCGAGACACAGGCCGGTATACCGGCGCCTCGCAAGCCGCCCGCATCATGACCGCGATCGCTCCCTGCGCGCCGCTGCCCGCCGCCGCCGCGCAGCGCATCCGACCCTTCACCACGGGCGACGTTCCGGCGTACGGCGCGCTGATCGCCGCCCTCTCGCCGGCGGACCGCCGCATGCGCTTCCACTCGGCGGCCGGCCCGCCCGGGCCGGATGAGCTCCGAACGATGCTGCTGGGACCGCACGCCGCGGACGCCGTCCTCGCCGAGTCGGCGGACGGCGCGCTCCGCGGCGTCGCGCACGCGGCGCTCGGCGACACGCCGAAGCGGGCCGAGTTCGGGATCATCGTGGAGGCGCCGTTCCGCCGCCGCGGCCTCGGCGGGGCGATGACCGACGCGCTCCTGCGCGCGCTCGCCGCCCGCGGCGTCGTCGCCGTCGACGCCTACACGCTGTGGGAGAACGTCCCCGCGGCCGCGCTGCTCCGCTCGCGCGGATTCCACGGCCGGCACGACGGCGGCGGCAGCGTCCATTGGACGCTCGCGCTGCGCGCGGACTACGCCGCGAGCATCATCGTCGTGCCGCGGGACGCGGTGCGCTGCGTGCGCGCGTAGCGCTTCAGCGTGCTGTAGCTGCCGGGGAAGGCATACCGCTCGACCAGCTCGGAGTGCAGCTCGCGCAGCGAGACGCCGCGCTCCAGCGCCTCGGCGATCCGGTCGCGGTGCGGATCGCAGACCGACGAGGGCTCGCGCACGGTATCGAGCTCGGTCACGCCGCCGTCGATCAGGCCCGCGCGGCGCCCGTACGCGGCGATCGTCTCGCGGCGGTGGCCGGTCTCGTGCTCGATCCGGCGGAGCGTCTTCCCTTCGCGGAGCAGCGCCAGAACGCGTTCCCGCTGCGCCTCGGTCAGCGTGTTCATCCTTGCCGCTTCGCCCGCCGCGCGCGGGCGCCCCTGCGCGCGCGTGGCCGCTTTTCGCTGCCCGGCCGCTTTCGGCCAGCGCGAATGCGCGTTTCGGCGCTGTGCGGAAACCAACAAGGAAAAATAACAGTCAGGGTCTACTCCAAACTCATGTCCGGCCCGCCACGGTCACTGACGGCGACTTACACCACGGATAAGGAGGATCGCTTGGATCAACCCCTTCTTCGGATAAGACGAATTGAGGTGACAGAGCTCTTTGGGCTATACACTCATACGATCGCGATAAACATGGAGGCACGGATAACGATCATTCATGGACCAAACGGCGTCGGCAAGACCGTACTTCTAAAAATGGTCGAAAATCTCTTCGCCGGGAAATACGATGAGCTGTCCGCCGTACCGTTCGAGTCATTTCAGGTCTCCCTTGATAACAACTACGTTATCTCGGTCGCAGCCGACATTGGAGACGACGGTTCGGAAAGCGCTGGACGTCCACTACTTATCCGCCTTGTTAGCGGCGGATCGGAAATCGGCTCCTTCAGATATTCCATGTCACCAGCAGCTCTGTCGGAACTTGCAAACGCGATCGAACGCCAGGTACCATGGGTAACGCGCCTTGGGAGCGACACCTGGCTGGATGACCGGACTGGGCAACGATCTTCAACAACCCAACTCGTGCGCCAGAATCCCGCGTACCTTCCCGAGGCGGTCCGTCGCCGCGTTCTTACGGAACCGGAATGGCTAATTAAACTGCAGTCGCAGGTACGGGTGTATTTGATCGAGACCCAACGCCTCTTACGAACGTCGCCGCAGGATAGCTCGCGCTACTCGCCCCGCGCCTCCATGGCTCATGCCGCAACCGTCAAGCAGTACGCCGATAAATTGACATCGACAATATCGCAGAACCTTGCGGAGTACGGCAGCCAATCACAAACCTTGGATCAGAGCTTTCCTGAGCGCCTAATCAACGGAAACATCATCCCGCTTGGCATCGATGCGCTGAAAAGTCAGCTCTCAAGAATTGAGGAAAAGCGCAAGACCTTTGCGGCGATTGGACTCATCGATGAGGCAACCCAATTTAATATCGGCGATCTTGATCGCCTTGAGCAGTCGCAGCGTCCTACAATGACACTATATGTCGCCGATAGCGCTCAGAAACTAAGCATCCTCGACGTTCTAGCCCAACGCATCCAGCTTTTCTTGGAGATCGTCAACGCAAAGTTTCGGAATAAGAGGATTCTGATAAGCCGCGAGCGTGGACTTGTAGCGGAGAGCCTCTTTGGGCAGCGGTTCGACCTTGAATCACTGTCTTCTGGAGAACAACATGAACTTGTACTTACCTATGATCTTCTATTTAATGTCGGACCAAATACTTTTGTTATGATTGATGAACCGGAGCTTTCGCTACATCTTTACTGGCAAAAGGCATTTCTAGAAGACTTGCTTCGAATTGTACGAACAACGCAGATGGATGTGCTGCTTGCGACGCACTCTCCATTTATTGCAGGCGACCGCCCTGACCTAATGGTTGCGCTGACAACGGATATACCGGTTGACGTTCCCTAGACAATTCCTTCATGATTGACCCTAAACTGAAAGATCCGGGCACAATCGTTGCCGAAGTCCTGATGAGTCGCACAATGTTCGCGGGGCCGCATATTCTTCTCGAGGGTCCTTCCGATAGTCGCTTTTGGAAGATGTATTATAGGCAAGACGTGGCTCAGATCGTCATCTGTGGCGGTAAGAGTAATGTGATTGCAAGCGTTCTGCGGTTAGACGTTCAACCGGTGCCTCAGGTCTTAGGGATTGTTGATGACGACCTGGATTATTTTCTTGGCCGCACGTTGCCCTCGCGGAATCTAATATCATATTTCGAGCATGACCTGGAATGCATGGTTCTGAGTACAGGTGCTCTAGAGGACACTCTGCAACATCTAGGTGATGATGCCGCGATAGCAAACTACGAAGGAAGCCAGACGACCATCCGGGACGCCGTCATAACCCGATCGATCGTCTTTGCTAAGTTGCGACTAATATCTGCAGTTCAGCACCACCACGTTGATTTTAACAAATTCTCTCCGTGGAAATACATTTCGCGAACCACATGGACTTTGAACGTACGGGATCTCATTAACGACTATGCCAGAGAATCGGGCCAATCACCAACCGATATCGAAACTCTCTACAAGGCGGCACCTGAGGGACCCGTATGGCGCCTGCTTCAAGGCCACGACACGATCGACATTGTCGCGATTAGCCTTTCAGGCATATTTCATGATGCCGGAGCAACGCCGGGACAAGTGTTTTCCCATATGTCGCTCGCGTTTCATTCAGGCAAATACCTGAGGAGCACTACTCTCTTTGCCCAACTAAGTGCCTGGGAAGCGGCTCAACAGATAAGCATCGTGCGCAACTGCTAATCCGTCGTTTCGACGAGCGTCTTCCAATGGACGTTGGGACAGCACGACATCGCTAAGATGAGATTGGATGGCGTCTGGGCCACCGGTCCTTGCTACAGATTGAGCCGATCTGGAAGGGAGAACCGTTCGCCGCGCGCGGGCGCCCCTGCGCGCGCGTGGCCGCTTTTCGCTGCCCGGCCGCTTTCGGCTGCCCGAATGCGCCGCACACCGCGCGCGCCGCTATACTGCGCGCATGAGCCACTTGGTCCCGATCGTCGTCGAACAGACCGCGCGCGGAGAACGGCAGTACGACATCTACTCGCGCCTGCTGCAGGAGCGCATCGTCTTCGTCACCGGGCAGATCGACGACGCGCTCGCGAACATCGTCATCGCGCAGTTGCTCTTCCTCGAGCGCGCCGATCCCGACCGCGACATCGACCTCTACATCAACAGCCCCGGAGGCAGCGTGAGCGCGGGGCTCGCGATGTTCGACACGATGCAGCTGATCAAACCGCAGATCGCGACGATCTGCGCCGGGCTCGCCGCCTCGGCGGCGTCGATCCTGCTGACCGGCGGCGCACCCGGGAAACGGATGGCGCTCCCGTACAGCAAGATCCTGATCCACCAGCCGTGGGTCGGACAGATCGGCGGCCAGGCCACCGACATCGAGATCCACGCGCGCGATCTGATCGCGACGCGCCGCCAGCTCGCCGAGATCTACCACCGCACGACGCGCAAGCCGGTCGAGGAGATCCTGCGCGACCTCGAGCGCGACTTCTACATGAGCCCGAGCGAAGCGATGGAGTACGGCATCATCGACACGGTGCTGCACGGCGGCAACCGGAACGGTGACGCCGTGCAGCACGGGGCGGAGAGCCCCTCCGTGTAGCTCGCGCTACTCGAACCGCAGTGCGCGGATCGGGTCGAGCGCGGCGGCTTTGCGCGCCGGCCAGTAGCCGAAGAACACGCCGACCGCGGCGCTGAATGCCAGTGCGAGCGCGATCGCGCTGACCGAGACGCTCGCCGGCCAGTGCGCGAACATCGCGATCGCCGCGGCGCCCGCGACGCCGATCAGCACGCCGAGCGCGCCGCCGCCGGTCGAGAGCACGACCGCTTCGATCAGGAACTGGCGCAGGATCGCCGCGCCGCGCGCGCCGAGCGCGACCCGCAGGCCGATCTCGCGCGTCCGCTCCGTCACCGAGACGAGCATGATGTTCATGATCCCGATCCCGCCGACGACCAGCGAGACCGCCGCGACCGACGCGAGCAGCAGGCTGAGGATCGACGCGGTCGCCGAGGCGGCCTGTGCGATGTCGGCCAGGTTGCGGACCTGGAAGTCGTCGGGCTGGCCGGCGACGATCCCGTGCCGCTGCTCGAGCAGTCCGGTGATCTGCGACTGCACCGAGTCGATGTGGCTTCCGTCGACCGCCGAGACCATCAGCTGGCCGATCGTCGTTCCGCCGGTGAGCCGCTCGAGCGCCGAGGTGTAGGGAATCAAAACGGTGTCGTCTTGGTCCTGGCCGCCGCCGCTCTGGCCTTTCGCCGTCATCGTTCCGATGACGGTGAACGGCACGTTGCGGATCACGACGCTGCGCCCGACCGGATCGCTCCCGTCGGGGAAGAGCTGCTTCACGACGGTCTGCCCGAGCACCGCGACCTTCGCCGCTTCGTCGGTCTCCGTCTGCGTGAAGAACCGCCCGGACGCGACGTCCCAGCTGCGCACGGTGGTGAACGTCGGCGCGACGCCGGTGACCTGCGTCTGCCAGTTCTGACCGTTCGCGACGAGCTGCGCGCGGACGTTCACCGCGGGCGAGACCGCGGAGACGCCCTGCAGCTTCGCGATCGCGAGCCCGTCCTGCACGGTGAGCGTCGAAGCGCCGCCGTTCCCGGTGCGCGCGCCGCTGGTTTGCGTGCTCCCCGGGATCACGATGACGAGGTTCGAGCCGAGCGAATTGATCTGGTTCGCGACCGACGTCGATGCGCCGGTCCCGATCGCGACGGTGACGATCACCGCCGCGACGCCGATCACGACGCCGAGCATCGTGAGCAGCGAGCGCGAGCGGTTCCGCACCAGCGCCTGCAGCGCGAGCCGCAGCGTCTGCATCATGCCGATCATGCGATCACCTTCTCTTTCGCGCGGTCCTGGACGGCCTCGTCCGAGACGATGTGGCCGTCGCGGAACGAGACCAGCCGGCGCGCGTGCGCGGCGACGTCGGGCTCGTGCGTGACGAGCATGACGGTCATTCCGCGTTCTTCGTTGAGGCGGCGGAACAGCGCCATCACGTCTTCCGACGACGCGGTGTCGAGCGCGCCGGTCGGCTCGTCGGCGAGGATCAGCTGCGGCTGGTTCACGATCGAGCGTGCGATCGCGACGCGCTGCTGCTGTCCGCCGGAGAGCTGGTTCGGCTGGTGCTGCGCATACTTCGCGAGCCCGACCGCGTCGAGCGCCTCGAGCGCAGCCTTGCGGCGCGTCGCGGCCGGGACGCCGGCGTAGACCATCGGCAGCTCGACGTTCTCGATCGCGGTCGTGCGCGGCAGCAGGTTGTAGGCCTGGAAGACGAACCCGAGCGCGCGCGAGCGCAGGTCGGCGAGCGCATCGGCGCCGAGCGCGGAGACCTCGTTTCCGGCGAACCGGTACTCGCCCGACGTGGGCCGGTCGAGCAACCCGACGATGTGCATGAAGGTGGACTTTCCGGAGCCCGAGGGCCCCATCACGGCGACGAACTCGCCGGGGTCGATGGTGAGGTCGACGCCGCGCAGGGCGACGACGTCCTCACCACCGTCGAGCGGATAGACTTTGCGCAGGGCGCGCACGTCGACGACGGGGGTCATCGCGTTACCCTCCCGGCCCGCGGCCACCGCCGCCGCCGTAGCCGCCGCGCTGTCCGCCGCCACCGCCGCCGCCGAGCGGGTTGCGCGTCGCGCCGGCGCTCAAGGAGCCCTTCGAGGCGTGGTTGTCGCCGGTGATCACGCTGTCGGTCGCGTCGAGCGTCCCGCGCAGCGGGGTGACCGACGCCTGCGTCTCGCCGACGAGGCCGACCTTGACGAGGACCATCTGCGGCTTGCCGTTGCGCAGGACGAAGATCCGTCCCGTCGCGCCGGAGGTCACCGCGCCGCCGCTCGACGCACTGGTCGCGCCCCACGGCGATGCCGATCCGCTCGCGCCCGCCGCGCCGCCCGAAGGCCGTGCCGACGCCGCGCCGTTGCGCTGACCGGTCTGCGCGCCGCTCTGCGAGCCGGACGTTCCGCCCGGACGCTGCCGGTGCGTGCGGCTGAACGAGCCGGCCGGCGGAGCGTAGGTGAACGCGGCGAGCGGAACGATGGTGGTGTCGTCGACGTGCGCGACCTTGATCGTCGCGTTCGCCGTCATGCCGGGACGCAGCGCACCGTCCTTGTTGTCGACGTAGACCACGACGGTGTACGTCACGACGTTCGAGACGGTCGTCGGGTTCTGCCGGACCTGCGCGACGTTCGCGGTGAAGGTGCGGTTCGGGTACGCGAGCACGCTGAAGCTGACGGCGTCACCGGCTGCGACGCGCCCGATGTCGGGCTCGCCGACCGAGAGGTCGAGCTCCATCTTGCCGAGGTTCTGCGCGATCGTGAAGAGCGTCGGCGTCTGCAGCGAGGCCGCGACGGTCTGACCGATCGAGACTTGGCGCGAGATCACCGTGCCGTCGACCGGCGAGGTGATGATGGTGTGCTGGAGGTTCGCCTGCGCGGTCTTCACCATCGCCTGCTGGATTCCGATCGCCGCGATGCCGGCGTCGTGCGTCGCCGCCTGGTTCGCGGCAGTCGCGCCGGCGACGCCCGCCTGGGCCGACTGCGCCTGTTCCTGCGCGCTCGCCTGTGCGATCTGCGCCTGCGAAGCCTGCGCTTGCGCCTCGGCCTGCGTCACCGCGGTGCGCGCGGAGTCGAGCGCGCTCTGCGCCGCGACCTCGCTCGATTTGTCGGCGTCGGCCTGGCTCTGCGCGATGTAGCCCTGCGAGAGCAGCTGCTGATCGCGCGTGACGGTCTGCTGCGCGAGCCCGAGCGCCGCTTGCGCTTTCGTCACGTTGGTCTGCGCGGTCGCGATCGCGGCCTGCGAGGCGGCGGCGGTCGCCTGCGCGACCTTCGCGCTCGCGGCCGCGGCCTGCGCGTTTGCCTGTGCCGCGGCGATCGCGTCCGGCCCGCCGCTCGCGGTCGCGCCGGAGGCGGTGGCCTGCGCCTCGCTCTGCGCGAGCGAGGCCTGCGCCTGATCGAGCGAAGCCTGGAACGTGGTCGGGTCCAGCTTCGCGAGAACCTGGCCCTTCTTCACATGCGAGTTGAAATCGGCGTCGATCTCGGAGATGATCCCCGAGACCTGCGAGCCGATCGCGATCGTGTTTTGCGGGTTCAGCGTCCCGCTCGCCGTCACGGTTTGCGCGAGCGAGCCCGTCTGCACCGGAACGGTCGTGTAGGTGACGGCACCGGCGCGCGAACGCACGAAGACGATCGATGCGATGATCGCGACGATGACGAGCACCGCGGCGGCTGCGAACCACCAGCGCGAGCGCCTCCGCGGTGCTTTGAGGATGACGGTCGAGACGTGGCCGTTGGTGGATGCCGGCCGTTCCAGTGTGTTCATGGCTGTACTTCCTACGGGCCATGATCCTTGGAAGTGCTATGCGCAGTCTGAGAGATTTCTCCAGCGCGCTCTCAGAATTGCGCGAAGAACTCGTTCACCGAATTCTCATGAGCGAACGATGAGGCGCGCGCGCGAAGCGCGGCGAGATCGGGCTGCGGATGGACCAGCAGCGCGCTCGTCGGCTCACCGCCGGGGACCAGTGCGATGCGCGCGTTGCAGGCGGGCGTCACGACGGTTTGCCACGGCTCCAGCAGCGCGCTCGCATCGACGTCGAGATCGACGCGGAGGTGCGCTCCCATCACGGTGAGCGTGAGCGGGCGACCGTCCGTCTCCACGTACGCGTCGCCGCGCGTGATCGTGACGCGCTCGACGGCGAACCGCGGATCGGCGATCATCAGCGTGTGCGCGATGCCGTCCGCTTCGTACGATAGCGTCTTCACCGCCGCGGGGAAGGTCGCGCGGTAGTCGAGGACGTCGGCCGCTTTCTCGACGTGGAGCTGGCGCGGCTTGCCGTCCGGTCCCACCCGGTTCCAGTCGAAGATGCGGTAGGTCAAATCGCTCGCCTGCTGGGTCTCGAAGATGCGGATCCCCGCGCCGATCGCGTGCAGCGTACCGGCCGGGAGATAGAAGACGTCACCGGGGTGGACAGGGACGCGGCGGAGGATCTCCCCGAGCGTTCCGTCGGCGACCCGGCGTTGGTACTCGTCGCGCGAGGTGTCGCCCGTCCAGCCGAGGACCAGCTCGGCGCCCGGCTCGCAGTCGAGCACGTACCAGCACTCCGTCTTGCCGTTCGGCTGGTGCTCGACGCGCTGCGCGTACGCGTCGTCGGGATGGACCTGCACCGAGAGCGGTTCGCGCGCGTCGATGATCTTCGTCAGTACCGGAAAGATGCGCGCCGGATCGATCGGTCCCGTCAGCGTCGCGCCGAGCTGCGCACGAAGCTCGGCCAGCGTCGTGCCGGCGAGCGCGCCGTTCGCGACGCGGTTCTCGTCCCAGCACTCCCACGACTCGCCGAGCTTCGCGCCGGGATCGCCCGGCTTGTGGAAGCGCTTCACGAGCGCGTCGCCGCCCCAGATCGCGCTCGTGACCTTCGGTTCCAGAACAAACGGATAGAGCCGGACGTCCACGTCCGGCTCTAGTAAGTTCCGCTCGGCCGAATCCTTCCGCTAGTCGCGGCGAACGGTCGTCGTGCTCGAGCTCGAGCGGTTGTTCGACATCGCGACGAGGCCGACGATGACCACCAGGACGACCGCCCCGACGACGATCCAGGTCCAGTTGATCCCGCCGCCGTTCGCGTTCGGATCGGTCGTGGTCGTCGTGGTCGTGCTGGTGCCGGTGGACGTGCCGCTCGTAGCGCCGCCGCCGGTCCCGCCGCCCGTGCTGCTACCGCTGGTCGTGCCGCCGCCGCCCGTGCCGCCGCCCGTTTGCGCGAGCGCGAACGACGGTGCCAGGGCGAGGAACAGCGCGAGCGCGAGGATCGAAAAACGAGTGAGTATCCGCAATGTTTCCCTCCCGGAGAAGATCAAGCCGCGATGTCCATCGGCTCCGGGTCGCCGCTGGGCGGCGTCGGATCGGCGGGGATGCCCGGCATGTCCGGCGGCATGTCCGGCTGGGCCGGCACGTCCGGGATCGACTCCGGGACCACGTACTCCGCATACATCGCGCCGGAGACGTTCCCGGGGGGTCGGTCGCTGAAACGCCGGGGTGCATCGGGTAGCAACCATGCCGCGCGGGGGCGGGTCTTGCCGGCCGTGCGCACCCTGCTCCAGCGCGCCGCTCTGATCGCGGCGTCGATCACCATGCTCGCCGAAGCCCCGGCGACCGCGCCCAGCGCCGAAGAGACCGCCAAAGTTCTCGCGATGGGCTCGGCCCGCAACGCCGTCCACTCCTACACCTCGAAGCTGCACGTCGACCTCGCGCTGCGCTCGTTCCCCTACCTCAAGTTTCACCTCGAGGGACGCATCGAGTACAAGCGCCCAAACACGTACTCGGTCCACTTCGACCGCGTGCCGTGGTTCGGCAAGGGCTTCGAGAACATGAAGATGGACCCGATGGAGCCGCAGACCTGGCCGGAGCACTACGACATCGCGAGCATCGCGCGCAGCGGCGACCGCGCCCACGTCGAGATGCGCGACAAGGTCGCCGGGAACATCAAGGGTGTCCACGCGGAGCTCGACAACGACGGGCTGCGCCGCATCGAGTGGGTCTACACGAACGGCGGGAACATCGACGTCAAGGTGAACCCCAAGCTGGTCGAGGGTGTCCCGGTCCCGGACAGCGAGGACGCGGACATCAAGCTCCCCGCCTACCACGTCTTCGCGCACGCGACGTTCACCGACTACAAGATCGTCACCGACCAGACGGCCTCGACCGGAAACACCGGCCGCTAGCCGGGAGCCGCGGCCCGCGCGCTGAAAGGGCAGCGGGCCATGCCGCGCAAGACGATCCTGGTGCCGCAAGGAGCCGAGGCCGAGGCCGTTCGCCGCGCCCGGCCGTCGGCGCGCGTTGTCGCGCTGCCCCCCGGCGCCGCCGCGGCCGGCGCACTGCCGGATTTCGAGGACGGTGAGACGGCCGTCGTGCTCGGGCTGTGCGGGGGCCTGTGGCGGATGCGCGCGGGCGCGGTGGCGATCTACGCGCGCGCCGTCGATGCGGCCCAGGCGTTCGAGCTCGACCCGGACCTGGTCGACGAGCTCTCGGCGGCGCTGCCCGAGGCGGTCGTGGTGAACGGGTGCACGACGAAGCGCGTGATCACCACCGTCGAATCGCGGACGGTGCTGGCGCAGCGGTTCAACGCGGACGTCGTGGACATGGAGGGGACGCCGCTCGCGAAGGCGCTGACCGCGCGCCGCGTGCGCTTCGCGATGGTCCGCGTCGTGAGCGACGACGCATCGCGCGATCTGCCGCCGATCGAGGACGCGATCGACGCCGACGGCCGTCTGCTGCCGATGCCGGTCGCGCTCGCCTTCGCACGGAAGCCGCTCGCGGCCGTGGCGTTCGTGCGGAATGCGCGCGGCGCGCTCGACACGCTCACGAACGTGGTCCGCGCGCTCGATCGGGTGGTTGCGACCGCGCGCTGAACGCTAGCGCGCGCCGGGCCGCCGGAACGTGCGGCCTTTCCATGCACCGCCGCGACCGGCGCGATGACGGCGCGCGGAGTCGACGGTCATCGCGGTGTAGAGCAGCGCCGCGACCGGGAGCGCCAGCGCGTTGCGCGGGCGCACGCCGTAGAGGCGCAGCGTCGGCGCGTAGGCGGCCGACATGACGCCCCATGCGATCACGCCGGGGATCGCGAGATCCGCGCGGCGGCGGCGCACGCCGGCGAACGCCGCGGCGACGGGGACGTAGTAGAGCAGCAGCATCCCGGCGACGGTGCCCGCGAGCAGCAGCGGCGAGTAGCGCAGCTGCGTGTACGCCGTGCGCGCGACCATCGACCAGATCGCCTCGAACGAGCGGTAAGGACGGACGCTGCGCGAACGCGTCGCGAGCCCGAGCCACAGGCCGCCGCCGTCGCGCTTCACCGCCGCAGCGAGCGCGCAGTCGTCGATCAGCTCGCCCTTGATGCGTTCGACGCCGCCGATGCGCACGAGCGCGTCGTCCCGCAGCAGCACGCAGCCGCCCGCGGCGGCGGCGGTCGCACGGCGGTCGTCGTTGACCCATGCGAACGGATACAGCATGCGGAAGAAAAACACGAACGCCGGGATCAGGAGACGCTCCCACGCCGACGCGCAATGCAGCGCGACCATCTGCGAGACCAGCGCGCGATCGTCACGCACGGCCGTTGCAACGAGCCGCGAGAGCGTATCGCGATCGTGCTCTACGTCTGCGTCGGAGAACCACCAGAACGCGGGTTGCGCGCCGGCGGCGTGCGCCGCGGCGACGCCTTCCGCAAGCGCCCACATCTTGCCGGTCCAGCCGTCCGGACGCGGGCGAGCTTCAACGACGCTCGCGCTGCCGGTGGCGCGAGCCGCGACGATCTCACGCGCGAGCGCGCCGCTGCCGTCTTCGCTGCGGTCGTCGACGAGGGTGATCGCGAACGGGCCGGGATAGTCTTGCGCGAGCAGTGACGACAGCGTTCGTTCGATCACGTCGGCTTCGTTGCGCGCGGGGACGACGGCGTGCACCGGCGGCGCCGGTCCGCCGGGGTCGGCGGGACGGAGGCCGTCCGCGCTCGCGTCCCAAAATCTGCCCCTCGCGACGAGCAGGCCGGCCCACACACCGGCCGCGACCCACGCCGCGATTTTCAGTCCTTTGGTCATCCAGACGCCGCATTCCAATCGCGAACCCGACGAACCCGCCGCATCGCCGCTGCAGGACGCGATCGCGCGCGCGGTCGACGCCCTCTTCCAGCTACAGCACGCGGACGGGTACTGGTGGGCGGAGTTGCAGTCGAACGCCTCGATCACCGCGGAGGTGCTCCTGCTGCACCACGTGTGGGGGACGTTCGAGCGCGTCCCGCAGGCCGCGGCGGAGCGATATTTTCGCGGCGAGCAGCGAGAGCACGGCGGCTGGGAGCTCGCGTACGGCGACGGCGGCGAGCTGAGCGTCAGCGTCGAGGCGTACATGGCGCTGCGCCTGCTCGGCGTGCCGCAGGACGATCCGGCGCTGGTCCGCGCGCGCGCGTTCATCCTCGCGCGCGGCGGGATCACGCGCTCGCGAATCTTCACCAAGATGCACCTCGCACTGATCGGCGCGTACGAGTGGGCCGGGCTCCCGTCGCTGCCGCCGTGGCTGATGATGCTCCCCGAGCGTGGGCCGTTCTCGATCTACGATCTCTCGAGCTGGGCGAGGGGCAGCACCGTCCCGTTGATCCTGCTCTTCGACCGCAAGCCGGTCTACGCGCCGCTGCTGAACCTCGACGAGCTCTACGCCGAAGGGCGCGAGCACGCGCGCTTCGCGCTGCCGCCCGGCGAGGACGCGTTCGAGCGGTTCTTCACCACCGTCGACAACGCACTGAAAGCCGCCGAGCGCGCGGGAATCTTGCCGTGGCGCGAGGAGGGACTGCGGCGCGCCGAGCGGTGGACCGTCGAGCGCCAGGAGCACACCGGCGACTGGGGCGGGATCATCCCCGCGATGCTGAACGCGATGCTCGCGCTGCGCGCGGTCGGCTACGACGTGAACGATCCGGTCGTCGTGCGCGGATTCGCGGCGATCGACGTCTTCACGGTGCGCGCGCACGGCGAGTACCGCGTGCAGCCGTGCATCTCGCCGGTGTGGGATACCGGGCTCGCGGTGCGAGCGCTCGCCGACGCCGGCGTGCCGCGCGACGATCCGCGCCTGGTGAGCGCCGTGTCGTGGCTGCTCGACAAGCAGATCGTGTCGCGCTACGGCGACTGGTCGGTGAAGAACCGCGCCGGGAAGCCGGGCGGCTGGGCGTTCGAATTCGACAACTCCTGGTACCCCGACGTCGACGACACCGCGGTGGTCGCGATGGCGCTCGGCGCCGTAGACCATCCCGAGCCCGAACGGGTGCGCGGCGCGATCACACGCGCGGCGCAGTGGATCGCGACGATGCAGTGCACGACCGGCGGCTGGGGCGCGTTCGACGTCGACAACGACAAGGACTGGCTCAACCGCATCCCCTACGGCGATCTCAAAGCGATGATCGACCCGAGCACCGCCGACGTCACCGCGCGCGTCCTCGAGATGATCGCGCGCTGCGAGCTGCACGACTTCGGCGCGCGGCGCTTCGAGCGCGGCCTCGCGTACCTGCTGAACGAACAGGAGCGCGACGGCGCGTGGTTCGGCCGCTGGGGCGTGAACTACGTCTACGGCACGAGCGGCGCGCTCGCCGCGCTCGGCCCGACGCTGCCGGGCTATCGCGCGATCGACGAAGCCGTGATCCGCGGCGCGGTGTGGCTCAAGAGCGTGCAGCAGCAGAACGGCGGCTGGGGCGAGACCACCGACAGCTACCGCGATCCCGCGCTGCGTGGCACAGGCGCGACGACCGCGAGTCAAACGGCCTGGGCGCTCATCGGGCTGCTGGCATGCGCCGAACGGCTGCCGCAGATCGCGCACGCCTTCGAGACGGCGATCGAGTGCGGCGTCGACTACCTGCTACGAATCCAGCACCCCGACGGAACGTGGGACGAGCCGCAGTTCACCGGCACCGGTTTCCCGCAGCACTTCTACCTGAACTATCACTACTACCGGCTGCACTTCCCGCTCACCGCGCTCGGCCGCTACGCGCGGCTGCGATCAGGCGGCCCGCTCGCGCGCTAGCGCGGCCTGCGCGTTCACGGCGACGTCCGTGCGCGGCGGCAGCATACGGATTCCGAGCAGCAGCGCCGTCGCGAGGACCGGCATCACCGTCGGGCGCAGCAGGCGACGGTCGATCTTCTCCATCATGCGGCGGTTCTCGGCAAGCGCGGCTTCCAGGAACATCACAGGCGTGATGCTCTTGACGACCGCGTCGAGCTCGGGATCGTCAAGCTTCGTCGGAAGCCCCGGCATCTCGGTCGCGCCGCTCGCGGTCCCCATCGCCGCGCGCACCTGATACCGCACCGAGTTGAACGTGCGAACGAACGGCTTGTCGCGGCCCGCACGCGCCTCCTCGTAGCGCCACCAGTTCACGAAGAACGCGATGTGCCGCGCCTCCTCGAACAGCACGTCGTCGAAGATCGCGAGCAGCGAGCTCGGGAAGATCTGCTTCTCGCGTGCGAGGGCGAACGCGCCGAAGCCGATGAACGAGTCCGTGCACTCGCCGAAGCCGAAGATGCAGAAGTCGTCGTTCCGCAACGGCGCATCGCTGAGCGACAGCGGCGGCGCGTCGATGCCGTAGCGCTCGAGCACGTGCGACATCAAGCGCCCGTGGCGCGTCTCCTCGACGCCCTGGACCGCGACCGCCTCCCGAATCAACGGGTCGTCGAGCGTCTGCGCGAACGCGGTCACCATCCGGCCCGCGCGCTGCTCGATCGAGCACGCGTAGCTCCAGAAGGGGAAGGCGCGGAGCCGCCGCAGGTGCGTCTCGTCCAACTCCGGCCAGGGCAGCTTCTCGGGCTCGAACGCGACGTGCGTCTCGATGAAGGTCCGGCAGAAGAGGTCGCGGTGCTCAAGCGTCCCGACTCGCATGGGCCGCTATGCGACGAAGCAACGAGGCCCCTCCTGCCCGAGGGAGAGGCTCGGACGTCCTGACGGCGGAAGGGGGATGCGTGGAGGCACTGAGCCCGCCGGGTGTGACGACACGCGAACCGGCGCCTGTGGATGCTGAGCGGGCTTCGCGGCTGCTGTTACCGCGGGTCTCGCGCACGTTCGCGCTCGGAATCAAGATGCTTCCGCCGCGCCTGGAGGCGCCGGTGCGGATCGGCTACCTGCTGTGCCGGATCGCCGACACGGTCGAGGACGATCTCGCGCTCTCGCCCGAGCGCAAGGCGCAGCTGCTCGACGAGTTCCTGGCATGTTTTGACGACGAGCGCGCCGCGGTCGAGTACGGGCTCTGCATCGCCGAGCTCTCGGCGAACGACGACTATCTCGAGCTGGTCGCCGGCACCTCGAACGTCTTCGCGACGTACCGCGCGCTCGACGCGCCGACCCGCGCGATCCTGCGCCGCTGGATCACCGAGATGGTCGGCGGGATGCGCGGCTTCGTCCTGAACCACCGCACCGGGATCCGCATCGCGAGCCTCGACGAGCTGCGGCAATACTGCTACTACGTCGCCGGAACCGTGGGCCATCTGCTCACCGAGCTGTGGCGCGAGCACTCGGCGTCCGTCGGGAGCGCGACGTACGCGCGGCTGCTCGAGGACTGCGAGGCGTTCGGCGAGGCGCTGCAGACGATCAACATCCTCAAGGACGTCGCGTGGGACGCCGAGCAGGAGAACGCGATCTACATCCCCGCCGATCTGCTCGCCGCGCGCGGCAGCTCGCACGACACGATCCTGCGCGACGAGCTGCGCGCGGCGAACCGCGCCGCCCTCACGCCGGTGATCGAGCTCGCGCACACCGACGTCGAGCGCGCGCTCCGCTACATCGAGGCGCTCCCCGCCACCGCGATGCGGATCCGGCTGTTCTGCGTGCTCCCCGTGCTGTTCGCCGTCGCGACGATGCGCGAGCTGGAGCACTCCGACGCGATGCTGGTTCCGGGCGGCGCGGTGAAGATCGGGCGCGCCGAGGTGCGCGCGCTGGTCGTCGCGGGCTCCACCTCGACGCTGACGAACCGCACGCTGCGCTGGCTCGTCGAGCGCGTGCGCAAACGCCCGTTCACGTTCGCCGGCTGAGCGCGCGATGCGAACGGCCTTCGTCACCGGCGCCTCCGGCTTCGTCGGCGCCAACCTGGTGCGCGCGCTGCTCGCGCACGGCTGGCGCGTGCGCGCGCTGGTGCGCGGCGAGGCGCCATCGCTCGCCGGGCTCGACGTCGAGCTGGTGCGCGGGGATCTGTTCGCGCCGCAGCTCGTGGACGCGATGCGCGGGTGCGACGCGGTGTTCCACGTCGCGGCGACGTACAGCCTGTGGCGGCGCGACCGCGAGGCGGTGATGCGCGCGAACGTCGAGGGGACGCGCAGCGTGCTGGCGGCGGCGCGCGCGGCGGCGGTGCCCCGTGTCGTGCACACCAGCTCGGTCGCGGCGATCGGCGTGCGCGCGGACGGCGTCGCGGCCGACGAGACGTACCAGAGCGCGCCCGAGCGGCTCGTCGGCACCTACAAGCGCTCGAAATACCTCGCCGAGCTCGAAGCGCGAGCGGCGTTCGAGGGCGGTCAGGACGTCGTGATCGTGAACCCCGCCACGCCGGTCGGCCCCTGGGACGCGAAGCCGACGCCGACCGGCGAGATCGTCGTGCGGTTCCTCAACGGCGGGATGCCGGCGTACGTCGACACCGGGCTCAATCTCATCGACGTGCGGGACGTCGCGGAAGGTCACGTGCTCGCCTACGAGCGCGGCGTCTCGGGCGAGCGGTACATCCTGGGCCACGAGAACCTCACCCTGCGCGAGCTGCTCGAACGGCTCGCCGCGATCACCGGCGCGCCCGCCCCGGCCGTTCGCCTGCCGATGGTCGCGCCGCTCGTGTACGCGGCGCTTCGCGAGCGCCTGCTGGCGCCGCTCGGCGTGCCGCCGGACGTCTCGGTGGAAAGCGTTCGCATGGCGGGGCAGCGAATGTATTACAGCGCGGCGAAGGCCGTGCGCGAGCTGGGGCTTCCGCAGTCGTCCGTAACCACGGCGCTCTCGGATGCGGTCACCTGGTTTCGAGACCGCGGGTACGTCGCCCGCGGCTCGCGTCACGCGGAGGACGGATGGCGATCTCTCTCAAGCAAGCAGTAGCGGTCGGCTCGTACGTGGTCCGGCAACGGATCAAGGGCCGCAAGCGCTACCCGCTCGTGCTGATGCTGGAGCCGCTCTTCCGCTGCAACCTCGCGTGCAGCGGGTGCGGGAAGATCCAGCACCCGGTCGACGTCCTGCGCCGCCACCTCACGCCGGAGCAGTGCTTCGCCGCGGTCGAGGAGTGCGGTGCGCCGGTCGTCTCGATCCCGGGCGGCGAGCCGCTGCTGCACCCGCAGATCGACGAGATCGTGCGCGGCCTGGTCGCGCGCAAGAAGTTCGTCTATCTCTGCACGAACGCGATCCGGCTCGAGCAGAGCCTCGACAAGTTCACGCCTTCGCCGTACTTCTCGTTCAGCGTCCATCTCGACGGGCCGCGCGACGTGCACGACCACGCGGTCGCGCGCGCCGGGATCTTCGACGTCGCCGTGAAGGCGATCAAAGCGGCGAAGGCGCGCGGCTTCCGCGTCACGACGAACACGACGATCTTCGACGGCGCCGACCCGAAGACGTTCCAGGACTTTTTCGACTACCTGACCGACGAGCTCAAGGTTGACGGGATGATGATCTCGCCCGGCTACCGCTACGAGAAGGCCCCCGACCAGGACCACTTTCTGGCGAAGGAGCAGACGCGCACGCTGTTCCGCGCGATCTTCGAGCCGTACAAGGCGGGCAAGAAGCGCTGGCAGTTCAACGCCAGCCCGTTCTTCCTCGACTTCCTGACCGGCGAGAAAGAGTACGACTGCACGCCGTGGGGGATGCCGTCGTACTCGCTCTTCGGCTGGCAGAAGCCGTGCTATCTGCTCGGCGAGGGCTA
>DATAQE010000150.1:0-4051 GCA_036264835.1 Candidatus Elarobacter sp.
GAGGTGCGACAAACGTCGTGCCCACCGCCGGTCAGGTTCTAAACGCTCAAGCGTGCGCCGCTTCGCCGATCACGCCCAGCTCGCGGCCGACTTTCTCGAACGCCGTGAGCGCCCGGTCGAGCTCCTCGCGCGTGAGCGCGCTGGAGATCTGGACGCGGATGCGCGCCGTGCCCTCCGGGACGACCGGGAAGCCGAACCCCGTCACGAAGACGCCTTCTTTCAAGAGCCGGTCGCTCATCGCGATCGCGAACGCCGTGTCGCCGACGATGATCGGGACGATCGCGCTCGGACCGTCGAGCGGCTTGAAGCCGAGCCGCTTCAGCCCCTCGCGGAAGTAGGCCGTGTTCGCGCGCTGCCGCTCGACGAGCTGCGGCTGCGACTCGAGCAGTTCGATCGCCTTGAGCGCGCTGCACGCGACCGTCGCGGGGAGCGCGTTCGAGAAGAGCTGCGTGCGCGAGCGCTGCACGAGCGTGTCGACCAGCGCCTTCGAGCCCGCGACGAAACCGCCGGCCGCACCGCCGAGCGCTTTGCCCAGCGTCCCGGTGAGGATGTCGATCTGCCCTTCGAGGCCGAAATGCTCGATCGTCCCGCGGCCGGTCTTCCCCATCACGCCGGTCCCGTGCGAATCGTCGACGATCGTCACCGCGTCGTACTTCTTCGCGAGCGCCACGATCTCGGGGAGCTTCGCGATCGAACCCTCCATCGAGAAGACGCCGTCGGTGATCACGAACGGCGTCCCTTCGGAGTCGCGCAGCTTCGCTTCGAGGTCGGCCATGTCGCCGTGCTTGTAGCGCAGCCGCTTCGCGCCGGCGAGCCGGCAGCCGTCGATGATCGAGGCGTGGTTCAGCTCGTCGCTGATGATCGTGTTCCCGGCCGTCGCGACGGTCGGGATCACGCCTTCGTTCGCCGTCCAGCACGAGACGTACGAGAGCGACGCCTCGAACCCGAACACCGAGGCGATCTTCTCCTCGAGCTCACGGTGGACGTCGAACGTGCCGCAGATGAAGCGCACCGACGCGGTCCCCGCGCCGTACTTCTTCAGCCCTTCGATCCCCGCCGCGACGACGTCGGGATGGTCGGCGAGCCCGAGGTAGTTGTTCGAGGAGAGGACGATCACGTCGCCCGCCTCCTCCATGTGCACCTCGGGCGCCATTGGTCCGGTGATGTGGCGCAGGCGCTTGTACGTGCCGGCGGCGCGCAGCGCGTCGAGGTCGGCGTTCAGGCGGGATTCGAATGCGGCGTTCATCGGTGCGGATCCGTTCGCTACAGCTTCAGGACGATCTTGGCGGCCTCGCCGGACTTCATCAGCGCGAACGCCGCGTCGAACTCCTCGAAGCGCATCTCGTGCGTGATGATCGGCGTGAGGTCGACGCGCCCGCTCGTCACCAGCGCCTGCGTCTCGTACCAGGTCTCGAACATGCGCCGGCCGTTGATCCCGAGCACGGTGAGCCCTTTGAAGATGATCCGCTCGGCGAGGTTGATCTCGACGTCGTCCGACGGGATTCCGAGCAGCGCCGCGACGCCGCCGTTGCGCACCATCGCGAGGCCGCTGTCGATCGCCTGTCCGGAGCCGGACATCTCGAGCAGCACGTCGACACCATCGCCGCCGGTGCGCCGCACGATCTCCTCGACGAGGTCCGGCTGCGTCGCCTGGAACGTCGCGTCCGCGCCGACGCGCTTCGCGAGCTCGAGCTTCTGCGGGTTCACGTCGACCGCGAACACCGTCGAGGCGCCGGCCGCGCGCGCGACCGGGATCGCCATCAGCCCGATCGACCCGACGCCGGTGATCACGACGGACTTCACCGAGACGCCGGCCGCCATCACGGTGTGCACCGCGTTGCCGAGCGGGTCGAAGACCGCGGCCCAGCTGTCGGGGATCGACGGGTCGAGCTTCCAGACGTTCGCCTCGGGCATGCGGATGTAGTCCGCGAACGCACCGTCGGTGTCGACGCCGATGATCTCGACGTGCTCGCAGATGTGCGCTTCGCCGGTGCGGCACAGCCGGCAGATCCCGCACGCGATGTGGCCCTCGGCGGAGACACGGTCACCGATCTGCACGGCCTTCACCGCCGCGCCGGTTGCAGCGACCTCGCCCATGAACTCGTGCCCGATCGTGAGCGGCGGCTTCACGCGCCGCTCCGCCCAGTGGTCCCAGGTGTAGATGTGCAGGTCGGTCCCGCACAGGCCGACAGATTTCACGCGGACCAGCACGTCGTTCGGCCCGATCGCCGGCACGGGGATGTGCTGAAGCGTGAAGCCGGGCGCCGCGGCCGTCTTGCGCAGCGCCCGCATCGTCTCCGGGATCGCCGAGCCGTTCGCCGCTCGCTCGCTGGAGGCCGAGATCATCGGCGCGGAGGTTCGTTGACGAACTCTAAACACCCGCGTTCAGAGACTCTTCATCCTTTTTTGCCATGCTGGCGACCGAAGGACTCGCACCAAGGAGGGTTTCGTGAGGTTTTCGTTTCGTCGTGCCCCGCGCGTCGTCACGCTCGGGCTGCTCGTTGTCATGACCGTTGCGAGCGCCGCGCGCGCCGCGGACGGACCGGTCCGGATCCCGCTCGACGCGATGAACGGGACCGGCGAGAGCGGGGTCGCGATCCTCACCCCGCAGGGCGCGAAGACCGTCGTCGAGCTGCAGATGAAGGGCGGGTCGGGCGATCCGCAGCCCGCGCACTTCCACACCGGGAACTGCGAGAAGTACGCACCGCGACCGCTATACCCGCTGCGCTCCGTCGTCAAAAGGACCTCGACGACGACGCTCGACATCCCGATCGAGAAGCTGATCGCGGGCGATCTCGTCATCAACGTGCACAAGTCGTTCGACGACATCGCGACGATCGCCAGCTGCGCGGTCGCGAAGCCGAAGTAGCGAGCGATGCGAGTCCGGTTCCCGGTCGGCGGCCAGATCGCGATCGGCTCGTGTCTGGCGATCCTGCTGATGATCGGCGTCGCCGTGGTGACGCAGCGCGGGATCGCGTCGATGTCGCTCGCAGCCGCGCACGCGCAGGCGCTGGAAGCGGTCGCGACCCAGATCCGCGACGTCGTCTCGGCGGCGTTCGCCGAGCAAAGCGCGGTGCGCGGGCTGGTGGCGAGCGGCGATGCCGTGTACGGCGCGCAGCTCGACGGCGCGCGAGGTACGCTGCGCGCACGGCTGGCGCGCTTGCGCGAGAGCGACCAGACGACGCTGATCCCGGTGAACCGGCTCGAGCAGATCGACGTCTACGAGCAGCAGATCGAGGACGGCGCCGCGCAGCTCGACCGCAACTACGCGAAGCGCGTCGCCGACGTGCGCGCCGGACGCCGGGCGGGCGCCGTGCTCGGGTTGCGCGCGGACGATACGGAGTTCGGCACGGTGCGCACGCAAGCCGAGAAGTTGTACGTCTTCGTCGCGGACGGTGCGCGCGCGGCGAACGCCGAGTTCGAGGCTTCGGGCCGCGCCGTCGTAATGACGCTCGCTCTCAGCACCGGGATCGCGATCGTGCTGTTCGGGCTGACCGCGATCGTCGTCGGGCGCTCCGTCGGCGGGCGGCTCGGGCGCGTCACCTCGGCGCTGCGCGCGATCGCGCAGGACGACGTCGAGCGGCTGGTGCGCTCGTTTCGCGCGCTCGCCGACGGCGACCTCGACGCGCGCTACGAAACCTCGCGGGCGAAGCTTGGCGCCCCCTCGCCCGACGAGATCGGCGTGCTGTCCTCGACGTACGACGAGCTGGTCGCCGGCGTCCACGACATCGCGATCGCGTTCGGCGCGATGGGCGAAAGCCTGCGGGCGACGGTCGGGCACATCGCGGGCGTCTCCGAAGGGTTGGTCGCGGAGAGCGCCGCGATCTCGCACAGCACCGCGGAGTCCGCGGCGGCGGCGCGGCAGATCTTGGACGCCGTGCGCGATGCGACGGTGGCGTCCGGCGAACAGGCGAAGGAGCTGGACCGCGCGCACGACCGCGCGAGCGTGCTCGCCGAAGGCGCGGCCGCGATCGCGGACGCGTCTCGGCGACAGGCCGACGCCGCGGCGGCCGGCTCGCGCGCGGTCGCCGCGCTCGACGGCGAGATCGCG
>DATAQE010000008.1:0-47263 GCA_036264835.1 Candidatus Elarobacter sp.
CGTACTATCTCATCGAGCAATTGAAGACGAAGGCGAACGTCCGCGTCGAGACGCGCTCCGAGGTCGTCGACGCATCGGGCGACGGCCATCTGGAGACGATCACCGTCGCCGACCGGGCGAACGGCTCGACCACGCGGCATGACGCCGCCGCGCTGTTCGTCCTGATCGGCGCCGACGCCGAGACGGCTTGGCTCCCGCCGGCGATCGCTCGCGACGAGCGCGGCTACCTGCTCACCGGGCGGAACGTCTTTCGAGCAGACCAGTGGACGGCGGACCGCGACCCGTACTTGCTCGAAACGTCGGTTCCCGGGATCTTCGCGGCCGGCGACGTCCGCGCCGGATCCGTGAAACGCGTCGCCTCCGGCGTCGGCGAAGGGAGCATGGCCATCGCCTTCGTGCACCAGTATCTCGCCTCGGCGGACGGAGTGCGAGACGGCGTTACCGCGAATCGCTGATTTAGGCGACGCCGCCCAGACGTCAGGGCTCGACTGTGTCCGAGCTAGCTAGTGGATATAACAGACGGTAGTTCGGTTTTCTGTCCGGGTCTCGCATTAGCACTCCGTTGAGATACATGTGCTGGAGAACGTTGGCCGGCTTCAAGTTTCGTTTTTCTTCGAACTTACGACCGGCGACCCAGATGTTTGAGTCGGGCTTTCCTTGGACGCAGCTCAACAACGCTTCCCATGCCGCCTTGAATCGATGTTTCTTCTGGTCATCTCCAATCATGACATAACCCGCTCCGGAATTCGGCGAACCGTGAATGGCGACTACGATGGCCGCGGCGTCGAATGCCTTATCAAGAGTCAGCCGTAGAGTTTTGTCGACGTTTACGCACACGACGTAATACGGCCGATCCGGGCCGATGATCATCGAGGCGAACGCCGCCAGACAGTCGGTTGCAACGTTCATATCAATGCGGGAGATTCGTTCGAAGTCGAGCAGCGCCACATGCGGCGTGCTATCGTTCTCGACTTTTCGCCAATCGCACCACAAGTCGACGATGAGACGTTCTTCCGTCGGGGTATCCGGACAGAGACGTCCATCGGGAGTCGCATACTCAACAAGGCTAATTCGCGCGAATGTGGGCTTGACATACGGTGGCAAAACGGGCGGCATCCCCACTCCCCCTTGGCTATCGCCGTTGTACGAGAATCTCAGGAAACGTGATCCTTTTCTAATTTTTCAATCTTTCGAATCTTTTGAAACTTCGTTTCCATACTATAGCGCTTCGTCACGACGCACGGCAAGACGATTCTACAGAAAAAGCAGGATTTATTAAAAGCGTCGACTCACTGAACGGCCACAGGACGTGGTAGGCTGGTGCCAAGCAATGGCGACCGTTCCAGGGGACCTACCATGACCTCAAATAATGACGACCCTATCTCCGCCGCCGCCCTGCGGGAACTCCTCGCGGAACACCGAGCCATTGAGCATGAGCGCTGGCTCCAAGTTGCTCACCGCACAGAATTCGCCGTTGGTTTTTTTTCCTTGAGCGCTCTAGTGCTAGTCATATGGGCCCTGGCCGGCAATATCTCGCCTTCAGCGGCAAAGGACCTTATCGACATTGCGGCGCCCGTCCTTGGAGCGGCGATCGCTACCGTGTATCTTGCCCAACGTTCTACCCCGACCGCGGCACAGCCCGAAAGCACGGAACGCGTATTGTCGGCAAAGGGGCCGACTGCAAATGTACAGCGTGGGAAAGGGACGAAGCGCACCAACCACACAACGTCTTAGCGAGTTTAGCCGTAGGGATCGTTATGGAACCGTATACGCTGCAGTCTGACATGATTAGCCGGCATGCTGAATTTGAGGACCATTACAACGATGGAGATGACGGGAACTCGTTGTCCGGATGGCAATGCGAAAACCCTTTTAGTGAACAACTTCAACGTCGGGTCGTGGAAGCGCGAGCAGCAATCGACGTAACCAGATACCAAACACTGGATAACGACGAAGTCGTTGAAGCGCTGCTCTTGAAGTTCCATCGGGACGCTGGCGAGACAATGCCCAAATCGGTCTTCTGCGGCGAGGGATCATCTACAATCCTATTCACATTTTGTGCGTGGCTAAAGGAAAACGGCATAACGGAGGTGTTGTACATTCCGCCACTCTATTACTCACTGCACTCAGCACTGAAGGCCTTCGGAGTCCATGCGAAGCCGGCTGCCGAACGGCACGCTTTTGAGTCGGACTTCGTTCTCAACTTGCCTTCGAAGACGGCATTTCTTCTGCTCGCAGACCCGGTTTGGTACGCGGGTTTACCTCTAAAGAACGACATCGTCCGCAGCATTATCGATTGGCAGCACGACACAGGGTCGTTCGTCTTCATCGATGGTAGCTTCCAGTACCTTCGGTGGGACGGTAATATTACTGAGCTTACAGCCGGACTCGACGAGGATCTTACGCTGCGTTTGATTTGCCCAACGAAGATGCTGGCGCTGCATGGGTATCGATTCGCGTACGCTATTTTACCGAGAGCCATGCACAAGCAGTTCGCGCGACTGTATTTCAACATTCACGGGTCCGACACCGCCGAAAATACCGCCTTCGCAAGAGTGGCTGCTCAGGAGCTCCGCGATCGCCACTTCGTCGAGCCACTTATGAAGTTTGCGAAGAGCCGGCATGATCATCTCCGCGGGTCGCGTGAAACTTGGGCGTCTTGGAACGCAAGTTGTGGTTACTTCGTCTTCGAGAAGATTCTCCGGCCATTTGGAGCGGATGTTCCACTCATGGATGGGACGTTCTTCGAACAGAACCGCTATGGTGACCATCGCCGGATAAACCTCTTCTCGCCTTCAATGCACCTGCTGAGTTAAGACACGCCCTTCGCAAAATAGGAACGCGACAGGACTGCGACGATAGCAGCCGGGTCACGACGGGCGCGTGAGTCGTTTTTCTTCAGCAGCGAGCGCCATCCGGCTGCGTGATCGGTATATTGCGATAGACCCTTAGGCAGAGATTGCTTTGGGGTCTAATGCTCAGTATACCAGGAGAAGCAGCCTGCCGTCTCAAACCGTTCCGTAGCCCGGCGGACGACCAGGTCGGACGTCTACGAGTCCAGCCCGGACGTGAACTATGCGGGGTTTGCCGACGCAGCGCTCGTAGCGAAGCGGGCTCGCATTCATGGACGAAGTAAGAGTCGCCCGTCAGCATGGCTCACAGTCCCAGCAGTGCTAACGTCCCACGAAAAACTGCGGCCGACATTTCTCGCCGGAAACGATTTCGCCAATGCCGTTTGCACGCGCCGCATATCTCTTCAACGCGGTTGTACGACACCGGCCATAAGGTCGCGACGACGCTGCTCGTGCGGGCGTGGATCCTCGGACTGTCGCCGGCATCCTGGGACACGCCTCACCGGTCGTGACGCTCACCGTGTACTCCTCGAGGGGCGCAGCGCTCGGGGGTCAACTTGCTGGGCGCCGCGGTCGAGGCGGCCACTATCGCGGCACTTCCCGTGAGTGCACGGCGACCGATGACAACCGTTGAATCGGAAACCTCGGAAAAACCCCGCCGTAGCGGGGTTCTCATGGTAGCGCCAACGGGAGTCGAACCCGTCTCTCCGCCTTGAAAGGGCGGCGTCCTAACCGATAGACTATGGCGCCCCGAGCACTCCCCGAGAGTGGGCCCGGCTGGATTCGAACCAGCGCGCGACCAGTTATGAGCCGGCTGCTCTACCGCTGAGCTACGGGCCCGTAGCCTTTACCCCTTCGACAGCGCGGCGAAGGCTCTCTTCCCGGGATAACGCGCGGTCGCCGGGCCCAGCTCGTCGGCGATCGCCATCAGACGGTTGTATTTCGCGACCCGGTCGCTGCGAGCGAGCGAGCCGGTCTTGATCTGGCCCGCGCCGGTTGCGACCGCCAGATCGGCGATCGTCGTGTCCTCGGTCTCGCCCGAGCGGTGCGAGATCACGGCGCGCAAGCCGGCCTTGTGCGCGGTCTCGACGGCGTCGAGCGTCTCGGTCAGGGTTCCGATCTGGTTCACCTTCACCAGGATCGCGTTGGCCGAGGCCTCGCGGATGCCGCGCTCCAGCCGCGTCACGTTGGTGACGAACAGGTCGTCGCCGACGAGCTGCACGCGCGAGCCGAGCGTCTTGGTGAGCAGGTTCCAGCCGTCCCAGTCGTCCTCGGCGAGGCCGTCCTCGATCGAGACGATGGGGTATTTCGCGCACAAGCCTTCGTACAAGCCGACCATCTGCGCCGCGTCGAGCGGGTGGTCGTCGGGGATGTGCGGCCAGTACTTTCCGTCGCGGTAGAACTCCGTCGACGCCGGGTCGAGCGCGATCGCGATGTCGTCGCCGGGCGTCTAGCCCGCTTTCTCGATCGCGTTCACCAGCAGCTGCAGCGCTTCGTCGATCGAGTCCAGCTTCGGCGCGTAACCCCCTTCGTCGCCGACCAGCGTCTGGTGTCCGGCGTCGTGCAGCATCTTGCCGAGCGTGTGGAAGACTTCGCTGCCGTACCGCACCGCCTCGGCGAACGTCGGGGCGCCGAGCGGGACGATCATGCACTCCTGGAACTGCAGCGCGCCTTCGGCGTGCTTCCCGCCGTTGATCACGTTCATCATCGGCACCGGGAGCGTCGCGGCGGACGGCCCGCCGAGATAGCGGTACAGCGGTACGCCGACCGACACCGCCGCTGCGCGCGCGATCGCGAGCGAGACGCCGAGCAGCGCGTTCGCGCCGAGGTTCGCTTTGTTCGGCGTACCGTCGAGCTCGATCAGCGTGCGGTCGATCTCGCGCTGCGACGTGGCGTCCATCCCTTCGATCGCGGGGCCGATGATCTCGTTCACCGCGCCGACCGCTTGCAGCACGCCTTTCCCGCCGTAGCGCTTCGGATCGCCGTCGCGCTTCTCGACCGCCTCGTACGCGCCGGTCGACGCGCCCGACGGAACCATCGCCTCTTCGACCGCGCCGAACGACGTCGCCACGGCGACGGCGACCGTCGGGTTCCCGCGCGAGTCCAAGATCTCTCGCGCGCGCACGCTCTCGATCAGCGGCCGTCCGCCGCCGCGCAGCGACTCGATCGACGACATCGCGTTATTTCGAGGCGACCCAGTCGCCGAGGACGTGCGCGCGCGCGAACAGCTCGTCGTCCCGGAAGAAGATCGACACTTCGCGCGCCGCGGAGTCCGCGGAGTCGGAGCCGTGCACGAGGTTGCGGCCGATCGTCTGGCCGTAGTCGCCGCGGATCGAGCCGGGCGCGGCTTTGATCGGGTTCGTCGCGCCGATCGTCGAGCGGCAGCCCTCGATCGCGTCCTCGCCCTCGATCACCATCGCGACGATCGGCGAGCCGGTGATGTAGTCGACGAGCCCCTGGAAGAAGCCCTTCCCCTCGTGCTCGGCGTAGTGCCGGCGCGCCAGCTCTTCGGTGACGTGCATCAGCTTGAGGCCGACGATCGTGTAGCCGCGCCGCTCGAAGCGCGCGAGGATCTCGCCGACGAGGCCGCGCACGACCGCGTCGGGTTTCGCGAGGATCAAGGTCCGTTCGACTGCCATAGCGGACGTGCTATACGTGCCGGACGATGACGCACCTCTCCTGAACGTCGCGCGCGTGCGCGCCGCGCTCGCCGGCACGCGCTTCGCCGACGTGCGCTACGTGCGCGAGACCGCGAGCACGAACGACGACGCGGCCGCGCTGCTCGGCGATCCGCGCGCGAGCGGTGCGACGTTGGTCGCAGAGTTCCAGCGCGCGGGCCGCGGCCGCAAAGCCGGCCGCAGCTGGATCGCGCCCGCGGGCAGCGCGCTCACGTTCACGACGCTTCTCCCCGACCCGCTCGCCGCCGCGGCGCTGTGGGCCGTCCCGTTCTGGACCGCGCTCGCGGTCGCGGACGGCGTCGAAGCAGGGTGCGGCGTCCGGCTCGACCTGCGCTGGCCGAACGACCTCGACGTCGGCGCGCGCAAGGCCGGCGGCATCCTCTGCGTCTCCCGCGTCGCGGGCGCCGAGGCGTCGGCCGCCTGCGGGATCGGGCTCAACGTCCGGCGCCCGGCGGACGCGGCAATAGCCGCGATCGAGCCTCCCCCGGCCTACCTCTCCGACGCCGCGCCGCACGCGGAGCGCGAGGCGATCCTCGCCGGCGTCCTGGGGGCGATGGACGCGCTCACCGAGCTGCTCGGCCGCCCGGACGCGATCGCGCGCGCTTGGGAAGAGCGCGCCGCGCTGCGCGGGCGGCCGTACCGGTTGCGCCTCGACGCGGACGGGTCGATCGTGGAGGGCACCGCGCTGCGGCTCGGCCCGGACGGCGGCCTCGTGCTGGCCGCGGCGGACGGGCGCGAACGACTGGTCCACATGGCCGACGCGCGCGTCGTCTGAACGCGCGCGCCGGACGCGAAGTCAGCCTAGCGGCTCACGCCTCCGAGCGTGACGTTCGCCTTGCCGAGGACCGCGATCGCGGTGGACTCGGAGGAGCCGTCGACGCTCAGCGCGAGGTTCGCGCTCGCGCTGACGTGCGCGGGCTTGGGGATCATCTTCGCGGCGACGCCGCCGTCCTTGAGCGCCTTGGTGGCGATCATCGTGTCGGCGTTCGTCGAGAAGAACAGGATGACGTCAGCCATGGCGGCTCATTTCGACCCGGTGACCAGCTCGTCGAGACCCTTCGCGACTTCGTTCAGCTCGCCGACGCGCGCCACGGCCTGCTGCGTGCGCGACGCCATCTCCGAAGCCAGCGTGTCGATCACCACGATGTCGCCGAGGATCTCCGCGTTGAGCGCCGAGGCGGCGAGGATCTTCTCCGAGACGCCCGTCGCCGTCGCGACGTTCGAGCCGGACGCGGCGCGCGCGGGACCGGTCGCGGCCTGCATCAGCAGTTCGCCCTGGCGCTCGACCGCGGCGCGCGTCTGCGCGACGTGGTCGCCCGAGACCTCGCTGCCGACGATCACGACCGAGAGCTCCTGCGCCGACTCGCGCACCTGGCGGCTGCGCGCGCTCAGCTGGCGGCCGAGGCGCTCGATGATCGGCAGCCCGATCGCGAGACCGATCAGCGCGCCGAGCAGCCCCCACAGCACCAGCGAGGTGAGCGTGTGCTGCTGCACGTCGGTGAAGGTCGAGAGCGGGACGCCGAACCAGCGCGTCGCGACGACCTGCATCTGGTCGTTCGTGATCGGCTCGACGCGCACGAGGTAGTCGACGCCGCCTTCGCGGTCGACGCCGTAGAACGGCTGCTTCAGCGTCTTGACGGTCTCCGTGGCGCCGTCATCGACGAGGCGCGTGCCGTCGGGGCGCGTGATCGAGCTGGAGATCAGCTCGCCGTTGAAGATCACCGCGGCCTTGCCGCCGAGCGCGTGCGCCGCCTGGTCGACGACGTCGTAGTAGTGGTCGACGACGATCCCGCCGTAGACCGCGCCGATCGTCCGCTCGTTGGCGTCCGAGACCGGGACCGCGGAGACGATGCCGAGCCCTTCGGTGAGCCCTTCGCGGCCCGGCGTCGTCGACTCGATCTGCGGCTCGAGCAGCTCGGGGACGAGCTCGTCGTGCGGGATCGTCGCGGCGGTGCTCACCGTCTCGCCGGCGAGCGCGCGCTTCACGAACGGCGAGCTCAGCGGGACACCGGGGCGGCCGCCGGTCGCGCGCGCGACGACGACGCCGTGCGCGTCGACGATCGTCAGGAACGAGAGCCCGCCCTGGTGCGCGATCCCCTGCAGCGTCCCTTCGAGGTTCTTCGCGTGCGCCGCGGTCCCGCGGCGGATCACGTCGTTGATCGCGGCCTGGCCGACCATCAGCTTGACGAGATCGCGCTTGCCGTCCCAGTACCCGGCGAAGCCGGTCGAGCCGCTCCCCACCTGCTGCGCGGCGAGCTTGTTCAGATCGGTCGCCATCGTGTTCCGCGCGGCGAGCGCGCTGATCGCCGTCGCGATGACGATCGCGCCGACGAGCGTGCCGACGAGCTTTGTGCGAAGCCCGAGCTTCATACCGGTGTCCCCTCCGTGAGCTTGCGTTCCGTATCCGTGATGGTGTAGCGGCCGAGCTGTCCGTCGATCGCGGCGGCGCGGCGGCTCATCTCTTCGACCGATTCGACGATCCGCTCCGCGGCCGAGGTGACCTCGGCGTTGACGTAGGTGAGCACCTCGACGGACGAGGCGTTCTGCGAGCTGATCGCGGTGATCGCGTCGAACGCGCTCGAGACCTCGCCGGAATGCGAGGCCATCTGCGTGGTCGCGGCGAGGTTCGCCGCGACCGAGGTGGTGATCTCGTCGATCGAGCGGATGACGCGGAAGGTGTTCTCCGACATCGAGCGCGTCACCGAGCTGATCTGCGTGATCTGGCGGTTCGCGTCCATCACGGTCGTGACGATGTCGCGCAGCGCGGCCGAGGCGCTGTCGGTCGAGCTCACGCTCTGCTCGAGGCGTTCGTTCAGCCGCGTCATCGCCTCGGTGACCTGCGTGACGACCGACTGCGTCGAGCCGATGTGCCCCGCGATCTCCTTGGTCGCCTGGACGCTGCCGTCGGCGAGCTTGCGGATCTCGCTCGCGACGACCGCGAAGCCGCGGCCGTGCTCGCCGGCGCGCGCCGCTTCGATCGCGGCGTTCAGCGCGAGCAAATTCGTCTGCTCGGCGATCCGGTCGATGACCTTGACGATGTCGCCGATCTGCTCCGAGTTCTCCCCGAGCCGGCGGATGTCGTTGCCGAGCTCCGCGATCGTCCCGCGGATCGTCGCCATCGCGTCGACGATGGTGTGGATCGCGCTCCCGCCGCGGTCGGCGGTGAGCGTCGTCTCCGAGGAGATCGTGAGGAGCGAGTCGACCTGCGCGGAGACCTCTTCGATCGAGGCCGACATCGAGGAGACGTTCCCGGCGGTCTCGTCGAGCGAGCGCGTCTGCTGCTCCGCGGAGCCGGCCAGCTCGGCGATCGCGTCGGTCATCGCGCGCACCTTGAGCAGCGCGCCTTCGACAATCTGCGACTGCTCGACGATCCCTTCTTCGAGTTGCTTCTGCGCGATGGCGCCGCCTTCGATCACGGCGAGCGAGGACGACGCGGTCGACTGCAGCTCGCCGCCGGCCTCGCCGAGGCGGCGCGCCTCGTCGTGCAGGCTGCCGAGGAAGTCGCGCATCCCGAAGATCAGCTTGTTGAGGCCGACCGCGAGCTCGGCGAGCGGGCCGTCCGCGACGGCGAGATTCTTGGTCAGATCGCCGGCCGCGACCTCACGGACCCCGGTCGTGAGCGCCGCCATGCTGCGCCCGAGCGGGGAGTCGGGCGGGAGCGCGAGGCGCTCGGAGCCGTCGAGTTGCGCCAGGGCCTGGTCGTCCGCGGCGGGAGTGGCGAGGATCCACGCGAGGAGCCCGCCGGCGAGAAACAGCGCCGCCGCGGCGGCGAGCGTCGGGGCCGGGCCGTTCGCAGGGCGCGTCAAAAACGCCGCGAGCGTGACCGCCGCGACGCCCGCGAAGGCAGCGACGGCGAAACGCACCGCGGGTGTGGGCCGGCGGCGAACGGAGGCGAGACGCGGTAGCATCACTCCTCACCACCATCGGCTGAGCGGGCGAGCGGCCTTAGGCGGAGCGGTTGGCTCGGCTGCGTCGCTCGCAGGTCTCGCAGAAATGCGAGAACTTGTTGTCGGTGTCGAAGACCGAGTTCGAGTAGTACATCGCGCAGCGCGCGTTGTAGCAGTGCTTGAGGCCGAGCGCGTGGCCCAGCTCGTGGACGCTCTCCTTCAAGAGGCGCTGGAAGAGCGCGTTCTCGTCGGGCGGGTCGCCGTAGAACTCCGAGCGCAGGCGGTGCAGCGAGACGACCGCGCAGCGCTGCGCCTCGCTCGAGGAGCCGAAGACGAACGGGTGCGAGGTCTTGTAGAGATCGTACTCGGTCACGCCGAGGAGCACGTCGTCGTGCACCTCATACGCGGCGGTCAACCTGCTCGCCAGCGAGGCGAAGAAGAGCTGTCCGCGCGTCGCGTTCAGCGCGCTCCGCGGGACGGCGAGCGCGGCGCGGACGACACCGGCGGCCAGGAACCGCTCTTCCAGACAGAGGGCCAGCCGGGTGAGCAATCCCGCGTCGATCGCGTTGATCGGTACGATGCTGATCTCGCGCACGCCGGAGTCGGCCTTTCGGTCCGCGCGCTAGCGGGTCCTGGGCGGTTCGTCCACAGATCGGGTGACGATCGGGTGCGCGTCGAAGGGCGCGCGATGATCGTCGGCATCGGGATCGACCTCGCGGAGGTGGAGCGCTATCGCTTCGACGAGGCGCAGCGCGCACGGTTCGCGCGCAAGGTCTACACGGAGGAAGAGATGGCGTACGCGATGCGCAAGCGCAATTGGCCCGAGCGGCTCGCGGGCTTCTTCGCCGCGAAGGAAGCGACGCGGAAAGCGTTCGGCCATGCGATCCCGTGGAACGCCGTCGGCGTCTCGCACGAGCGCAGCGGGAAGCCGGTGATCCGGCTCTACCGCGGCTACGAGCAGCTGCTCGAGCGGCGCGGCGTGCGCGGGATCCACCTGACGATCACGCACACCGCGACGACCGCCGCGGCGGTCGTCGTCCTCGAGAGCTGATGCGCGCGGTCACCGCGGCGCAGATGCGCGCGATCGACGCCGCCGCGGTGGCGCGCGAGGGCGAGGTCGCGCTGATGCGCGCGGCCGGCGAAGCGATCGCGTCGCTGATCGACCGGTATGCGCGCGTTCGCGACGCGGGGCTGCGGCGCGGGCAGGAACCCGCCGAGCTGCGCGGCGGCGCGGTCGTGGCGGTCGCGGGGAGCGGCAACAACGGCGGGGACGCGTATGCGGCGCTCGCGGCGTACCGCGGTGCGCGCGCGCGGATCGTATACGGCGATCCTGCGGTGCACGGAAGCGAAGCGCGCCGTGACGCGCGGGACGCGGCGCTGCGCACCGGGGTCGTGGAACATCCGTTCCCGCCGGATCCCGCGGTGCTGCGTGACGCGGCACTGATCCTCGACGGCGCGCTCGGCGTGAACGCGCGGTTGCCGCTCGACGCGCGCAGCGCGGACCTCGTCGACGCGATGAACGCGAGCGGCGCGCCGGTGCTCGCGCTCGACGTTCCGACCGGGATCGATCCGACGACCGGCGTGGGCGGCGAGCACGCGGTGCGCGCGACGGCGACGGTGGCGCTCGGACGGCCGAAGCTCGGGTGCTTCCTCGAGCCGGCGCGCGATCTGACCGGCGAGCTGTGGTGCGCGCCGATCGGGATGCGCGACGAGGATGCGGACGCGCTCGGCGATCCGCGCACCGAGGTCCTGACGCCGGACGAGTTCGCGGCGCTGCTGCCGGTGCGGCCGCAAGAAGCGGACAAGCGCAGCTCGGGGGCGCCGCTCATCATCGCCGGATCGACGCAGTTTCCCGGCGCGGCGATTCTGTGCGCGTGGGGCGCCGCGCGCGCGGGCGCCGGCTACGTCACGCTCGCTTCAACGGACGGCGCGGCGACCGCGCTGCGCACGCAGCTCGTCGAGCAGGTCGTCGTCACGTACGACGAGCGCGATCCCGAGCAGGCGGTGCGAACCGTCCTCGATCTGACGAATCGCTGCAACAGCATCGGGATCGGCCCCGGCTTGGGCCTTTCCGATGCCTTCGGGACGATCGTCAACGGCGTGATCGGCGGAACGGACTTGCCGGTGGTCGCCGACGCGAGCGCGCTCTACCATCTGGTGAAGCGGCTGCCGTCGTACCGCGGCAAGAACTTGGTGATAACGCCGCACGCCGGCGAGTTCGCGCGGATCAGCGGTAAAGGGACGATCGCACCGGGCGAACGGCTCACGCGGCTGCGCGCGTTCGTCGACGAGCACGGCGTCGTGACGCTCCTCAAAGGCCGCACGACGCTGATCGGCGGCCCCGGCGTGACGCATCTCAACCCGACCGGCACGAACGCCCTCGCGACCGCCGGGACGGGCGACGTCCTCACCGGCGTCATCGCGACGCTGCTCGCGCAGGGCCTCTCGCCGCTCGACGCCGCGCGCGTGGGCGCCTACTGGCACGGCCGAGCCGGACAGATCGCGCTGGAGCGCCGCCACCGCGGAGTCGTCGCCCGCGACGTCGACGAAGCCCTCGGAGCAGCATCGGTCGTCGAACCGACGGCCGGACCGGTGATCCGCATCTTCTGAATCCCTTGCCGTTCCCGAGTCCCGTCGTGATGGGCTCGGCGTGGAGACGAGATGGCGAAACTCATCCAAGACGAGATCATCCTGCCGGAGACCAAACCGGAGACGGAGTGGCTCCGCGGCCGCGCCGTGCAAAAAGTGAGCCCGAAGCTCAAGCACGGCACGATCCAGATTTGGCTGGGCGCTGAGTTGCAGCGCTGGGCTCGCGGCCGCGGGAAGGTCGCTTCCGAGTGGCGATTCCGCATCTCACCGCGCGGCGAGGTCATCCGCCCGCTGGTTCCGGATCTTTCCTATCTCTCGTACGACCGTATGCGCGGCGCCACCGAGGCGGATTGGGACACGCCCCTGGTCGCTCCTAATGTCGCCGTCGAGGTTCGGTCGCTTAGCAATCGGCGCGCCGACCTCGAGGACAAGATCGCTACTCTCTTGCGCGCGGGGACGCATCTCGTCGTCGTCGTCGACTCCGACACTCGCACCCTGACCGCGCACGATGAGCACGGCAAGCGTATGTGGTCGGAAGGAGAGTCGTTCGAGCACGAGGCGCTGCCCGGCTTCTCCGTTTCGCTCGCGGACATGTTCGCGGAGATGGAGCTCGACCAACCCGGCTAACGGCTCAGCCGGTGCCGTTCAGCAGGTTGCGTAAACCGTCTTCGTCGAGGACCGGGATGCCGAGCTGCTCCGCTTTCACGAGCTTGCTGCCCGCTTCTTCGCCGGCGACGACGTAGTCGGTCTTCTTCGAGACCGATCCGCTCACTTTGCCGCCCGCGGCGACGATCAGCTCCGCGGCTTCGTCGCGCGTGAGCGTCGGCAGCGTGCCGGTGAGGACCAGCGTCTTGCCGGCGAGCACGCCGACCGGCTCGCGCGGGCGCAGCGGCGCGGTCATGTCGACGCCGGCGTGTTTGAGGCGCGCGATCATCGCGCGGTTCGGCTCCTG
This sequence comes from Candidatus Elarobacter sp., assembly GCA_036264835.1. Classification (GTDB taxonomy): domain Bacteria; phylum Vulcanimicrobiota; class Vulcanimicrobiia; order Vulcanimicrobiales; family Vulcanimicrobiaceae; genus Vulcanimicrobium. The sequence continues at coordinate 12,959 of DATAQE010000008.1, forward strand.
CGCGAAGAACAGCACGACGCTCGTCGCGATCTCCGGACCGATCCCCTCGCTCGCGAGCAGCTCGGCTTCGCCGGCGGCGGCGAGCGCGTCCATCGTGCCGAAGTCGCCGGCGAGGATCGCGGCGTTCTGCGAGCCGACGAACCGGATGCCGAGCCCCGAGAGCAGACGCGCGAGACCGCGCTTCTTCGAGCCCTCGATCGCCGCGAGGACGTTCGACGCCGACTTCTCCGCCATGCGCGGCAGCGTGAGCAGCTTCGGCAGGTCCAGCTCGTAGATCTCGCTGACGTCGTGCACGAGCCCGGAGTCGACCAGCGCGGTCGCGAGCTGGTCGCCGATCCCTTCGATGTCCATCGCGCCGCGGGAGCAGAAGTGCCGCACGCGTTCGACCAGCTGCGCGGGACACGACGCGTTCGTGCAGCGCGCCATCGGCTCGCCTTCCGGATGGTCGACGTCCGCGCCGCACACCGGGCAGTGCGTGGGCAGCTGGTACTCCGGAAGCTTCTTCTTGCGCAGCTCGAGCACGGGTCCCACGACGCGCGGGATGACGTCGCCCGCGCGGATCACCGTCACGACGTCGCCGATCCGAATGTCGTTGCTGCGGATGTAGTCGAGGTTGTGCAGCGTCGCGTTGGCGACGGTCGTGCCGCCGATCTGCACCGGCTCGAGGACTGCGTTCGGGTTGAGCACGCCGGTGCGGCCGACGCTGACGACGATGTCGAACAGCTTCGTGCGCGCCTCGCGCGCGCGGAACTTGAACGCGATCGCCCAGCGCGGGTCCTTGCCCGAGCTGCCGAGCTTCGCCTGGAGCGCGAGATCGTCGACCTTGATCACGACGCCGTCGATCTCGTAGTCGAGCTCGTCGCGCTTCTCTTCCCACACCTTGACGAAGTCGACGACGCCGCCGATCGACGGCACCGCGCGCGCGTGCTCGTTGACGCGGAAGCCGAGCGCCTTCAGGTACGCGAGCAGCTCGTGCTGCGAGGACGGCGGGGTCTCGGTGTCGATCTCGCCGACCGCGTACGCGTAGAACGAGAGCTTGCGCTCCGCCGTCATCTTCGGGTCGAGCTGGCGAATCCCGCCGGCCGCGGTGTTGCGCGGGTTCGCGAAACGCGGCTCGCCGCGCGCCTCGCGCTCGGCGTTGAGCCGCTCGAAGTCGCTCTTGCGCATGTACGCTTCGCCGCGCACGTCGACGTGGCGGGGCACCGGCACGCCGCCGCTTCGCAGCACGAGCGGGATCGTCTTGATCGTGCGCAGATTCCTGGTGACGTTCTCGCCGACGCTGCCGTCGCCGCGCGTCCCGCCCTCGGTGAACCTCCCGCCGTCGTAGCGCAGCGAAACGGCGAGCCCGTCGATCTTCAGCTCGCAGGTGTACGCGACGTCCCCCTCGATCCCGCCGAGCTTCTTCACCCGCGCGTCGAACGCGACCAGCTCCGCCTCGTCGAACGCGTTGCCGAGCGAGAGCATCGGCCGCGCGTGCACGTACGGCGGAAATCCCGCCGACGGCGTCCCGCCGACGCGCTGCGTCGGCGAGTCCGGCGTCGCGAGCTCGGGATGCGCCAGCTCGAGGTCGAGCAGCTCGCGCAGCATCGCGTCGTAGTCCTGATCGCTGATCTGCGGATCGTCGAGGACGTGATACCGGTAGTTTGCCTCGTCGATCTTCGCGCGCAGCTCGCGCGCGCGCTTCTCGGCCGCTTTCGGCGCCATCGCCGTCAGCGCGCCGCTTTCGGCGTCGCCACTTGCACGGGATAGCCGTCGGGATCGGCGATCACCGCGATGCGCCCGAAGCTCTCGTCGTGCGGCTCTTGCAGGATCGGCACGCCCGCGGTGCGCGCGTCGGTTACGAACTTGTCGACGTCGTCGACGTGGAAGCCGAGCTGCAGCGAGCCGGGTCGTACGGTGAGGCTCTCGCTCGCGGGAAGGAGTCCGAGCGTGCGGCCCTCACCGAGATCGAAGCGGGCCCAGTGCGGCGCCGCGCCGGTGCCCGCCTTCAGCCCGAGGATCGTGCCGTAGAACCGCTTCGAGCGCTCGAGATCGGCGCAGACGAGCATCGCGAGCGCGAACGTTGCCACGGAGCGTCCGCTTCGACGACCGGCCTTCCCACCATGCCGCGCGCCCAGGGAAGATCGCCCCGCGAGGCGTCGAACGGAGACGCCCCGGGACGGCTCTCGGCCGGAGAGTGGAGGCACCGATGCTGCTCGATCACACGTCCACCGCGTCTCGCCGCCGCGCGTTCCGCGCGCTGCACGACGGGCCCGCGATCCTGGTGCTGCCGAACTGCTGGGACGTCATCTCCGCGCGCGTCTACGAGCACGCGGGCTTTCCCGCGGTCGCGACGTCGAGCGCCGGTCTCGCGAACTCGCTCGGCTACTCCGACGGAAACGTCCTCGACGTCGACCTGCACCTCGCCACGCTCGAGCGATTGGTGCGCGCGCTCGACGTCCCGCTCTCGGCCGACGTCGAGAGCGGCTATGCGCCGGACATCGCGACGCTCGAAGACTTCGTGCGCCGCCTCGACGAGACCGGCGTCGCCGGATACAACCTCGAGGACACGCTCTACGAGGAGCAGATCTTCACGGTCGACGAAGCCGCCGCGCGCGTCGCCGCCGCGAAGCGCGCCGCGCCCGATCTCTTCCTCAACGCGCGCACCGACGTCTACCTCGCGCAGATCGGCGCGCCGGAGACGCGCTTCGACGCGACCGTCGAACGTCTGCGCGCCTTCGCCGAAGCGGGCGCCGACGGCGTCTTCGTCCCCGGCGTCGCGGATGCCGACACGATACGCAAGCTCGCGGCATCGGTCCCGCTCCCGCTGAACGTCCTCGCCGGCGCGACGCTCCCTGACGCCGCGACGCTGCAGCGCCTAGGCGCGCGCCGCGTCAGCGTCGGCTCATCCGCCATGCGCCGCACGCTGGGCGTCCTCCGCGAGATCGCCCACGAACTCCGCGACTCCGGCACCTTCACGTTCACGCGCGAGCCCAGCGTCTCGTACGCCGAAGCGAACGCGCTCGTCCAAGACCGCGACTAGGTCGCCTCGAGGCGCTACGCCTCGACGGGGACCCGCGCGCGGCCGTTCTTCTGGAGCTCGTCCAGCGTGTCGAAGTTCGCCTTCTCCAGCTCGGCGATCCGGTCGGCGGTGACGCGGATGCGCCCGTGCGCACGTTCGTCCGTGAGCACGCCGCGCAGGTACTCGCCGGTGTACGAGTCGCGGTTCGCGGCGATCTCTTCCGGGGTGCCGGTTGCGACGATCGTGCCGCCGCGGTCGCCACCTTCGGGGCCGAGGTCGATCACGTAGTCGGCGGTCTTGATCACGTCGAGGTTGTGCTCGATCACCAGGACGGTGTTGCCCATCTGCACGAGGCGCTGCAGCACGTCGAGCAGCTTGTGGATGTCGGCGAAGTGCAAGCCCGTCGTCGGCTCGTCGAGGACGTAGAACGTCCGGCCCGTCGCACGGCGTGAGAGCTCGGTCGCGAGCTTGATGCGCTGCGCCTCGCCGCCCGAGAGCTGCGTCGCCGGCTGGCCCATCTGGATGTAGCCGAGCCCGACCTCGCAGATCGTCCGCAGCCGGTTCGCGATCCGCGGGATCGTGCCGAACAATTCGGCCGCCTCGTCGACGCGCATCGCCAGCACGTCGGCGACCGACTTGTTCTTGTACTTCACCTCGAGCGTCTGCGCGTTGTAGCGCTTGCCTTTGCAGACCTCGCACGGGACGTAGACGTCGGGCAGGAAGTGCATCTCGATCTTGATGATCCCGTCGCCCTGGCAGGCCTCGCAGCGCCCGCCCTTCACGTTGAACGAGAACCGGCCCGGCGTGTAGCCGCGCATCTTCGCTTCCGGCAGCTGCGAGTACAGCTCGCGGATCAGGTCGAACGCGCCGGTGTACGTCGCGGGGTTCGAGCGCGGCGTGCGGCCGATCGGCGACTGGTCGATCACGACCATCTTGTCGAGCGCCTCGGCGCCCTTCACGCGGCCGTACGTCCCGCCCGCCGGCTGGTGGTGCAGGTACTGGTTCAGCGCCTTGACGACGACCTCGTTCACCAGCGTCGACTTCCCGCTCCCGCTCACGCCCGTCACGCAGGTGAACGTCCCGAGCGGCAGGTCGACGTCGACGCCGCGCAGGTTGTTCGCCTTCGCGCCGAGCACGCTCAGGATGCTGCGCGCCTTGCGGCGGTGCTTCGGGATCGCGATGAACTGCCGCCCGCTCAGGTACGCGCCGGTCAGCGACTCGGGGTTGTTCTCCATGTCGGCGATCGTCCCGACCGACAGGATCCGCCCGCCTTCCGCGCCCGCGCCCGGCCCGATATCGACGATCACGTCGGCGGCGCGCATCGTGTCCTCGTCGTGCTCGATCACGATGAGCGTGTTGCCGATGTCGCGCAGCGTCTCGAGCGTCGCCAACAGACGGTCGTTGTCGCGCTGGTGCAGCCCGATCGACGGTTCGTCCAGGATGTAGAGGACGCCGACCAGCGAGGAGCCGATCTGCGTCGCCAGCCGGATGCGCTGCGACTCGCCGCCCGAGAGCGTCGTCGCGCTGCGCGAGAGGTTCAGGTACCCGAGCCCGACGTTCTTGAGGAACCCGAGCCGCGCGCGGATCTCCTTGAGGATCTGGTGCGCGATCTTGTGCTCGCGCTCCGTCGGACGGAACGCCGCGAAGAACGCCTCCGCCGACTCGACCGACATCTTCGTCGTCTGGTCGATGTTCTTGTCCGCGACCGTGACGCCGAGCGCCTCGGGCTTGAGCCGCGCACCCTTGCACACTTTGCAGACGGAGGCCGACATGAACTTCTCGATCTCTTCCTTCACGTAGTCGGAAGAGGTCTCGCTGTAGCGCCGCTGCAGGTTGTTGACGACGCCCTCGAACTGCGATTCGTACTCCCACTGGTGGCCGGAGCGCGACTCGTAGACGAACTTCTGCTTCTTGTCGGCGCCGAAGAGGATCGTGTCGACCACGTCCTCCGGCAGCTGCTCTACCGGGGTCGTCGCCTTGCAGCGGCGCGAGCGCAGCAGCTTCTCGACCTGCTGCATGTAGTACGGGTTCGTCGAAGGGTACCGCCCGGAGCCCATGTTCTTCGACCACGGCACGATCGCACCGTCGGCGATCGACTTGGTGCGGTCGGGGATCACCTTCCACTCGTCGATCTCGATCTTCTCGCCGAGCCCCGTGCACGCCGGGCAGGCGCCGTACGGCGAGTTGAACGAGAACAGCCGCGGCTCGAGCTCCTGGAACGAGATCCCGCACGACGCGCACGCGAACGACTCGCTGAACGTCGCTTCGCTCCACACGTCCGACGGCTTCTCCGTCCCGGAGTTCGCCTTCACCGCCGCCTGGTAGAGCACCGTGACGATCCCGGTCGAGAGCTTCAGCGTCGTCTCGATCGAGTCGGTCAGGCGCGTGCGCACGTCGGGCTTCACCACCAGCCGGTCGACCACGACCTCGACGGTGTGCTTGCGCTTCTTGTCGAGCTCGATCTTCTCGCGCAGCTCCCGGATCACGCCGTCGACGCGGACGCGCGCGAAGCCCTCCTTGCCGATCTCCTCGAACAGCTTCGTGTACTCGCCCTTGCGCCCGCGGATCACCGGCGCGAGCAGCTGGATCCGCGTCCCCTCGGGGAACTCCAGGATCTGATCGACGATCTGCTCGGCCGTCTGCGAGCTGATCTCGCGGCCGCACTCGTAGCAGTGCGGGACGCCGATCCGCGCGTACAGCAGGCGCAGATAGTCGTAGATCTCGGTGACCGTGCCGACCGTCGAGCGCGGGTTGCGCGAGGTCGACTTCTGGTCGATCGAGATCGCCGGCGAGAGCCCCTCGATGTAGTCGACGTCCGGCTTCTCCATCTGCCCCAGGAACTGCCGAGCGTACGAGGAGAGCGACTCGACGTAGCGGCGCTGCCCCTCCGCGTAGATCGTGTCGAAAGCGAGCGAGGACTTGCCCGAGCCGGAGAGGCCGGTCACGACGATCAGCCTGTTTCGCGGCAGGGTCAGATCGATGTTCTTGAGGTTGTGCTCGCGCGCGCCCTTGATGACGATCGCGTCCAGGGCGTGCGTGGTCCCGTCCGGCATGACTCGTCGTTAGACCCGGCGCGGCCTCGCTCCGTTGCGCCCGAGCGCGCAGGACAGCGGCCTGCCGAAGCGGCCTACCGCAGCGTCTCTTGGGCGGGCTCGAGCGGCAGCACGTCCAGCACCTCGCCGATCGTCTCGATCACGGCGTCCGGGCGCGGTCCGCCGTCCGGGATCGGGATCGCGTGGACGTCGAGCAGCACGGTGAACAGCCCGGCCTCGTGCGCCCCGACCACGTCGCGGTAGTAGCGGTCGCCGACCATCGCGCTGCGCGCGGGCTCGCCGCCGAGGACGCGGCAGGCATGGCGGAACAGCTCGGGATCGGGCTTCACCATCCCGACCTCGTCGGCGATGAAGAACGCGTCCATCGCCTCGCGCAGCCCGAGCCGGTCGATCTTGTCGTGATGCGTCGCCGCGAAGCCGTTCGTCACGAGCCCGAGCTTGCAGCCGCGCGCGCGCAACGCGGTGAGCACGTCGAGCGAGCCCGGCGCGAGCGCGAGCCCTTCGCTGCGCGCGCGGTTGTAGACCTCGGCCGCGCGTTGCGCGAGCACGGGATCAGCCACACCGATACTGCGCAGCGCGGCCTCCCACATCCGCACGCGCTCGGCGGCGATCTCACGGTCGAGGTGCTCGGCGCTCAGCGCCGACCAGAACACGGAGACCTCGCCCTCGTACGCGTCGACGAGCGCCTGCGGCTCGACGCCGGGACGCTCGCGCGCGACCATCTCGGCGGCGGCGCGCGCGGCGGTCAGGTACGCCGTCGTGTCGTCGTGCAGCGTGTCGTCGAGATCGAAGAGCACCGTGTCGACGACGCGCATCAGAACCGCACCAGGAACGAGCGCAGCGCGTAGGCGCCCAGCTCGAAGACGAGATCTTCGTCGGCGATCTCCGCGTCGCCGGCGACGGGCCGTTCGGCGGCGTCGACCGCGACCGCTTCGCGCATCCGTCCGCCGCAGCGCACCGCGACACGGCGGCGCTCACCGTCGCACTCGCGCACGCGCAGAATCACGCCGCTCGCGTCGTCGGAGGGATAGGTCGCGACGATCAGCACGGCCGGCTCCTCACACGTGAACAGCCGCACGTCCTGCTCCGGCGCGACGTACGAGAGCCACGCATGCTCCAGCGCGGAGACCGCGGCGCCCTCGGTCGGGACGAACGCGTACTCGAGCCGCTGCTCGCCGCGGTCGGCCATCGGGTCCGGCCAGCGCGGCGCGCGCAGCAGCGAGGTGCCCAGCCGCACGCCGCCGTCCTCGAGGCCCACAGCGCTCCAGCCGTAGAGGTCGGGCGTGAAGACCGCGAGGCCGTGCTCGCCGTCGGCGACGTGCGCCCAGCGCTGTCCCGGCACCTCGAACTTCGCGCGCTCGGCGTCGGTGCTCGGATACGCGGTACGCAGCAGCGTGCCGTGCTGCTGCCCGTAGCGCACGTCGCGCGCGCGCAGCGCGACGCGGTGCTCGGTGCGCAGCAGCACGTGGCTCTCGTGCCACGCGGCCGCGATCTCGACGCGCAGCCACGGCTCGTCCTCGAGCAGCGCGATCCGCATCGTCAGCCGCGAGGAGCGCCCCACCGCGAAGCGCACGATCAGCGCGCCCTCGTCGACGTCGGTCCCTTGCGGGCGCACGCGAACCTGCTTGCGCGCGTAGCCGCGGTCGACGTTCCAGGCGTCCCACTTCTTCGGCGTGTCGGCGTACGCGATCAGACCGTTCGCCATCGCGACGAGATTCGGCCCGTCCGCACCGCTCAGCTCGACGATCGTCCCGTCGTCGCGGACGCGCGCGCGGACGTACGCGTTCGCGAACGACCACGCCTCGCCGTCGCGCACCGGCGCGACGGGACGCGGCGGGATCAGCCGCAGATCGCTGCGCGGCAGCACCGAGCTCGCCGACTCGCGCACGCGCGACGCGATCCCGAGCGCGCGTTCGTAGCCCGCGTGCAGGTCGGTGTAGACCGCGCCGATCGACGTCCCGGTGATCGCGTCGTGGAACTGCCCGCGCAGCACGATCTTCCACGCGCTGCGCAAGTCGTCGGCGAGCGCGCGGCAGACCGTCGCCGGCGCGCGCACCGCGACGCACCACGCGGCGAGCTCTTCGGCCCGCGCGAGCGCGCGCTCGAGCTCGGCGTTGCGCGCCTTCACGTCGTGGTGCGTCGTGTACGTGCCGCGGTGCTCTTCGAGGTAGAGCTCGCCGCGGTGCACCGGGAGCGCGCCGGGCGCGACCTCGTTCGCGAACCAGTCGTCGACGCGCGTCCAGCCGCGCGAGCCCTCGCCGACGCGCGCGAGATCGGCGTCGGTCGCGCCGCCGCCGCCGTCACCGTAGCCGACGACGAGCACCTCGTCGCGCTCGCGCGCGGTCGCGATGCGCTTCTCGCTGAGCGGGCCGTCGTAGCCGTCGAGCATCGCGGCGACCAGCGACGAGCCGTCGTCCGCGGTCCAGCGGAAGCGCGGGTACGGCCAGCGCGTCGTCTCGTTCCACTGCAGCTTCGTCGCCGCGAAGTACGGGACGCCGGCGTGCACCGCGAGCAGCGGGAACGTCGAGGGAAACCCGAACGTGTCGGGGAGCCAGGCGACGGTCGGCTCGATGCCGAGGTTCTCGTGCATCCAGCGGATGGCGTGCGCGAACTGGCGCAGCACCGACTCGCCGCTCGGCGCGTGCATGTCCGGCTCGACCCACAGCGCCGCGACGCTCGCGTCCCAGCGCGTCCGCACGTGCTCGCGGACGCGCTGCGCGAACTCGGCGTCGCTCGCGAACACCCACGCGTAGAGCTGCGGCTGGCTCTGCGCGAAGACGTACGCCGGATCGGTCTCCAGCTCGCGCAGCGCGGTCGCGAACGTGCGCAGCGCCTTGCGCCGCGTCGCCTCGAACGTCCACAGCCACGCGACGTCGAGGTGCGCGTGCCCGACCAGCGGCACGTCGATGCGCTCGCCGCGGCGCTCGCCGTCGCGCGTCTCGACGTCGAGGTGCATCGACGGCTTCTGACGCGCGAGCAGCAGCATCAGCCGCCACCGCAGGCCGTCGCCGGCCGGGAGCCCGGCGGTCGGGAGCGAGCGGCTCTCGACGTCGAGCGCGAGCTCGTGCTCGCCGGGGATCGGCGGCAGGTCGATCGTGGTGTGCATCCCGTCGAACGCGCCGCGCACGACGCCGTCGACACGCAGCAGCGCGCCGGTGCGCGTCGCGTAGCGCAGGCGAAGGGGTCCGTCCGGGAACGTCGCGTGCGCGACGAGCGTCACCGTCCCCTCGTCGGCGACGCGCCGGGCGAGGCGGATACGCATCAGAGCGTCGCGCTGAGGCGGTCGTTCGCGCTCGTGCAGTTCGCTCGCGGCGCGTCCTTCGTGTCGAGCACGTAGCGGAACTCGACCGGGAAGGGAGCGCGTCTCGCCTGGTGCGGGAGCTGCACGCGGAACGCCGCGAGATAGCTCTGGTTCGCACCGAGCGTCGGGATCGGCTGCGTCCCGATCCGCGCGCCGCCGCGCACGAGCTCCAGATGCTGCCGCGTCCCTTCCGGCTGGCTCGCGACGCCGCGGTTCCGCACGACGACCGAGACGATGTAGTTGTCCTTCGCCGGGTCGTTCGCGCGCACGACCTTGAGCCGCGGGTTCGCGACCAGCAGATCGGACGGGCACGGCGCGGGTGAGGCAGCCGCAAGCGCCGCGGCGAGCAAAGACGGCAGCATCACTTACTTCCTACCCGCCTCGTCTTCGAAGTAGTCGAGCTCGGGATTGTCGCGGATCACCGGGCCCGGGTCGCCGATCATCACCTTCCGCGAATCCGGATAATAGCACGCGTCGAGCGGATCGGCGTTCGCGATCATCAGCACGCTCGCGTCCTCGTCGGCGTCGTTCCAGATGCGGTGCGCGCCGTCGGGCGAGGTCGGGAACGCGACCATGTCGCCGGAACGCAGGACGAACGTCCCGCGCGGCGTGCGCAGCGTCGGCGTCCCCGACAAGACGACGAACAGCTCTTCCTGCGCCGTATGCCAGTGATACGGGCAGTAGTGTTCGCCGCGCCGCATGCGGCCGACCGCGTACGCGAGCTTGCGGGATCCGATCACGCGCCCGACCTCGGCGACCGACGCGACGAACGGCTCGGGATCGCCGGCGAAGCGGACGAACTGGAGCTCGTCGACGTTCACGCGGTTCGCGAGGACGCCGTCGCGCGCGCCGAGCGCGGCGCCGATCGCGTCGTACGCGTTGCCGAAGATGCACGCGCCGTCGCCGACGAGCAGATGATCGATCTCATGCGTGCGCAGCGCGCGCAGCGAGAGCGCGGCGCGCGCGGGATCCGCGACCTTCGGCATGATCGTGAGCGCGCCGGCGGGCTTCCCCCACAGCGAGTCGCCGACGATCGCGGCTCTGCGCGCGCGGTCGTAGAGCGCGATCTCGCCCTCGGTCTTCAAGCCGTCGAATCCGACGACCGTCCAGCCGCACACCACCTCACCGGGCTCGACGGTGCGGTCCGCACGGCGCGCGAGCAGCGGTCCGTCGAGCGCGCTCGCGATGACGGGCGCGCCGGTCGCCTCCGCGACGCGTGCGGACGCGCGCTCGTGATCGCGGTTCGTGACGAGGACCGCCGCGACACCGCGCTCGCGCAGCTCCGCGAGCGTCGCGTCGTCCGGCTCGAGCGGATCGACGACGAGATTCCCGGCGGCCTGCTCGGCGAAGAACGCGTTGAAGTCCAGACCGCGGTCGGGCTGCCACACCGACCACGACCAGACGCCCGGGACGACGGTTTGGCGCATCCTGCCCTCTCCGCCGCGAAGGCTCCCCACTCATCCCGCGGGTGCGCTCCGACTGCGCGCTGCGACGGATTGACGGGCTTGCGCCGAGCGTCCGTATGAGGAAAGATGGTGGACGCAGCCGCGCGTTTCCGCCGCGGCGCTTTCTCGATGTTTCTCGAAAAGGGTGTAACAATGCGATCCTTGTTCAAGGCTTCTTTCTTCGCGCTCGGAACGTGCCTCGCGGTCTCGGCGTGCGGCGGCGGAACGGGCACCGTCCCGGCTTCGAGCGCTCACGCGGTCGCCGCGCCGTCGCTACCCGGCAGCACCGCGCCGTCGTCGGCGCATCAGGGCTCGGTCAAGCTCTCCGTCACGATCCCGCCCAAGAAGGCCGGCTCGTCGTCGAAGCGCGCGCCGCGCTACGTCTCGCACGCGACCGACACGATCTATCTCAGCGTGCTCTCGATCGACGGGACGCCGGTCAGCGGCAGCTCGTACGTCTACGCGATCCCGATCTCCAGCTTCACCGATCACATCAACCGCGTGACCGGCGACGACTACAGCACGACCATCTCGCTTCCGGCGGGCCAGCTCGTCGTCGCGCTCGGCGACGGGGTCGGCGGTTCGCTCGTCTCGTACGCCGACGGCCTGAACGTCACGGTGACGCCGGGGCAGACGGCGTCCCTCGACGCGACGCTGAACGGCGTCGCCGCCGCGGTCGCAACCAGTTCGTTCGCGTACGGCGCGTGCTCTCCCAATGCTCCGGCCGGTTCGGTGTTCTGCTCGCTGAGCTTCGGCTTCTCCGATCCGCAGGGGGGCATGATGGCAAACGGCTCGGTTGCGAACGGGCCGATCACGGTCACGGCCTCCGACACGACGAACTCCTCGACCGCGATCACGCTCACCGATGCGACGACCGGCACACCGAGCTCGTCGCTCTCGGTGAGCAGCTACTACGACTACATCGTGCCGCAGCTGCAGAACATCCCGAACGGCGAAACGGACCAGGTGACGGTGCAGTTCACGTTCCCGGCGTCGGCGAACGACTTCGGCTCCGCGGTGACGCCGTTCGGCGGAGGGACGCAGAGCTTCACGTTCTCGTGCACGAACGCCGGCTGCGCGGCGAACGGGGACGTCAACATCACCGTGAACTGACCGTTCGCCCGGACCGCTCGCCGAGGCATGGCGTCACATCGCGAGCGGCCCGCAACGGGTAAGCGGCAAGGCGGCGTTGGGTAGAAGGAGCCGGAGGAGAAACCATGACCAAACGCCGCCTTGCTTGCCTCTCGCTCGCCGCAGCGCTCGCGACGACCGCCCTGCCGGCGGCGCCCGCGCTCGCCGACGGCGCCGCGAGCACGCGCAACATCCTCATCGGTGGCGCCGCCGCGGCGCTGCTGATCATCAACCACAACAAGAAAGTCCACGAGAAGTACGCCGAGTACGACCGCCGCCAAGCGTCGACCCAGGCCGAGGCGAACAACGCCGAGGCGGCCTACGAGTCGGAGCGCCAGGCGTACGCGCACGAAGCCGCGCTCGTCTCCTCGTACCAGCACGAGGTCGCGGTCCAGCACCAGGAGGTGCTGCGCCTGCGGCACCAGGTCGCGATGGAGCAGAGCGCGCGCAGCCGGCAGAACGTCGCGCAGGCGCAGCCCGTGCAGCCGGCGTTCCGCCCGCTCGTCGCCGGCGCCCGCGTGAACAACGGCGCCGCGAACACCACGGCGAACGCCGCGCCGACGCGGATCGCGTCGACCTCGACCACGTACGGCTGGGGAACCTTCTAAGCTCGTGCGCCTCCTCGTCGCGCACGCCGCGGTCGCGCTCGCGATCGCGGCGTGCGGGTGTGCGCACAGCGCCACCCCGCAAGACCTCGCCGACGCGACGACGCGCGCGGTCTACGCCGCGGACTACGACGGAACGGTCGCGCACTTCGACGACGCGCTCAAAGCGCAGGTGACGCGCAAGTCGGTCGGCGACCTCTCGGACCGCATGCACGCGTACGGCACCTATCAAGGGCTGAAGCAGGTCAACAGCGATGCCGCGAACGGCCGCTATCAGTACGAGGCGTCGTTCGACAAAGGCCCGATCGCAGTGCTGCTGCGCGTCGACCCCGACGGAAAGATCGCGGCCTACCGCATCGGCACGGAGCCCGCGCTCGGCACGACCCGCTGACGCACTAGGTGCCTTTCTCGGCGCCGAAGTAGTGGATGAACTTCACCAGGAACTGCGGGAGCGTCGAGAGCTGGCTCGCGTCGCCGTAGGCGAAGTAGAGCTCGTCGTGCGGCGTGCGGCGGTGATATGCGAACGAGAGGTTCCACGCGTTCGTGAAGCCGGGGCGCTGGCCCGCTTCGAGGACCGGCTGCGTGCCGATGATGCGGCGCACGCCGAGCGCGAACGAGGAGTTCGGGCCGGTCGCATACGTGTAGCCGAGGCGTTCGAGCCACTGCACGTTGGTCGCGCCGCCGTCCTCGTAGGCGCGCGTGTCGTCCGCTTCGAGCCCGAGCGTCCCGCGCGGTCCGGCGCGCATCGTCGAGCTGCGCGTCCACGAGTCGACCCGGCCGGGTCCGAACCGTCCGGTGTTGTACGTGACGGACGTCGGCGTCGCGGACGAGCCGTGGTAGCCGAAGCTCCCCGGGTTGTTCGCGGTCCCGCTGTGCCAGGTGACGCCGACGCCGTTCTGTGAGATCGGCGTGAAGACACCGTTGTCGAGCAGCAGGTACGAGGAACCGATCCCGGCGTTCACGTCGATCCGGCCGCGCGTGAGGACGTCGAGCGCGAGGCCGTTGTCGGTCTGGTTCAGCGCGCCGCTGCGCGCGTGGTAGCGGTCGATGAACTCGCTGAGCTGGATGCTGTTCAGCCACGCCTTCTTGTCGAAGAGCCAGATCTTGTCGGTGTAGACCGCGTAGCCGGCGATGTCCGCGTGCTGGACGAACCCGTCGACCGGCTCGTAGTACGCGCCGACTTTCCGTGCCGACGCCGCGAAGCCGAAGGTGTTGCTGTAGAGATACATCCCGCCGTCGTAGCGCTGGGCCTGCGAGCCGTCATGCACGTTCGTTCCGTGGTCGTTGCCGTAGTCGAAGTACGCGCTGACGTGCTTGCTGTCGTTGTACGAGATCCCGCCGGTGTCGACGTGGTCGGTGAAGCCCGGCAGGTTCGCGGCGACGGTCTGCGCGGTGAACGACCAGCGGTTGTTCGGCGTCAGGTAGCCGAACGCCATCGCGCCGTCGTTGCGCCCGGTCCCGACCGCGTCGAAGCCGGCGAACGAGAAGCGGCCCTGCTTGCCCTCGAACGCGTAGCCGTCGCGCGGCGTCGGGATCGCCGGCGTATAGAGCTGCGCGACGTACGGGCACGCATCGCAGCTGAAGCGGTCGTAGAAGCTCGCGCCCTGCGTGAAGAACGGCCGCACCTCGCTGAACGAGCGCTGGTACGCGGTCGGCGAGATCGACTGCTGGTCGATCTCGACGTTCGAGAAGTCGGGATGGATCGTCCCGTAGACCGACGACGTCGCCGTCACGGGGACCGAGAAGTCACCGCCCATCCGCGAGGTCGTCAGACCCGACTGGCTCGAGCCCGCGCCGCCGAGGCCGTAGAGCGCGAAACGCGGTTTCGGGCGTGAGGCGACGGCCGAGGCGAGGCCCTTCATCGCGCCGGCGTAGTTGACGTCGTCGCCGTTCGTCTGCGCCGGTCCGTAGGTCCAGATCTGGCGCTCGCCGGTCGAGCGCACGATGCGCACGAACTGCACCTTCCAGCCGTTCGTGCCGCCGCTGCCGCGCATCACCTTGATCGGTATCCGCATCGTCACGACGAAGTCGTTGCCGGACGCGGCGCCGTACGACGTCCACGTCGGCGCGTACGCGGTGTTCTCCGAGGAGTACTGGAAGTGCGTGCCGTTCGAAGTCGCGGCGAACTGGTAGTAGAAGCCGCTCGAGCCGTTCGGCCACAGATCGATCCACACTTCGTCGTCGGTACCGTCGCCGACGTCGTTGGTGTGTTGCTGCGCGAGCAGCGTCTCGCGCTGCTTCACGTCGAAGCGCACGTAGATGTGCGTGCCGTCGGTGGCGACGCGCGCGGTCGCCGGCTCGGACGCCGGCCGCTGATGCTGCACGTCCCACGGCAGCGTCACGAGGGCGGCGTCCTTCCACGCCGCGGCGTCGGCCTTCGGATCGAGCGGCGGCGGCGACTGCACCACCGGAATCGTGAGCACGTTGGACGCGGCAGTCGTGACCGCTTGCGCGCCGGCCTCGCGCGGCGCGCCGAAGAGCGCCGCCGCGATCAGCGCGGCGAGAGACGCCGCAATTCGCCGTAGGTCCCTCGGCACCGCGCACCCTCCCAACTTGGCACTCTCTTAAAGATTTAAGAACAGCCGCGGCGCCACTCTACTACGGATTTAAGAGAACGTCAAGTCATCGCCATCGCGGGACGGCATAGCGCGAAAAGGTGGTCGAGGCAAGCGCGCGCAAGACTGGGGCGAAGAATCGCCGCTCTCTACCGGAGAGGCGCAAAAACCCGTCCGCGGAGTGTGAGTGACGTATGGAGCAGCGCCCCGAAGATCGCAGCCAGGTCGGTCCCATCATGCCGAGCACCGGCCCCGGCGTGCGAGCCGACACGCGGACCGAGCTGTACCACGCGATCCCGGACGATCGTACGGCGGCCCTGCCCGGCTCCGCGCCGTCGCCGTACCCGCCGCCGCCGCCCGCGTACGCGCCGCCGCCCGGCTACTACCCGCAGCCGATCTACGTCACGCAGCAGGTTCAAATGGCGCCCGCGTACGTGGCGGTCGCGGCACCGAAGAGCATGGCCGCGGCGCTCTTGCTGACGTTCTTCTTCGGGCCGCTGGGGCTGTTCTACGCCTCGGTCGCGGGCGGTATCGTCATGCTCATCGTCTCCGTCCTGTTGGCCATGGTCACGTTCGGATTGAGCCTGTTCGTGACGGTCCCCGCATGCATGGTCTGGGCCGCGATTGCGACCAGCAACTACAACGCGCGGCTCGCCGGTCCGCCGCAGTACTCGCAGAACGTTCGCTGATCGGAGCCGAACGGCAGCAGACCCGCGTGCGGCAGGTCGGTGACGAACATGTGGCCCGGCTCGTGGGTGATGGCGAACGGGACGCGGCTCGCCACGATGACGCTCTGCGGCGTCACGCCGCAGCCCCAGAAGACGGCGACGTCGCCCGGTTCTAGGACCGGCGGATCCCCGTAGTCCGGCCGCATGAGGTCGCCGATGCCGAGCGGCGCGGGGTCGCCCCACGCGACCGGCTCCCCGTGCACGCTGCGGTACGGACGCGTGACCTCGCGGACGCGTTCGACGTCGTCCGCGCGGTACGGGCGCATGCTGACGACCATGGTGCCGTGCAAGCGGCCCGCGGCGGCGAGCGGGACGCGCGTGCGGTACATCGGGACGTTGCGGTCGAGCGCGTAGTGGCGCGGCGTCAGACCGGCGTGCGCGAGCGCATGGTCGAACGTGAACGAGCAGCCGATCAGGAACGCCACGAGGTCGCCGGTCCAGACCGCGCGCACGTCGCGCGGCTGCTCGGCGAGCTCGCCGCCGCGCCAGACGCGGTAGCGGCCGAGATCGGTGCGCAGGTCCGCGCCGGGCGCGCACCGCGGCTCGAAGGCGCCGGGTGCGAGCCGCTCGATCACCGGGCACGGGACGGGATTGCGCGCGCACAGATCGGCGAGCTCCGCGGCGTACTCGCCCGGGACGACGACCAGGTTGGCCTGCACGCGATCCGGCGCGAGCCGCTCCGTCGGGCCGGCGATCGTTCCGGCGCGGATCGCCGCGCGGATCTCGGCCGCCGTCACTCGGCGGTGCCGATGCCGTCGGCACGGTCGCGCTCGCGCGCGGCGGGATCGCGCTTCGCGGGATCGCCGTAGCCGCCCCCGCCCGCGGTGCGGACGATGATCGCGTCGCCAGGCTCCATCGCGACGCTCGTCTTCGCGGGGAGATCGCTCACCGCGCCGCCGCGCCGGACCATGACGTGCGCGCCGCTCGCGCCGTCGCCGCCGCCGTCCGCGCCGCGCGGGCGCACCGCGTGGCGCTCCGCGAGCAGCGATGCGGTCGCGGTCCCTTCGCGCAGCGCGAATGCCCGCACCAGACCCGAGCCGCCGCGAAACGTGCCGTCGCCGGCGCTCGTCTCGTCGAACTCGTACGCGGTGATCAGCATCGGCATCTGGCGTTCGATCGCCTCGATCGGCGTGTTCAAAGTGTTCGTCATGTGGACGTGGATGCCGTCGATCCCGTCGGCGTGCGGGCGCGCGCCCATCCCGCAGCCGTTCGTCTCGTAGAACGCCCACGAGCGGCCCGCGCCGTCGAGGCCGCCGATCATCACGTTGTTCATCGAGCCGCCGCTCTGCGCGGGGACGCGCCCGGGCGCGAGCTTCGCGAGCGCGCCGAGGACGAGGTCGGCGTTGCGCATCGAGGTCTCGACATTTCCGGCGCTCACCGGCGCCGGACGGCGCGGGTTCAGCAGCGTCCCTTCGGGGACGTGCACGGTGATCGGCGCGAACGAGCCGTCGTTCATCGGGATGCGCGGATCGGTCACGGCGCGGACCGCGTAGTAGACGCCGGAGAGCGTCACGCCGTAGACCGCGTTCAGCGGCATCGCGCGCTGCTCGGCAGTACCCGTGTAGTCGAGCGCGAGCGTGTCGCCGCGCTTCTCGAGGCGCACCCGGAGGACGATGCTCGGCTCGCCGCGCTCGTCTTCCATGACGTCCTCGTGCTCGACGACGCCGTCGGGGAGCTCGCGCAGCGCGGCGCGCGTTCGCCGTTCGCCGTCGGCGAGCGCCTTGTCGAGCGACGCTTCCACCACGCCGATGCCGTAGCGCTCGATCAGCTCGAGGAAACGCCGTTCGCCGACGTTGTTCCCCGCGATCTGCGCGCGCAGGTCGCCGGCGCGCGCCTCCGGCGTGCGCGAGTTCGCGCGCAGCAGGTCGACGGTGTCGTCGACGACGGCGTCACCGCGGACGAGGATCGTCGGCGTGTAGACCGCGCCTTCCGCGAAGAGATCGCGCGCGTCGGGCGGCATCGACCCGGGAACCGCGCCGCCGACGTCGGTGTGGTGCGCCTTGTTCGCGGCGTAGCCCACGAGCCGGCCGCCGTGGTAGATCGCGCGGATCACGGTGACGTCGTTCAGGTGCGTCCCGGAGAGATACGGGTCGTTGACGACGATCATCTCGCCGGGCGCGATCGTCCGGCCGCGCTCCGCGAGCCACGCGACGCACCGCCGCAGCCCCCACGGCAGCGAACCGAGGTGGACCGGGATGTGCTCGGCCTGCGCGACCAGCCGCCCGCGCGCGTCGAAGAGCGCGCACGAGTGGTCGAGGCGCTCCTTGATGTTCGGCGAGTACGCGGCGTCGCGCACGGCGATCCCCATCTCCTCGCTCGCATAGATCAGCGCCGACGAGACGAGCTCCGCGGTGATCGGGTCCAGCGCGGCCGTGTTCATCGCGAGTGCTCCATGACGAGATTGCCGAAGCCGTCGATGCGCGCGCTCCACGACGGCGCGACGTACGTCGTCGCGTCGTACTGTTCGATGACGGCCGGCCCGTCGAAGGCGTCGCCGGGGCGCAGCTGAGCGCGGCCGTAGACCGGCGTCTCCGTGAACGCGGCTCCGTCGTAGACGTCGCGCCGCTCGCGAAGCGCGCGTGCTTCGGGTGCGCGGCGTGCGGGCGCGGGCGCGGCGGCGAGACGCGGCTTCGGCGTCGTGCCGATCGCAACGACGCGCGCGGTGACGATCTCGACCGCATCGCGCAGCGCGGCGAAACCGTAGCGCTGCTCGTGCCGCCGGTGGAACGCCTCGACCGCTTCTTCCAGCGAACGCGGCGCGGTGACGACGAGCTCGGTGGACTGCCCGACGTAGCGCAGATCCAGCTCGCGCACGAAGCTGCGGTCGGCCTTGGCGACGCCCTGCTCCCCGAGCGCGGCGTCGCCTTCGCGGGCGAGCGCGTCGAACAGCTTGCGCGCGCGCGACCACGTCTCCGCATCGGCGGGCGCGACGATGGACCGCACCGACGTGACGCGAACGTCGGCGGCCAGCAACCCGTACGCGGAGAAGACGCCGGGCAGCGGCGGCACGACGACGCGCGTCACGCCGATGTCGGCGGCGACGGCGCACGCGTGCAGCGGCCCGCCGCCGCCGAACGCGAGCAGTGTGAAATCGCGCGGGTCATGACCCCGCTCGACCGAGACGATGCGCAGCACCTTCGCCATCTCCGCGTCGACGAGCGCCGCGACCCCCGCAGCCGCCCGCTCCACGTCACCGCCGACCGGCGCGGCGACCGATGCGACGGCGTCGCGCGAACGCTGCGCATCGATCGGGAAGTCGCCGTCGAGCAGCGCGCGCGGGTTCAACCGGCGCAGCACGACGTTGGCGTCGGTCACTGTCGGCCGGTCGCCGTGTCCGTAACACGCCGGCCCGGGATCCGCGCCGGCCGACAGCGGCCCGACACGCAACGCCCCCGCTGCGTCGACCCACGCGATCGTCCCGCCGCCCGCGCTGACTTCCGCAAGATCGACGAACGGAAACCGCACCGGATACCCGCTGCCTTTGACGGAGCGCCCGCTGTGCGTCGAGCCGGCGGCTTCGAACGAGGCGCTGATCTCGGGCACGCCGCCGAAGATCGTCCCGGCCTTCGCGGTCGTCCCGCCCATGTCGAACGAGAGCACGTTCTCGATCCCGAGCGCGCGCCCGACGTACGCCGCGCCGATCACGCCGCTCGCAGGGCCGCTCTCGATCAGCGTCGCCGGCCGCTTCGAGGCCGACTTGAGGGCCGCCATCCCGCCGTCCGAGCGCATCACGAAGATGGGCGCCTGCACGCCCGCGGCCCGAACCCCGCGCGCGACGCGCTCGAGATACGCCTGCACGATGGGCGCGAGCGCCGCGTTGACGACCGTCGTCGAGAACCGCTCGTACTCGCGGTATTGCGGATCGATCTCCGACGAGAGCGAGACCTCGACGTCCGGTACCGCCTCGCGCAGCGCCTCCGCGACGACGCGCTCGTGCTCGCCGTCGGCGTCGGCGTGCAACAAACCAACGGCGACCGCCGTGATACCGCGCTCGCGGATCGTCGCGACGGCGCGATCGACGGACGCGCGATCCAGCTCGACGATCACCCCGCCCTCGTGCGTGCGCCGCTCGCGCACCACCAGCCGGTCCTCGCGCTTCGCCAGCGGCTTCGGCCGCGTGACGTTCAGGTCGTAGATCGCACTGCGGTTCTGCCGCCCGATCTCGAGCACGTCGCGAAACCCTTCGGTCGTGACGAACGCGACCCGCGGCAGCTCCAGATGCACCTGCCCCAGCAGCGCGTTCGTCGCGATCGTGCTCGCATGCGCGACCAGCGCGATCTCGTTCGCGGCGACTTCGTCTAGCAGCGCCCGCAGCGCATCGAGCAAACCGTCCTCCGGCGCGCGCGGCGTCGACGAAACCTTGTGCCTGATCAGCCGCCCGTCGTCCGCCAGCGCAACCAGATCGGTGAACGTTCCACCGATGTCGATCCCGACGCGCCAGCTCATGCAGCGCCGATGCCCAGAAACGCTTCTTGCACCAAAGGGTCTCCGATGAGGTCGCAAGCGGCGCCGTGCAGCACGACGCGGCCGGTTTGCAGGACGTACGCGGTGTCGGCCGCGCGCAGCGCTTCGCGGACGTTCTGCTCGACGAGCAGCACCGTGGTGCCGGCGGCGGCGATCGCTTTGATGCCGGCGTAGATCTGCGGGATCAGTTTCGGGGCGATGCCGAGCGACGGCTCGTCGAGCATCAAGAGGCGCGGGCCGCTCATCGTGCCGCGCGCGATCGCGAGCATCTGCTGCTCGCCGCCGGAGAGCGTCGAGGCGCGCTGGTCGAGGCGCTCGCGCAGGATCGGAAACGCGGCGAACGCCGCCTCCAGGCGTGCTGCGCGGTGCGCGGCGTCGCGGTCGACGTACGCGCCGAGGAGCAGGTTGTCACGGACGGTCGCGCTCGCGAAGACGCGGCGGCCTTCGGGGACGTGCGCGATGCCGCGGCGGACGATGCGGTGCGCGGGCATGCGGGTTATCTCCTCGCCGGTGAAGCGGATCGTCCCGCGCTCCGCGCGGACCAGGCCGCTGATCGCGCGGAGCAGCGAGGTCTTCCCCGCGCCGTTCGCACCGACGAGTGCGACGATGGAGCCGGCCTCGGCCGAGAGCGAGACGCCGTGCAGCGCGCGCATCCCGTCGTACGCGACCGCGAGACCGTCGATCTGCAGCAGCGAGGGCGTCGCGGCCGCCGCGGAAGCGCTCACGAGGCGTGCCCCGTGATCTCGCCGTGCTCGAGCGGCGAGCCGAGATACGCTTCGACGACGCGCGGGTCGCGCACCGCATCGGCCGCGGTGCCGGAGAAGATCGTCTTGCCAGCGGCGATCACGACGACGTGCTCGGCGATCGGCATCAGCACTTCCATGACGTGCTCGACCATCAGCACGGTGATCCCGCGTGCGAGGATGCGGCGCAGCAGCTCGACCGCGTCGCGGCACTCGGCGGGCGTCAGGCCGGCCATCACCTCGTCGAGCAGCAGCAACGCAGGGTCCGTCGCGAGCGCGCGCGCGACTTCGAGCCGTTTCTTGTCCGCGATCGTCAGTGCGCGGCCGAGCCGATACCGTTTCTCGGCGAGGCCGACGAACGCGAGGATCCCTTCGGCGTGCGTCACGGCGTCGCGCAAGCGCGGGTGCCGCAGCAGCGCTCCGGTCGTCACCGCTTCCAGGACCGTCATGTCGGCGAACGTCTGCACGATCTGGTACGTGCGCGCGATCCCGAGCGCGGCGACGCGGTGGTACGGCATCCCGGCGATCTCGCGCCCGCGGAAGCGCACGCTCCCGGCGGTCGGCTTCTCGGCGCCGGCGATGCAGCCGAACGCGGTCGATTTCCCGGCGCCGTTCGGCCCGATAAGGCCGGTGAGCGAACCCTCCGCGACGTCGAGGTCGACACCGTCGAGCGCGCGCACCGAGCCGAAGCGCTTCGCGAGCCCGCGCACCGAGAGCAGCGACGCCGCGCTCACTTCGGCGCCCCGCATGCGATGGTGAAATCGCGTGTGTGCTCGGCCGGAACGACCGCACATCCCGCCGCAGGCACGAGCTTCCACGCCGGCGTCTCCATCGTGGTCGCATTCGGCGGCGCGGCGACGACGATCGCGTGATCGTTGGTGAGCAGCGCGCCGTCCGGCGCTTCGATCCTCCCGAACCATCCGGTCCCCGCGAACCCGCCGTAGACGCTCCCTTGCGGCGGGAACGCCGTGACCTGGTTCGGATCGAAGGAATACGCCGCGTCGCGCAACGGGATTCGCAGCACCGGACCGTCCACGAACGCCGCGCGGTACTGCGCCAGGCGGACCGCGAGCCGCGCGGCGCGATCGTTCTCCGCGACGCGAAGCGAGCCGTCGTCGTACGCGCCCGCGCGCAGCACCGCGCCACGCGCATCCGGCGAAACGCGATACGCCGCCGCCAGCAACGCCGCCATATCGGAATGCGCGTTCAAGGCACGCCGCCATTCCGGCACCGCGGCGTCGAGCAGCGCGCCGTACGCGGGACCGCTGGCGTACGCGAACGAGCGCACGAACGACGCGCGCCGCCGACCGCCGCTGAGCGACTCCACCGCGCGCGCGACGCGATCGCGCGGCTGGGTCGTGAACGCGATCCCGGTGTCCTCGGCGAGCCCTTCGTTCAGCATCAGCGCGTTCTCGTTCGACCCGGCGTCCGGGAAGAGGCTCACGCGCTGCGCGCGGAAGTCCAGCGCGTCGTTCACCGCCTCGGCTCTCGCGGCGCCGGTGCTCGTGAGCGCGCGCGCGAGGGCTCGCCACTCGAGCTGCACCCAGTACCGCCCTTCGGCGGTGTCCAGATGATCGTTCGGCGGGCTCGACGCCGGCAGGCCCAGCGCGTCTTGCACGCGATGCCACGACTCGTGCGCGACCAGGATCTGCCGCGCGACCGGATCCTCGGGCAGCGGCCACGTCACCATCGTCCACAGCCGGCCGCCGAGCGTGAACGCCGTGTTCGCCGGCAGGACGCTCGGCGGCAGCGTCCCGGCGAAGACGCCGTCGTGCGCGACCGCGTGCAGCGCGGCGTCGTCGCGGTTCGCCACGACCGCGCGGCTCGCCGGATCGACGAAGAGCAGCGGCCCGCAGAGCGAGACGCCCCACAGGCGCCCACGATCGCGGTCGCACTCCGCCTGCCGCTCGGCGAAGATGCGCACTGCGAGCGCGGTGTCGATCGGCGGCGCCGCCGCGCGCGCGGGCCCGACCGCCGCCAGGACGGCCGCGCACACGAGGACGGCCGAAACCGCGCCGGGCGGCGTCGCGGCGAGCGCGCCGCGGCGGCGGCGCAGCGCGTCGACGATCGTGCCGACGATGCCGTACGGCCGGAGCGCCGCGATGAGGCAGATGATCGCGCCGTAGATCACGAGGTCGTACCCTTTCCCCGCGCCGCCGAGCTTCAGCGCGACCGCCTTCGCCAGCACCACGTACACGACCGCGCCGGCCGCCGGGCCCCACAGCGTCCCGATCCCGCCGACCACGCCGATCAGCGCGATGTCGATCGAGATCCCGAGCGCGATCGTCGAGGGCGGGTCGACGAAGAGCGTGTACTGCGCGTAGAGCACGCCGGCCGCCGCCGCCATCACCGCCGACCACGCGAACGCGATCAGCTTGAAGCGGCGCTCGTCGATGCCGACCGACGCCGCCGCGGCATGGTTCGCGCGCAGCGCGCGCAGGTAGTAGCCGAGCCGCGAGCGCTCGAGCGCGATCGTCGCGAGCTGCACCGCTGCGAACAGCGCCAGCGCGAGCACGACGTACGGGCCCTTCTCGGGGAACTGCATCGCCGCCCAGCCCGACGCGATCGGCAGCTCGAAGCCGTTCGCCTTTCCGAACCACGGCGCGTTCCGCACGAACGCTTCGACCAGCGCCGCGACGGCGATCGTCGCGATCGAGAAATAGTGCCCGCGCAGGCCGAGCGTCGGGAAGCCGGCGATCAGCGCGAGCACCGCGGCGGCCAGCGCGCCGGCCGGGATCGCGAGCCACGGCGAGAGCCCGTGCGTCACGCACAGCGCCGATGCGTACGCGCCGCAGCCGAAGAAGATCGCGTGCCCGAACGAGATGTTCCCCGCATAGCCGCTGATCCAGTTCCACGACTGCCCGAGCGCGGCGTACAGCAGCAGCGTGAACACGAGATCGAGCACGACGGCGTCGCGCACGGCGAACGCGGCGATCAGTCCGAGCGCGACGACGGCGCCGAGCGCGAGCAGATGCGGCCGCGCGGTGATCATCGCCGCCCCAGCAGCCCTTGCGGCCGCAGCAGCACGACGATGAGATAGGCGAGGTACACCGGCACCATCTTCAGCTCCGGCGCGAGGTAGTAGCCGCCGAAGACCTCGAGCAGCCCGACGAGCACCGCGCCGAACAGCGCGCCCTGGATGCTGCCGAACCCGCCGAGCGCGACGACGACGAACGCCGTCAGCGCGAACGGCACGCCGGCCGTCGGGTAGACCGGGTACGAGAGCATCAGCAGCGCGCCCGCGGCGCCGACGCACGCCGAGCCGATCCCGAACGCGAGCGCGTTCACGCGCTGCACGTCGATCCCCATCAGCGTCGCGGCGATCCGGTCCTCGGCGACCGCGCGCATCGCACGGCCGGTCTCGGTGTACTCGACGAACGCGAACAGCAGCGCGGTCAGCACGAGCGCGCCGACGCCTTCGGCGAGCGTCGCCTGCGAGAGCGCGAGCGAGCCGAGCCGCAGCGTCCCCTGCAGCGGCGGGTTCGGCGCCGACTGGAAGTCGCTGGTGAACAGCGCCTGCGCGAGCCCTTGCATCAGCACGAGCAGCCCGAACGTGCCGAACACCGTCGCCTCCGGCGGCCCCGCCAGCAGCCGCCGCACGAAGACGCGGTACACGACGATCCCGAACAGGAACATCGCGATCGCGACCAGCGGCAGACCGGTCAGCGGCCCGAACCCGACGAGCGCGAGTCCGAGCGTCGCGTACATCGCGAGCATCAGGAACTCTCCGTGCGCGAAGTTCACCACGTCCATCACGCCGTAGATCAGCGTCAAGCCGACCGCGACGAGCGCGAAGACCAGCCCCGCCAGCACGCCGCCGGCGAGGAGCTGCGCGAACGTCGCGAGCGAGCTCACGTGTGCGGCGTTATCGCTTCCATGCCGGCATCGGCCAGACCGGCGCCTTCACCGCGACGTCGAACGGCCACACGGTGACGTACTTCCCGTCCTGCACCTGCTCGATGATCCCGGCACCGCCGTCGTTCTGGCCGGTCGCGTCGAAATGGATGCGGTTCCACGGCATCAGCGTCAGCTTGCCGGGGATGTTCGTCGCCTGCAGCGCGGCGCGGACCGCGTCGGGCTTCGTCGAGCCGGCGCGGTCGATCGCGTCGGCGAGCACGATGATGCCCATGAAATCGCGCGCCGAGTTCCCGTCGAGCGGCTTGCCGCCGGAACGCTCGCGGAAGAGCTGGTCGATCAGCGGCACGGCCTGGTTGCGGTGCTTGATCTCCAGCGAGAACACCTCGCGCGTGAAGATGCCCTCGGCGTCCGCGCCGAGCGTCTTGACGAACGTGGGGTCGATGAAGCCCGCGTCCTGCGCCATGATCGCCTTGACGTCGATGCTCTGCTGCTTGTAGCCGCGCATGAACAGCAGCGCGTCGGGGACGTACGAGGCCTGCATGATCACGTCGGGCGAGGAGCTCTTCAGCTTTTGCAGCTCCGCGTTCACCTCGGAGGTGGTCGCGGGATACGAGATGCGCGTCGCCAGCTCGTAGCCGTACTTCTTCACCAGGGCCTCTTCCGCGTCGCTCGCGCCGCTGCCGAAGAGGCCGTCCTCGCCGACGATCGCGACGCGCTTCACGGCGGCGTTCTTGTTCCGTTTCTTCAGGTCGGCGAAGAACTGGAAGAAGTTCTCCGCGAACGTCCCGTCGTGCGGCGTCGTGCGGAAGAACCACTTCAAGCCGCGCGCGGTCAGACCCGGCGCCGAGGAGTCGGGGTTGAGGAACGGGATGCCGTAGCGCTCGGCGACCTGCGACGCGGTCGCGGTCGTCGACGACGCGTAGGTGCCGATCAGCGCGACCGCGTGCTCCTGCGTGATCAGCTGCTCCGCGGCGGCGCGCGCCTGATCGGGCTTGCCCTGCGAGTCCGCGAACACCAGCCGGATCCGCGCGTGGCCGAGATGCGGGAGACCGCTCTTCCCGACCATCGGCAGCGGGTAGCTGACGTGGCCGTTGACGAGATCCGCAGCGAGCTGCTGACTCGCGCGCAGCAGCGCGCCGGTCTGCGCGGAGCCGCCGGTCAGCGGCAGCACCGAGCCGATCACGATCTCCGGCGGCGCGGCGGCGCTCGTCGGGGCGGGGCCGCCGCCGAGCGCGGCGAGCGCGAGGATCGCGGCGAGGGACGCGCCGAGCCGTCGTACGTGCATACGGACCTCCTTCAGACGAATCGCGGGGTGCCGGGACGCACGTCTTACATGGGCACGACCAGGAGACATTCCGGCGCGTCGCCGAGCTGCGCGCCGAACTCCGCGACCGCGCCGTCGGAGACGTCGAGCGCGTAGATCTGCTGGTTCGAGCGGCTGCCGAAGAGCAGCGTGCCGTCGGGTGTGAACGCGAGCCCGGAGAGATCCTTCAGCGCGCCGCCGTGCTTCTCCGACGCGCTGCTCGCGACGAGATCGAGCGCGCCGCTGCTCGGGTCGTACGCGTAGATCGAGTCGTTCTTCGGGCTGCCGATGAAGATGCGCCCGTCCGACGGGCTCACGGCGAGACCGACCGGTGCGGCGAGCTCGTTCTCGCCGATCCAGCCGTGGAACGTGCCGTTGCGGTGGCCGTAGATCCCGACGCGGTTCGCGGCTTGATCGCAGACGTACAGCCGCTTCCCGGCGAACGCGATCCCCCGGACCGAATGGCGCGCCTGCTTCTCGGCCGGCTGCGCTTCGTCGGGCGCTTCCGGCGGCGTGTCATCGGTCGCCGCCGTGGCCGGATCGAACCCGGTCAGCGAGAGACCGCCGTCCTTCGGATCGACCGCGGGCGGCGTCTTCTTCCCGATCGGCACGGGCTCCGCCGACGCGACGAACGTCGCGCCGTAGTAGTCGCCCTTCGGATTCAGCTTGCGCAGGTACGCGGCGACCGGGAGGTTCTCCGCAGTCGGCTTCTTCTTGCCGGAGACGGCGTATCCCGAGACGACGTTGGTGTCCTGGCTCGAGACGAACAGGTTGTCGCCGTCGAACGCGAGCTCGTACGGGTGCAGCAGCGCCTTCGAGGTCGCCGGTGTGATGAGCGTGGTGAGATGCTCGCGGCCGTAGCCGTCCTCGCCGACCGTCGCGGAGTACACTTCGACCGAGGAGCTCTTCTTGTACGCGTTCGCGACGTACAGCCGCCCGCGCTCGTCGAGCGCGAGGCCGCGCAGCTCGCGGACCGTGCCGCCGTTCAGGACGAGGCCGAGGTACGTCCCGTCGTGTGCGAGCGCGCCGACGTTCTCGATCTTCGACCCGGTCTCGCCGGAGAAGCTGACGTAGACCTGATAGGTAGCAGCCGCCATGCCGCCTCCTCGGCGGAAAGAGGCCGGGCCTCCTGCACGAAGCGACCGGCATGCTCACTACCTTTTCGATCGTCGCGGCCGACCGGGCGGAGCGGGAGATCGGGATCGCCGTCCAGTCGAAGTTCCTCTCGGTCGGGGCGGTGGTGCCGTGGGCGGAGAGCGGCGCCGGCGCGATCGCGACGCAGGCGTGGGCGAATACGACCTTCGGCCCGCGCGCGCTGGAGCTGCTGCGCGGCGGCGAGGCGCCCGAACAGATCGTGCAGACGCTGATCGCGCACGACGAGAACGCCGAAGACCGGCAGTTCGGAATCGTCGACGCGAACGGCCGCCCGGCGAGCTACACCGGGGCGCGGTGCATCGAGTGGGCCGGCGGGATCGTCGGTGAGGACTTCGCCGCGCAGGGGAACTGCCTGGCGGGACCCGCGGTGGTCGAAGCGATGGCGGCCGCGTTCCGCGCGGTCCCCGGGTCGCTCGCCGACCGGCTCGTCGCCGCGCTCGCGGCCGGACAGCGCGCCGGCGGCGACAAGCGCGGCCAGCAGAGCGCGGCGCTGATCGTCGTGAAGCCCGGCGGCGGCTACGGCGGCTTCAACGACCGCTACGTCGACCTGCGCGTCGACGACCACCCCGCCCCGATCGACGAGCTCGCGCGGCTGCTGGAGCTGCACAAGCTGTATTTCTTCCCGGCGGCGCCGGACGACGTGCTCGCGATCGACGACGCGCTCGGCCGCGAGATCGTAGCGGAGCTCATGCGCGCCGGCGCGCTGCGCGCGTCCGGCGACGGTGCGTTCGACGACGCGGCGCGCGAGGCGCTCGTCGCGTTCATGCACGTGGAGAACTTGGAGAACCGCGTGCGCGCCGACCGCACGATCGACCGCCAGACGCTGGAGTACCTGCGCGGTTACAAACCGTCGTGAAGCCTCGGTTCTTCGCCACGCAGGCGGCCTTCCGCGCATGGCTCGAGGAGCATCATGAGACCGCGGACGAGCTGCTCGTGGGATTCCACAAGAAAGCTTCCGGGAAGCCGAGCATCACTTGGCCGCAGTCGGTCGACGAAGCGCTTTGCTTCGGCTGGATCGACGGCGTCCGGCGGACGCTCGACGAAACCTCGTACACGATCCGGTTCACGCCCCGCCGTGAGCGCAGCGTCTGGAGCGACATCAACATCCGGCGCGCGAAAGAGCTCGTGGAGCAAGGGCTGATGCGGCCTGCCGGCCTGCGCGCGTTCGATAAGCGCGACGAAGCGGGCGCCGCGTATTCGTACCAGCGGCGGCAGGCGGCCGAGCTCGACGCCGAGAGCGAGGGTGCGTTTCGCGCAAACGCGGCGGCGTGGGCGTACTTTCAGTCCCGTCCGCCGTGGTACCGGCGAACGGCGATCCACTGGGTCGTCAGCGCGAAGAAGGACGAAACGCGCCGCTCGCGCCTGGCCACGCTGATCGACGACTCGGCGCACGAGCGCCCGATCAAACCGCTGCGCCGCCCGTCGTGATCAGATCGACCACTCCCACGCGTTCCAATTCTCGACGATCCCGTTCGGGCGGAAGCTCTTCAGGTCGGTGTTGACCGCTTCGATTTGGCGCGGCCACCAGAGGTACACGAACGGCGCGTCGCGCGCGAGCAGCTCCTCGACCGTCGCGTACGCGCGCTTGCGCGTCGCGCGGTCGTAGTGGCCGAGCGCCGTACGCTGCGCGGCGTCCATCGCGGGATTGCAGTAGCGCGCCCAGTTGAAGCCCTTCGGCGCGGCCTGGTCGCAGGTGAGCTGCGTTGAGTCGTCGGGGTCGCTGCCCGCGTACCACGTCTGGAGCCCGGCGTCGAACTTGCCGTCGGCGAGGATGCCGGCGCCGGGCGGACCGTAGAGCAGCGAGGTCGTGTAGCCCTTGAGCTCGACGTCGATCCCGGCGTCCTTCAGCATCGAGGCGATCAGCACGCCGCGGTTCCGGTCGGTGATGCTGTCGGTGCGAAACGCGAGGCCCATCGTGAGCCGCCGGCCGTCCTTGTAGCGGATACCGTCCGCGGTGCGCGACCAGCCCGCGCGTTCCAGCAGCGCGTTCGCCTCGGGCAGATTCCGCGCGCTCGTCCCGGCTGTGGGATCGAACGCCCACATGAACCACGGCAAGTCTTCCGTCGCGGGGACCGTCGTCCCGAACGTCGCCTTACGGACGAGCAGCGGCTTGTCGATCGCGAGCCCGACCGCGCGGCGGACGTTCGGGTCGTCGAACGGCGGACGCTTCGTGTTGAAGATGATCGCGTCGTTCGCGTTCATCGGGACGAGCCGCACGTCGAGGCCGTCGATCGACTTCAGCTGCGGGAACATGCGGGGCGTCGCGGCCGAGAACCAGTCCATCTCGTGGGCCCGCATCTCGCTCGCGATCGTGTTCTCGTCGGGGACGAGACGGACGATGATGCGCCGCAGCTTCGGCTTGCCGAGAAAGTATCCGTCGTTGGCGACGAACTCCAGCCGGTCGCCCCGGAGCCAGCGCTCGAGCTTGAACGGTCCCGTCCCGACCGGTTTCGAGTTGAACGGCACGCGGTTGAGGTCGGGATACCTCTCCAGCAGATGCGCCGGCAAGATGTAATACGGCGCGTCGCTGTGCGCGAAGAACGTGTGCACCGCCGGCGCGAACGGCCGCTTCAGCCGGAACACCGCGGTATACCGATCGGGCGTCTCGACGCGCGCGATCTGGTCCCACCCGTGCCGGGTGGCGACCGCGGTCGCAGGATTCATGATGGCGCGGTAAGAGAACGCGACGTCCCGGCTGGTGAACGGCGCGCCGTCCTGCCAGTGAACGCCGTGCCGCAGTTTGTACGTGATCGTGAGCCCGTCCCGTCTGATCCCGCCGTTCTCCGTCGTCGGCACCTCGGCCGCGAGAATCGGCACGTCGCGCCCGTTCTCATCGGTCGCGATCAGCGGATCGAACACGAACGCCTCCATCAGCGCTTCGACCTGCTGCGTCGACAGAAACGGGTTCAGCGTATTCGGCGAAAGGCTCGTCGCGATCCGCAGCACCCCGGGCTGCGTCCATGCGTGGCGTCCGCTGGCCGCCGAGCCGCCGCCCGCGCGGGTACACGCCGTCGCGAACAGCGCTGCGGCAACCACTGTCGGCACCCACGCGCTTCGTAGCCGAGCGGTCATGAGCCCCGCTTTGCATGAGTGGGTCGCGGGGCCTGCGGCGCCGAGCGCGTTCAGCGCTTATCCGCAGCGCTCAGTGCTGCGCACTGCACCTCCGCGTCAGGTGCACTATGGGCTCTTAAAGTAGACGGGCCACGCCTTCTGCGGTCAAAGGCATTGTGATCGCTTGGCCAATCTGCAGCAAATCGGAATTTTCGCGGACGTGCTCGTTTCGCTGCCGATCAAACAACCGCGACGTGCGGCGGAATACAAGCTGAGTCCCGGATGGCGGGTGGTATAAGGAAAATTGCTCCCACACCATAACGACCGCGTCGATGCCCGAATATGAGTTGTTACGCAGCGCTGCTCTAAGAACGGCTTGGAACTCGGAAACAGCGGGTGGGAGAGACGTCAATTCAGCGAGAGTTTGATCGCTGTGCAAAATTCGTAAGAAAACAATCCCGTGCCCGTCCCCCGGAGATCGCTTCAGCTGAGTATTAGCTTTTCGGAGATGGTTCCCCAAGTTTTCGGGGTTTGTGGTGGCCCGCATACTCTTGACCTCCCCCGGGATCCTAGCTGGCCCGCGGAAATATATGTCGAGGTCTGAAAGCCCGCCTTCCTGTCGCACCTTATTCGTTAGCCCACGCTCTCGCAATGCGGACCAAACATAGAGCTCGGAAATTGTGTCTTCATAGCCGTCTGGCCGCATGACGACTGTTCGCAACCTTTCGCGAACTGCATCGTCTGGGATAAAATCCCATATTGGTCCCGTCAACGCGGTCTGGGCCCATGTTGTTGCGTCGATCAGAACGGAACCGTAGACCGCGATATCCCCGAGGGTGGGAACATTTCCAGGAGTCAGAAACGCCGACCGCAGGCGTTCGAGCGCCTCGACGCGCCGCACCAAGGGATGCATTGCGTCCGTGCTGCGCAGCCGAGCAAGTTGACGTGACGTGAGCTGCTCCTGTAGGTGCCGTATTAAATCGCCAACAGCGTCACTCATTGCCGGTGCAACGGTCGCGCTAGTGGGTTCAGCAGGAGCGGTCGGGTCAATGGATCGGCGAACTACACCCTGCATAGAACCATTGACGGCTCGGCGATATGCATCGGTGTCCAGCATGAAGAAAAAGAGCACCTCGATGCGCCTTGAGCCGGCGTCGATTGGGGTTTCGCGGCAGCGAGCCAGGAAAGCCACATTCGTGTTGGGCGAGCCGACAACGGACCACGGAATAATGCCGGATGGCGCGACGGCGTATTGGTGATAGTGGAAACGCGATATCTGGCCGTTGAAAGCCACCCGCACTCCATATTGTTCCGCGAAGACCCTAAGCAGATACAACGGCTCCTCAAGCAGCGGCGCCGTGACTAAAGACGACGGCAACCAAACAGCCTCGTAGACCTCCAGGTGGCCCTGGACCGGGTGAGCGATGACGATGGAAATAGCATCATCTCGCAATCCTGCGCAAAGGAATATCGACAGCCGTAATCCTTCGAACTCGATGTCCTGCCGGGCGGAGGAATTCACCACCGTTTTACGAGCGAGCTCAGAAGGGAATCCCAGCGGTTCGTACTGACGCTGAAAGACTTCTGTAAGAACTATGTCCTCCTCCGACACGGTCCGAGTTACGTCCCGATCAGCTCTTTGAGGGCGTGCTGGAAGATCTTCGGGGCTTTGCCTTGGAAGAGCAGGCTCTCGTTGCCGCCGATCGCCTTGCGCAGGCTGACCAGCTCGTCGCGCAATGCGGCGGCTTTCTCGAACTCGAGGTTCGCGGCGGCGTCGCGCATCTTGCGCTCGATCTCCTTCGCCATCGCTTCGGCGACCTCGCGCGGAAGATGTTCGGCCCGGACCGCGTTCGCGGCGTCGGCTCCGCCGCCGGCGCCGCCGACGATGCTCAGGATGTCGTGCACTTCCTTGCGGATCGACTTCGGCTCGATCCCGTGCTCGAGGTTGAACGCCACCTGCATCTCGCGGCGGCGCTTCGTCTCGCCGAGCGCCTTCGCCATCGACTCGGTCACGACGTCGGCGTACATGATGACCTTGCCCTCGACGTTGCGCGCCGCGCGGCCGATCGTCTGGATCAGCGAGGTCCCCGAGCGCAGATAGCCCTCCTTGTCGGCGTCGAGGATCCCGACCAGCGAGACCTCCGGCAAGTCGAGACCCTCGCGCAGCAGATTGATCCCGACCAGCACGTCGAACTCGCCCTTGCGCAAATCGCGCAGGATCGCGATGCGCTCCAGCGTCTCGACCTCGCTGTGCAGGTAGCGCACGCGGATCCCGTTCTCGAGCAGATAGTCGGTCAGGTCCTCGGCCATCTTCTTCGTCAGCGTCGTGACCAGGACGCGTTCGTCCGCGCCCGCACGCTTGCGGATCTCGTCCATCAGGTCGTCGACCTGGTGGCGCGTCGGCCGCACCTCGACCTCGGGATCGACCAGCCCCGTCGGGCGGATGATCATCTCCACGACCTGCGAGGACTTCGAGAGCTCGTACGTCGAGGGCGTCGCCGAGACGTAGATCAGCTGCTGCACGTGCTTGTCGAACTCGTCGTACGTCAGCGGGCGGTTGTCCATCGCGGAGGGGAGCCGGAAGCCGTGCTCGATCAGCGAGAGCTTGCGCGCGCGCTCGCCGCCGTACATCGCGTGCACCTGCGGCAGCGTGACATGCGACTCGTCGACCATCAGCAGCCAGTCGTCGCGGAAGAAGTCGAGCAGACACCACGGCGTCGAACCGGGCATGCGCCCCGAGAGCGGCGCGCTGTAGTTCTCGACGCCGTTGCAGTAACCGACCTCGCGCAGCATGTCGAGGTCGTACCGCGTCCGCTGCTCCAGCCGCTGCGCTTCGAGGAGCTTCCCCTGGCTCTTGAACAGCGCCAGCCGCTCCTCGAGCTCGTTCTCGATCTCGACGATCGCGCGGCGCAGCTTCTCGTCCGGCGTGATGTAGTGCTTCGCCGGGAAGATCCGCAGCTCGTCCTTCGAGGTGACGTACTCGCCGGTGAGCTGGTTGACGACGTTGATCGCCTCGATCTCGTCGCCGAAGAACTCGATCCGGTGGACCAGCTCCTCGTCGACGCCGACGAACTCCAGCGTGTCGCCGCGCACGCGGAACGTCCCGCGCACCAAGTTCAGGTCGTTGCGCCGGTACTGCATCCCGATCAGCTTGCGCAAGAACTCGTCGCGGTCGATGCTCTGCCCGACCTTGATGTCCGCCGACATCTCGATGTAGTCGGACGGCGAGCCCAAGCCGTAGATGCACGAGACCGAGGCGACGATCAGCGTGTCGCGCCGCGTCAGCAGCGACTGCGTCGCCGAGTGCCGCAGGCGCTCGATCTCGTCGTTGATCGAGCTGTCCTTCGCGATGTAGGTGTCGGTGTGCGCGATGTACGCTTCCGGCTGGTAGTAGTCGAAGTACGAGACGAAATACTCGACCGCGTTGTTCGGGAAGAACTCGCGGAACTCGGCGCACAGCTGGGCCGCGAGCGTCTTGTTGTGGCACAGGACCAGCGTCGGCTTCTGCGTGAGCTCGACGATCCGCGCCATCGCCATCGTCTTCCCGGAGCCCGTCACGCCGAGGAGCGTCTGCGCGCGGTCGCCCCGCAGCACGCCCTCCGCGAGCGCCTGGGTGGCCTTGGGCTGGTCGCCGGCCAGCGGGTACGACGATACGAGCTCGAACTTGGGCATGGGCTCTTCCTTAGACACGGCCCGCGGCGGCCCGGTTGAGGTGTCGCGGCGGCTCACGTCCTTTACCAAGCCAGGACACTGAGCGCCCCGCGACGCAGAAGGCCCGGCTTCCCCCTGCGCGCTGCGGCGCCGTCCGGAGGCAGAAGGAGTCCAGTCCGTGATCCAGCCGCCCCTGCTCTTCAGCGGGACCTCCAACCGCCAGTTGGCGGACGAGATCGCCAAGCGGATGCAGACGCGCGT
>DATAQE010000024.1:0-5694 GCA_036264835.1 Candidatus Elarobacter sp.
GAGATGAACCACGAGGAAGTCTGCCAGCGCGCGATCCAGAAGCTGATCCCCGGCGCGCCGCTCGACTTCGAGCCGACGAGCGACCTCGCGAAAGCGGCGCAGAACAACATCGGCTGGCTGTACCACAACGGCGGCCGCTACTGGACCGGCTACAGCGCTTCGCTCGCGAAGTATCCGCTGAGCGTGCTGTTCACCTCGTTCTTGATGGGCGAGGTCGCGTCGTCGACGCTGTTCTTCGGGATGTCGAAGAAGGCGACGCATCCGGTCTTCAAGGAGCTCTTCAGGAAGGTCGGTCAGGACGAGGCGCGCCACCTCGCGATCTGCCTGACGGTGCTCGAGCGCGACTGGCCGGGGCTCTCCGACGAGTACAAGACGATGATCACGAAGCAGCTGCGCGCGGGCTTCGTGTTCCTCAGCATGATCCTGTGGGAGCCGCCGAACCAGTTCTGGGACATCCCGGACTACTTCTTGCCGAACCACCGCGTGCTGGTGCAGCACGCGCGCGACGCCGGCCTCGGCGTCCTGACCTACGACGAACAGGCCGAGAACTGGAAGCTCGCGCTCGCGCGCGTCCGCGCGATCGTCGGCGAGTGGGGGATCGAGTTCCCCGCGATCCCCGAGCTCGATCTCGACGGCGTCGACGTCGGCCACATCGGCCCCGAAGACATCATCCCCGTGTTCTGACCGCGCCGCGCTCAGATGCGCGCGGCGACGACGAGAAGCACCGCTACCGTGAGCAGCATCGGTAGGGCGACGCGCAGCGAGCGCATCGGCGAGATGCGGTACGTCATCTTCCGGGCGAGCTCGATCTGACGGTCGGTCGCCCATGCGACGAGGTACGCGATCTCGGCGCAGACGACGAAGATAAGCGCTGATACGGCGTGCTCGTCGGCGGGCGCACGCTCCACGGCGAAGACCATGATCCCGAGCAATGCGATCAAGGCGGTCGTGATCGTGGGCGCAACCCACAGAAACCACTTTCCCATGAGCTTCCCCGACGGGCGGCCGTCCCACCGCATTCGCCACGGGATACGTTTCGGCGCAGTCGGATAGCGGCGCGCGACGTGCTGGAGCATCCAGAGCGCCGAGACGACCGCGAGGGCGAACGCGATCGGAAGCATTACGGGGCCGACTACCTCGCCGATCGTCATGCTGTTACGCCGTCTCCACGGCGGTGAAGGTGCGCAGGCCGCGTGGCTCTGCCGTGGTGCGTCGCATGTCGTCGACGCGCCCGCCGCTTGGCGGGTGCGCGAGCACGTCGGCAAGGAACGCGTCGACTGCTGCGGGCTCGCCTTCGACGTCGATCTCGACGCGCTCACCCGCGCGCAGATTACGGACCGTTCCCGCGACGTCGTAACGTCGCGCAAGGTGCAGCACCGTGTAGCGGAAGCCCACGTTCTGCACGCGGCCGCTCAGCACGACGATCGTGCGCGTCATCCGCGCGGGGTGAACCGGTCGAGAAGATTTTGCATCGGCGGGTACGCTTCCGCACATGGATGCCGCACGCTTTCCGCCGGTAGCGGGTGAGGCGCTCGACGGGACGCCGTTCGTCGCGCCGCGCGATCTCGCGGGCGGCCGCACGGTCGCGCTCTTCGGATTCGCGCTCGAACAGCGGCCCGAGCTGGAGACCTGGGTGCCGTACCTCGACGCGCTCGCGCGCGGCGAGAGCGGCGTGCGGGCGCGGCTGTTCGTCCCGCTCGGCGTGCCGAAACTCATGCGCGGCGCGCTCGTCGGCGCGATGAAGGCCGCCGTCACGGCGCCCGAGCTGCGCGCCTCCACGATCCCGCTGTTCGTCGACGTCGACACGTTCGTGCGCGCGCTCGGGATCTCGGACCGCGCGCATCTCGTTATCCTGCTCGTCGAGCCGGACGGGCGGATCACGTGGCGCGGTTCGGGGCCGTTCTCGGAGACCGCCGGCGCGTCGCTGACCGCCGCGCTCGCCGGCTGAGCGAGGGCGCGCGGACCCCTCGCCGAAGCCGTTCGCATGACGACGACCCTGGCACCCGGCGCCGACCTGTTGGCGCGCCACCGCGAGAAGCTCGACAAAGCGCGCGAAGCGATCCGCACTCGCGCGTACTACAGCGCGTTCCCGGAGAGCGCGAGCGGGAAGGTGTACGGCGAGACGGCCGCCGCCGAAGGGAAGGCCGCGTTCGAGGCGCGGCTTGGGAAGCCGTTCGAGCTCGAGCAGACGTCGAGCGGCGCGACCGCGGCGACCGAACGCTCGCCGTACGGGATCGAGCTCGGCGTGAGCTATCCGGTCGCGGACGTCGACGCGCTGGTCGAAGCCGCGCAACGCGCCGGTGAGGCGTGGGCGGCGGCGCCGGTCGACGTGCGGACCGGGGTCGCGCTCGAGGCGCTCGCGCGGCTCAACAAGCGGTCGTACGAGATGGCGCACGCGGTCTCGCACACGAGCGGGCAGGCGTTCCTGATGGCGTTCCAGGCGGGCGGACCGCACGCGCAGGACCGCGCGCTCGAAGCGATCGCGTACGCGTACGACGAGATGTCGCGCGTCCCGGAGAGCGTCGTGTGGGAGAAGCCCGGGAAGCCCGAGCCGATCCGGGTGCGCAAGACGTTCGCGATCGTCCCGCGCGGGATCGACGTGACGATCGGGTGCTCGACGTTCCCGACCTGGAACGCGTATCCGGGGATCTTCGCGAGCCTCGTCACCGGCAACGCCGTCATCGTGAAGCCGCATCCGCAGGCGGTGCTCCCGCTCGCGATCACCGTCGAGGTGCTGCAATCTGTGCTGCGCGAGGCGGGCTTCGACCCGCGCGTCGTCCAGCTCGCGGTCGACACGCCGGAGCGGCCGCTCGCGAAAGAGCTCGCGCAGCGCCCGGAGGTCACGCTGCTCGACTACACCGGGTCGACGGAGTTCGACGACTGGCTCGAGCGCAACTCGCGCGCGCTCGTCTACACGGAGAAGGCCGGCGTGAACAGCGTCGTGATCGACTCGACCGACGACCTCAA
The DNA here is from genome assembly GCA_036264835.1 of Candidatus Elarobacter sp. Classification (GTDB taxonomy): domain Bacteria; phylum Vulcanimicrobiota; class Vulcanimicrobiia; order Vulcanimicrobiales; family Vulcanimicrobiaceae; genus Vulcanimicrobium. The sequence continues at coordinate 2,968 of DATAQE010000024.1, forward strand.
GGGGATGGCGCGCAACCTCGCGATGTCGCTCTCGCTCTACTCGGGCCAAATGTGCACGACGCCGCAGAACCTCTTCGTCCCGCGCGGCGGAATCACGGCGAGCGGCGAGCACGTCTCGTTCGACGACGTCGTCGGCGCGATCGTGAAGGCGGTCGAGGCGTTGCTCGGCGATCCGGCGCGCGCGGCCGGCGTGCTCGGCGCGATCGCGACCGACGGCACCCTGCGCCGCATCGAGGAAGAGAACGCGAAGCCGGGCGTCGTCCGCAAGAGCGAGCCGGTCGCGAACCCGGAGTTCCCCAACGCGCGCGTCTTCTCGCCGCTGATCGCGGTCGTCGATGCCGCCGACCGCGAGCGCTACGACCGCGAAGCGTTCGGCCCGATCGCGTTCGTCGTGCGCACCGCGGACACCAACGAGTCGCTGCGATTGGCCACCGGCGAAGCGCAGCGGCGCGGCGCGATCACCGCGATCGTGTACACGACGAGCGACGAGGTGCTGGAGAAGGCCGAGCGCTGGGCGCGGGACGGCAAGGTGAACCTCGCGGTGAACCTGACCGGCTCGCTGCTGGTGAACCAGTCGGCGGCGTTCAGCGACTACCACGTCACCGGCGGAAACCCGGCGGGGAACGCCTCGCTCACCGACGCCGCGTTCGTCGCGAACCGCTTCCGCATCATCGAGACCCGCACGCCGATCGTCTCCGAGAACGGCGCCGCCGGCGCGTGAGCGTGACGGAGCTCAGCGGCGACGCGCTCGCGCGCGCCTGCGCGCAGGCGATGTACGAGCGCGACGCGGCGTCGCGCGGGCTCGGGATGGTGATCGAAGAGGCGCGGCCGGGGTACGCGCGCGTCTCGATGCGGATCGTCGAGTCGATGGTGAACGGGCACGCGATCGCGCACGGCGGGATGACGTTCACGCTCGCCGACTCGGCGTTCGCGTTCGCGTGCAACTCGCGCAACGAGCCGAACGTCGCACTGCAGGCATCGATCTCGTACGTCAGCGCGGTGCGGCTCGGCGACGTGCTGGTCGCCGAGGCCCAGGAGCGTTCGTCGAAGGCGCGGACCGGCGTCTACGACATCACCGTGACGCGCGGTGACGGTGAGGTCGTCGCGCTGTTCCGCGGCGTGTGCTACCGCATCCGGGGGACGGTGCTGGAGGGCGCCGGAACCTGATTCGCGCCGAGCGCGAGCGCGAGACGATCGCCGGCGTGAACGTCGGCGGGACGACGACGAGCGTCGTGCTCGGGACGCGGGAGGGGACGATCCTCGACCGGCGCGCGTGGCCGACGCAGACGCGCGCCGGTGAGGCGCTTCTCGGTGCGGTCGTCAACGCGATTCGCGACGTGGCGCCGGATGCGCCGGTGATCGGCGTCGCGATCGGCGGTCCGATGGACGCGCGCACGGGGACGGTGATCTCGCCGCCGCATCTGCCGGGGATGCACGGGTTTCCGCTCGCGGCGCGGTTGCGCGACGCGCTCGCGCGGCCGGTGCACGTCCACCACGACGCGGCGGCGTGCGCGCTCGCCGAGTATCACTGGGGCGCGGACCGCGGCGCGCGCGGGATCGCGTATCTCACCTGTGGGACGGGGTTCGGCGCGGGGCTCGTGCTCGACGGGCGCGCGCGGTACGGTTCGCGCGGGTACTCGCCGGAGCTCGGCCACATTCGCTATCGCGACGACGGGCCGGACGTGTTCGGCAAGCCGGGTTCGTTCGAGTCGTTCGGCGCGGCGAGCGCACTGCCGAAGATCGCGCGGCTCTACGATCCGTCGTACGACGCGGCGACGGGCGCGGAGGTCGCGGAGCGCGCCGCGCGCGGCGATGCGCTTGCGCGGCGCGCGATCGCCGAGAACGCCGCCGCGGTCGGGGCTGCGTGCGCGCTGCTCGCCGATCTGCTCGTCCTCGACGTGATCGTCCTCGGCAGCCTCGCGGCGTATCTCGGCGATCCGTGGATCGCGCGCGTCCGCGAGATGTTCGCGCGCGAGGCGCTCCCGCATCATGCCGCCGCGTGCACCCTGCGCGCGCCCTCGCTGCCCGATCTCCAAGACCTCAGCGGGCTGGCCGCCGCTGTGTCCCCGTTCTAGCTGGTCGTTCGGCGGCGCTCAATACCGTCCGAGGACGCGCTGCTCGCCGCCGATCGCGGTGAGCGCCGCGTCCAGCCGCGCGCGGTCGACGTTCGCGAGCTCGACGAAGAACCGGTAGCGGAACGCCGCGCGGCGATCCGGCCGCGCGATGAGGAAGCGCAGGTCGATCCCGTTGTCGGCGAACGCGGTGAGCGCGTCGCGCAGCGAGCCGGGGCGATCTTCGATCCGAATCCCCGCGCACGCGTGCTTGCCGGCATCGCCGGGAGCCTCGCCGCGCGCGATGAGGAAGAAGCGCGTGTAGTTCTCGCTCTCGTCGTGGACGCCGCGCGCGACGATCGTGCCGCCGTGGATCTCGGCGGCGAGCGCGGGGCCGATCGCGGCGACCGACGGATCGCCGAGCGCGACGACCTCGCGGACCGCGCCGGCGGTGTCGCTCGTCGACGTCTTCTTCCAGCTCGGGTGCGCGGTGGCGTAATGATGGACTTGCTCGAGCGCGACCGGATGCGAGCGGATCTCGCTGATCCCGTCTTCGGTCGCGCCCGCCACGCCGATCAGGCACAGCTCGATCGGCAGCACCGCTTCGGCCCGGATGCGCAGCTCGGGGCGTTCCCACAGCAACTCGTAGTTGCGCGGGATCGAGCCCGCGATCGCG
>DATAQE010000040.1:0-30577 GCA_036264835.1 Candidatus Elarobacter sp.
CGCGATCGCGCCCGGACTCGCGTTGAGCGGGACGCGCGCGTACGAGGTCGACGTGCCGCCGATCGAGGTGAGCGTGTGCGGGACGAGCCGCACCACGACGTCCGCGCCGTGCGAGAAGCTGCGATTGCCGATCGGCGTCGTCGCCGGCTCGAAGCCGCCGCGCACGATCGTCACGTCGACGAAGCCGTTCGGGACGCAGACGAGCGCGATGCCGGCGGCGTCCGTCGTCACGTCGATCCCCGGACCGCGCACGCGTGCGCCCGCGACCGGGCGCATCGCCTCGCCCGCCTCGACGACGGTGATCTTCCCGGTCGCGAGTTCGGGACACGCCGCGCGCGCGCTCGCCGCGGCGGCGGCGACCGCGCAGATGACGAAGCCGACGATCACCGCGATCCGACCCATTGCGGCTCGTTTCCGCGCCGTCGCGCGTGCATCCCGCGCCAGCCGGTTCCCATCATCCGGGCGTGAAAACTTAACCCGAGGCTGCCAGGCGAATCCTTGTCGAGCGGCGACCTCTATGCTCATCTCGCTCGGACGCTAGAAACTGGGGTGTCATTTCTCATGTCGCGCAGAACAACACTTGTCGCGGCGCTGGCAGCCGCTGCCGTCTTCGCCGGTTGCGGCGGCGGACGTTCGGTGCCGCCGGCGAATCGCACCGCGGACGCGCTGCAGCAGAGCGCTGCCGCCCGCGCCGTGAGCAGCCTGCGTTCCGAAGGGACGCTCTACTACGCGGACACCTCGAACGTGTACGCGCTGCCGCTCAACGCGAAGGGCGCGTCGACCGCGACGCGCACGATCACGCCGCACCCGGAGAACCAAGGGATCAACACGGCGATCGCGACGAACCTCGACGCGACGCTCGACGTGCAGCAGAACTACTTCGACGGCACCGGCGAACATTGCCGCGTCACCGTCGAGCCCGCCGACGCGAACGGCTCGCCGGCGGCGAGCGACGTGCTCTGCGACCCGACCACGCCGGGGACGCAGGGCGACGGCGTCGGACGCAACGCGTTCGGCGGCTTCGACATGCTCTACAACACGCCGAACACGTTCTTCGTCTCGCGCTGGGCGAACGACGGGGCGTCGAACAAGAACACGCTGACGCTCGGACCGCCGGGATACGCGGGTCTCTACCTCGCCACGCACGGCGGCCGCGACTACCTCGTGAACAGCGGCGGTGAGGTCCGCATCTACCGGCGCGGCGCTACGACCGTCGACTCGGAGGTCGCCGACTGCACCGTGAGCGCGTACTACGGTGACGGTCCGCTCGCGGTTGCGAACGCCACCAACATCTACCTCGTCGTGCGCGGTGACCAGACGCTCGGGAACGAGTCGATCGAAGTGATCAGCGCGTGCGGCACCGGGGGCGCTCCGGCGACCGTCGCGCGGACGATCGGACCGTTTCCGAATGCCTACATCAGCACGATGGCCGTCGACAACGGCGGCGCACTGTACGTCGCGTTGAACTCGCTGGACAACGCGAGTCCGGCCTACATCGACGTGTTCAACAACACCGCGAACGGCGCGCCCGCGCCGACCCGCGTGATCGCACCGAGCCCGTCGACGACCTACATTCGCGGCCTGACGACCTGGGAGCCGACGCCGGCGCCGACCGCGAGCCCGTCCCCGTCCCCATCCCCGGCACCGTCGCCGACGCCGTAGCGGCGGTCCGGCAAACTCCCAATCACGACCGGCGGACCGGGCAGCGACTGCCGCCCGGTCCGCGGGGAATCAAGCGCGCTGCGTCCGATACGTTCACCATGAGCGACTCCGCGAAGCGTCCGGTTCCCGGCGGCGGCCACGGCGCGGTGCTGGCGGCGATTCGGACGCTGCTCGCCGACGGCAAGGCGTACTCCGCGGACGAGCTGTGCGCGCTCGGCATCAAGCACGGCCTGCGTTCACGGCGCTCGGCTTCAACGCGCGGCGGATGGGCGGCCAAGGCGAGCCCGACGTCGTCGCGACCGCGCCGCTGGGCGACCGCGCGTACACCGTCGCCGTGGAATGCAAGACCGTCGCGGGCGTGGAGAACCAAGTCCGCAACCCGGCCGCGCAGGAAGCGGGCCGGCTGCGCGATGCGGTCGCCGGCGACTACGCGATCCTGCTCGGCCCGGATTTCCCGCGCGACGCCGAGACCGACGGCGAGCTGCGGACGCATCGCGTCGCGCTGTGGACCTGTGACGACCTCGTGAAGCTGTTGCACGCGCACGCGGTGCACGCGATCCGCTGGTCGCGCCTGCCGCCGCTGTTCTCACCCGGCCGCGCGTCCGATGCGATCGCGGAGTTCGCGCTGCTGCACGTGCACGGCGCCCGCAAGCGCGCGCACGTCGCGTACCGCTACGTCCTCGAGGACGGACTGGCGTATCAAGAGCTCCTGGCGAACGCCGACCCTCAGATCCAGCGCACGACCGCACCGCTCACGGTCGAAGCGCTGGCCGTGCTGGTGAACGAACGGCTCGCGCGCGACGGCGAGCTCGGCCGCGTCTCGCTGGACGACGTACGCGGCGCCGTAGCGTACGGCGTCCACCCGCTGGTCGACACGATGTCGCTCGACGGCGATCGCGTGACGATCGAAGCGCGCTGGGTCGAAAGCCGATCAGGTCGCACGGATCGCGGCGCACCCCCCGATCCTCCGGGGTGACGTGCGCTCTCGTCCGGTTGCACGTAATCGCCTCGCGCCGTCAGGGGGCGATCTGTCGGACGATTGCCGCGGCAGCCTCGAGCACGATTGCGCCGTCGACGGTAAGAATCTCCGGCGGTCGCGCCAGCACTAGGCCGTTGTGGTTCCATAAACCGATCACCGGCCAGTCGGGATTGTAGTAACTCCACCAGCGTACGCCCGCGAACCCGCCGCGCTCGAAGATCGTGCGCGCCCAGGCTTGGGTGATCGAACGGTCGCGTGTGACGACATCGGTCGGGCGGGTGATGCCGATCGAGTGCAACGCGTCAACGTCGTTGAGGTCGAAGAGCGGGAGACCGTCGGGCGCTTCGAATGTCGCGAGCGCCAGCGGCCGGCCGCTGGGGTGAACGAACGTGGCCGAGCGCCAAAGCTCGATGCGGCCCAGGGCTTCAGCGACCGCGGCGTGCGGCTCGGCGCTGACGTACAGGACATCGTAGAGGTCGGCGTTGTCGATGCGGCTTTGGCCCGACGCCGCGGGCACGAAGAGGGCGCCGCCTCGATCCGTCGGAGCGGCGCCCGCATCAAAGGGGAAGACGCGGTACAGCTTCACGCGTAGCCGAGCGACTCGATCCCGTCCAGCGCGACGATGAGCGGTGCCGCACCGCGTGTGACGAGGACGTCGATCGGGCGCGCGTGATTGAGGAAAGGCTCCTGGCCGACGAGCCAATCCATCGCGACCTGCGGTTGGAAGACCTGGAGCGCCCGCACGAGCACGTCGTGCAGCTCGATGACCCGCTTTGCGTATTCGGGGCTCATGGCGTGACGGCGGCTCTTCCAGTTCGTCACGGTGCCGGCCCCGACGTCGAGCAGCTTGGCGATCGGACGGGTTCCAAAGGCGGCGTCGAGCCGGACAAGCAGCGGCAGAACGTCCGAAAGAACACCGGGATTCTTCGGCGGATCGATCTGGAATACGGGAAGCGTCCAGGCAGCCATCTCACATGAAGTATACCGCCCGGGACTCAAAACGTAAATCGTTTTGCCCACCGGGCGCCGGGCGCCGTACCGGTTGTCGATCCTCGGGGTGCTGTGGTAAGATGGGGCGTTGCGCTCGCGAGGGCGCCGCGCCCGGCCGATTCCACCCCGGCGGCCGGCGTGTTCACCAGCGGGGGAGATGGCTTCGGTCGCTGCGCGCCCGAAGCCCGTCGAAAGGATCATCGTGGCTAAGAGAGTCGTCGGGAAGATCGGTCTCGCTCTTCCCGCCGGGAAGGCGACACCTGCGCCTCCCGTCGGTCCGGCGTTGGGCCCCTACTCGCTCAACATCATGGACTTCTGCAAGCAGTACAACGACCGGACGAAGGCCCAAGAAGGCTTCATCATCCCGGTCGAGATCACGGTCTTCGAAGACCGGACGTTCACGTTCATCACGAAGACGCCGCCGGCGTCGTTCCTGATCAAGCGCGCGCTCGGGCTCGAGTCGGGGTCCAAGGAACCGAACCGCAACAAGGTCGGGAAGCTCACCCAAGACCAAGTCCGCGAGATCGCGCAGGCGAAGATGCCCGACCTCAACGCGAACGACATGGACGCGGCGATGAAAATCGTCGCCGGGACCGCGCGCTCGATGGGCGTGGAGGTCGCGTAAGATGCGTAAGCACGGCAAGCGTTATCGCAGCCTCGCGACCGCGTTCGACGCCGACCGTCTCTACGAGCCGGGCGAGGCGGCGCAGATCGTCAAGCGCAACGCGAACGCGAAGTTCAACGAGACGGTCGAGGTCCACATCAAGCTCGGCGTCGACCCGAAGAAGTCGGACCAGAACGTGCGCGGGACGGTGAACCTGCCGCACGGCACCGGTCGCGTCGTGCGCGTGATCGCGTTCGCGCGCGGTGACGCGGCGAAGGCCGCGCAGGAAGCCGGCGCCGACGTCGTCGGCGAGGCGGATCTGATCGAGCGCGTCAAGGGCGGCTTCGCCGACTTCGACGTCGCGGTCGCGACGCCGGACATGATGCCCTCGATCGGTAAGGAGCTCGGCCGCATCCTCGCGCAGAAGATGCCGAACCCGAAGGCCGGCACCGTCTCGGCGAACATCGCTCAGGCCGTGCGCGACATCAAGGCCGGTAAGGTCGAGTACCGCCTGGACAAAACCGGGATCGTGCACACGATCGTCGGCAAGGCGAACTTCGAGGACCAGCAGCTCGCCGAGAACTTCAGCGCGCTGCTCGACGCGATCGTCCGCGCGAAGCCGTCCGCGTCGAAGGGGACGTACCTGAAGTCCATCACGCTCACCTCGACGATGGGCCCCGGCGTGAAGATCGACCCGACCCGCGTCCGCCCGACCGCGACGACGGCGTAACAACCGAGAGGCTCGGTCCCGAAGCGGGGTGGACGCGCGGCGTTCGCCCCGTTTTCATTTGCGCGCGGACGTGACAGCGATGTGAAAGCGCGCTCGGTACGATGCGGGCACGGCGCTCGATCGCCGAACCACATCGCATCGAAAGTGACAACCGCAATGTATCTATCGATCGTTCGCGGCTTCAAAGCCGCGCTCGCCTGCGCCCTCGTGCTCACCCCGGCGCTCGCAACCACCTCGCCGGCGGTCGCCCAACCGGCCTACACGTACCACTGCGTCGCCGAGGTCTCGACGGCGCTTCAGCCGCCGATCGCCGGCCAGAGCGGCGGAGCGGTCCTGAGCGTCTTCGTCGTCTCCGGCGCCACGCTGCACGAGGCCGTCGGCAAGTGTCATCAGGGCGCGCGCGACGCGTTCACCAACAATCCCGCGTGGTCGAACCCGACGACCTTCTGCGCCCGCTACTCGCAGGCGGCCTACGAGCACACGCTCGGGAACACCGCGCGCACGCGCGTCGTGTGGGTCACCGACTACTTCCAAGAGATGGGGCACACCAACGGCTACAACCGCGTCGGCGGGTACTCCGTGGTCTGCAACGGGCCGCTCTCGATCGTTCAGGTCGACCCCACGGCGGCGCTCGTTCCGACGCGCCTCTGACGTCGCGGAGCCGAGCGGACGAGCCGCTCGGCTCTGTTCGTTTTCCGAGGCTCGCGTGTCATCGTGGGTGAACGTGTCGCACGTTCCGGTCCCGAGGTGAAGATGCACGACGAGATGGTGGAGATTCCAAGCGGCGAGTTCCTGATGGGGTCGGAGTCATTCTATCCCGAGGAGCGGCCGGTGCGGCCCGCGCGCGTCGAACGGTTTTGGATCGACCGGCATCATGTGACCAACGACGAGTTCGCGGCATTCGTCGAAGCGACGAGATACGTGACGGTTGCGGAGCGGCCGCTCGAGCTCGCCGGCGTGCCGGGCGCGCCGGTGCAGACGTATCCCGCCGGGTCGCTGGTGTTCCGGCAGACCGACGGGCCGGTCGACGTGAGTGACTCGCGGTTGTGGTGGAAATACGTGCCGGGCGCGCAGTGGCGGCATCCGCAGGGACCGGAGAGCACGATCGACGGGCTCGGCGATCATCCGGTCGTGCACGTCGCGTACGAAGACTGCGAAGCGTACGCGCGCTGGGCCGGGAAAGAGCTGCCGACCGAGGCGGAGTGGGAGTTCGCCGCGCGCGGCGGGCTCGAGAGCAAGAACTTCACGTGGGGCGATGAGATGGAGCCGGGCGGCGCGCTCATGGCGAACACGTGGCAGGGCGAGTTTCCGTGGCAGAACACGCTGCGCGACGGGTTCGCGCGCACCTCACCGTTCGGCGCGTTTCCGGCGAACGGGTACGGGCTCTTCGACATGGCCGGGAACGCGTGGGAGTGGACCGCGGACTGGTACCGCGCCGATCCCGGCGTCCCGGCGAGTCCGTGCTGCTCGCCGGTCGATGAGAGCTACGATCCCGGGTCGCCGGAGATCCGCATCCCGCGCAAGGTGCTCAAGGGCGGCTCGCATCTGTGCGCGCCGAACTACTGTCTGCGGTTCCGGCCGGCGGCGCGGATGCCGCAGATGGTCGACACCGGGATGAGCCATCTCGGCTTCCGGTGCGTGCGGCGGGGCTGATCTCGGGCGTGCGGCGCGGTTAGCCGGATGGGCTAGCCGCGCGCGTCGCGAGCGTTAGTGCCGGCCGGCGGCGGTGAGGACTTGGATCGCCTCGAGGACGATGCCGACGCGGCCGCCTTGCGGCGTGCACGAGTCGCGCGGGACGCCGCCGATCACCGGGCCGATGCTCCCGAGGATCCCGCCCAGGGGATGGTGGCCGCCGGAGGCGCCGCCCGGGTTCGAGGGTGGGGTCTTCGCGCCGCCGGGCGAGGTGCCGTCGGTCGGCGTGGCGGGCGCCGGATACGAGCCGGGGCCGGTTGCCGGAGCGGTCGCGCTCGTGGTGGACGGTTCCGTCGCGGACGAGGGTTCGCTGCGCGGGTTCGCGCGCGACGCGGGGTGCGTCTGCTCCCACGCGGAGAGCTGAGCGTCGGCGGTCTGGGCGGCGCTGCGCGGCGCAGAGGCCGGCGCGGCGTGGTGCACGATGGCCGGCGCGGTGGCGTGACGGTGGACCGGCTGCGGGGCCGGGACCGCGACGAGGTGCTGCGCGGCGGTCGGGTGATGCGCGATGCGCGCAGGGTGAGCGACCGTGACCGTGCGCGCGGCCGGAGCAACGTACGCGGCCGGAGCGGCGTGCGGAACGGGCGCCGCATGCGTGACGACCGGCGCGACCGCGTGGTGCGCGACCGGTGCGGTGTGGTGCGCGACCGGTGCGGCGTGGTGCGCCGTCGCCCTATGACGCGGTCCGGCGGCTGCGTGACGCGGCGCGACCGGTGTCGTCGCGACCGCCGCTTTCGGTGCGGCGGCTTGCGGTGCGGTGGTATGACCGCGCCTGAGCTCGTTACCGAAGTAGCCGGCTGCGACGGCCAGCGCGGCGGTCACCGCGATGACCGCTGTGCCGAAGCGGCGCGTCGTCCATGCCAGGACCTCGCGCTCCGTCTGCGGCGGCGCGTCGGCGAAGAGCGCGGGGTTCTCGCGGACGAGGCGTTCGGCGAAGACCGGATCCTCGAGCGAGGCGAGACGTTCGAGTACGTCGGACTCGAGAACGCCGTGGTTGGAGGGTAGCTCGATCGCCATGGTTCGCCCCCGTCTTTTTATGCGTGCGCGGTGTGATGCAACGCTACGCAGCGTATCTTAGACGGCACTGAGATCGACTCATGCTACTCTTCGCGGTCGTAGTAGTCGATGTTCTCCGAACGGATGACACGCCGCTCGGGTGAGCGCACCGACCACTTGTCACTGTCGGGGAAGTAACCGTAGTCGCCGATCGGGTTGTCGGCGACGACGTAGAGGACCAAGTCTTCCGCGCCGTCGTTGATCAGCTGATGCGGTTCGCCCGGGCGGAAGACGAACGCGTCGCCCGCTGCGATCGGCGTCGTGCCGTCCGCGTCGCGCGCGGCGCCGCGTCCGGAGATCACGTGGTAGAACTCCCACTGCGCGCTGTGCGAATGGAACGGATACGGACGTTTCCCCGGCGGCACGCGCAGGATCTCGACGTCGAACGGATGCCGCAAGTTCAGATCCGTCGACTGCGGGTCGCGCCCGAGCGCCTCGGAGACTTGTTTGCCGGCGCCGCCGAACTTGCCGCGCGGCGAGCTCCAGGCGAGCTCTTCGAGCTCGTTCGTGTTCACTTTGCGCATGCTATCGGAGCGCGGCGACGAACGTGCGGGCGATCATGGTCCTTCGTTCCCAAGGCGAGCTAGAGTTGCCTGTGGGCGCTCGCTGATGGCGGCGGCGCTGCGTTTCGGTGAGCTGGCGCGCGACGGCGAGACGCTCGTCGACCGCGGGCGGCGTCTCGCCGGCGGGCTCGCGCGGCTCGGCGTGCGCGAAGGCGACGTCGTCGCGGTGCTGTTGCGGAACGATCCCGTATACGCCGACATCATCCACGCGTGCCGGATCGGCGGCACGTACTACTGCGGGCTGAACTGGCATTTCACCGCCTCGGAGCTCGCGTTCATCTTGAGCGACTCGGGGGCGCGCGTCGTGATCGGGCACGGCGATCTGCTGGAAGCGGCGGCGGAGGCGCTGCCGGATGGCATTCGCGTGCTCGCGGTCGGCGGCGATTCGGCGTTTACCGAGTACGAGGCGTGGCTGCGCGAGCAGCCGCCGTACGACGGTCCGCCGGTCGCGCCGCGCGGGCACATGAGCTACACCTCGGGGACGACGGGACGGCCGAAAGGCGTGCGGCGATTGCCGGTCCCGCTCGAGCAACTCGACGCGCAGCAGGCGGCGATGCGCGAGGTCGTGCGCGCGGTGTACGGGATCGAGGACGGGTGCCGCACGCTGCTCTCCGCGCCGCTGTATCACAGCGCGCCGGCGTCGATCGCGCAGAACACGCTCGTGTACGGCGAGCTGCTCGTGCTCGCGCCGCGTTTCGATGCGGAGCAGACGCTCGCGCTGATCGAGCGGCACAGCTGCGACGTCGCGTATCTCACACCGACGATGTACGTGCGCATGGTCCGGCTGCCGGACGAGACGTGGCGGAAGTATAATCTTTCCTCGCTGCGTTTCGTCGCGTCGACCGGCGCACCGTGCGCGCCCGAGGTGAAGCGCGCGATCATCGCGCGGCTCGGGCCGGTCGTGCACGAGACGTACGCGTCGACCGAAGCGGGGCTGATCACGCTCGCGACGAGTGCCGACGCGCTGTCGCGACCCGGGACCGCGGGGCGGCCGGCCGGCGGCGCGCAGCTTCGTATCGTGGGCGAAGACGGGCGCGAGTGCGGGCCGAACGAGATCGGCGTCATCTACGCGCACCAGCCGGCGTATCCGGACTTCACGTACCAGAACGCGCCCGAGGCGCGGCACGCGATCGAGTGCGACGGACTGATCACGCTCGGCGACATGGGCTATCTCGACGCGGACGGCTATCTGTTCGTCTGCGACCGCGCCGCCGACATGGTGATCTCCGGCGGGGTGAACATCTATCCGGCTGAGATCGAGCACGCGCTGCTGCGCGTCCCCGGCGTCCTCGACTGCGCGGTCGTCGGGCTGCCCGATCCGGAGTACGGCGAGCGGCTTCACGCGGTGCTGCAGCCGGCCGACGGCGCGGTCTTGGACGCCGAGGCGATCCGCGCTCAGTTGCGCGGCGTGCTGGCCGGCTTCAAGGTGCCGCGGTCGTTCTCGACGACCCCGGCGCTGCCGCGTGACGACAACGGCAAGGTCGCGAAGCGGCGGGTTCGGGCGGAGCTCCTCGCCGCCGGGGCTTGACAAGCGGTTCGGTTTGCTATTGTATTAGTGCAATAGTATAATTTCCGCGGAGGACCGGCGATGCCCGCAGTGCTGACGGTCGACCCGCGCAGCGGAGTGCCCATCTACATGCAGATCGTCGAACAAGTGAAGCGGTCGGTGGCGCTCGGCGTGCTGGCCGCCGGCGAGCAGCTCCCGACCGTGAAGCAGCTCGCGGTCGACCTCACCGTCAACCCCAACACGGTCGCTCGCGCGTACCGCGAGCTGGAGCGCGACGAGATCATCGACACAGCGGTCGGCCGCGGTTCGTTCGTCCGCGCGAACGGCGCCGCGGCGTCGTCGTCGGCGGCCGCGAGCGACGTGGTCGCGCGAGCGCTCTCGCACGCCGTGCGCGAGGCGAAGTCGGTCGGTCTGCAGCCGGAGCAGATCCGGCCGCTGTTCGAGACCGCGCTCACGCGCTGGTTCGGAGGGAACCGATGAGCATCTCCATCGAGCATCTGACGAAGCGCTATGGCCGTTTCACCGCGGTCGACGACGTGAGCATCGAGGTGCCGAACGGCTCGGTGTTCGGGCTGCTCGGGCCGAACGGCGCCGGCAAGACGACCACCTTCAAATGCATGCTGGGACTGGCGGCGCCGACCTCGGGGACGACGCGCTTCGACGGCGCGCCGCTCACGCGCGAGGCGTTCCAGCGGATCGCGTACGTCGCCGAGCGCAGCACGCTGTACGAGTGGATGAGCGTGCGCGAGCATCTCGAGATGCAGCGGCGCACGTTCGCGCGCTTCGACGCGAAGCGCGCCGGCGAGCTGATGGCGCTCTTCGCGCTCGACCCGCGCAAGCGCGTGCGCAGTCTCTCGAAAGGGATGCGCACGGCGCTTTCGGTCGTGCTCGCGTTCGCCAACGAGCCCGATATCATGATCCTCGACGAGCCGACCAGCGGGCTCGACCCGCTCAACCAGCGCGCGGTGCTCAAGCTGATCATCGACGCGGCGGCGCGCGGGAAGACGATCGTGTTCTCCTCGCACCAGATCGGTCAGGTCGAGCGCACCGCCGATCACATCGCGGTGCTGAAGTCCGGTAAGGTCGTGCTCGCGGGCGCCGTCGACGATCTCAAGGCCGGCTCGAAGATCGTGGAAGGCGTGTTCCCTTCGGAGAGCGTCGCGCTGAACGGCGTCGCGACCGACGCGCGCGTCTCGCGGGTCGAGCGGACCGGGCGGATCGTGCGGCTGACGGTGAGCGGCGGCGGCGACGAGCTGGCGCAGCGGCTCACCGCGCTCGGCGCGCAAGGCGTGCGGATCGTCGATCTCAATCTCGAGGACATCTTCCTGAACGCGGTCGATCCGTCGCTGCAGACCGCGGACGTCGTGGAGCGCGCATGATGCCGAACTTCGTGGAATACCTGCGCGCGACGCGCGCGCTGCGCATCGTCGCGATCATCCTCGGCGTGCTGCTTCTGCTCGGCCTCGGGCTGCGGCTCTACTTCTGGAAGGGAACCACGCCGGAGGCCGTCGTCTCGGAACTGGAGCACTCGCCCACCGCGCACGTCACCCGTACGCAGCTTCCCGGCGGCGGAACGCGAACCGTGATCGATGATCCGAAGCTGCACCGCCATGCGGTGGTTGTGACCTCCGGGCCGTCCTTTACGCTCTCGCTCGCCGAACCACGCAGCAGTCCGGAGCGACAGACGAACGGCGTCATCATGGGGAACCGAAGCGAGACGCGTGCGGTTCGCGGCGACACGCGGTACACCGAGCTCTCGTACCGGCCGGGGACGGACATGCTCTGGGGCGCGCTCTTCCTCGTCACCGTGCCGATCGGGCTGCTCGTCGCCACGATCCTTGCCGGTCCGCTGGCGAAGGAGAACGACGGCCATCTCGAGCTCGCATGGACGAAGCCCGTCTCGCGCGACCTCTACTCCCTTGCCGCGATCGCGATCGACGGCGCGGCGATCGTCGCAGCGCAAGTGCTCACACTTGTGGTGATCCTCGCCGCGACGGTCGTTTGGGCCATTCCGGCGATCGTGTTCGAGCCGGAGGCGCCGGCTCGGATCGCGCTCGCGCTGATCGGACCGTTCGCGTGGTACGCCTGTCTGACCGCGTGCAGTGCCTCGCTGCGGCGCGGTCCCGGAGCCGTGATCGGCGTCGGCTGGGTCGTCGCGATCATCACGCCGTGGGTCGCCGAGGTGACGCATGCGGCCGATCCGCTGATCCGTGGGCTCCACGCGCTCGCCGCGGCGGTGATGTACGTGGACCCGATCGCGTACGTCTGGTTCGCCAAGAGCGACGTCTTCGCGAAGCTCGCGGGGTTCGGTCCCAACGCGGTCGGGGCGGTCGCCGCGCTCGCGGTGATCTACGTCGCGCTCGCGGTCCTGCAGTGGCGGCGCGTGGAGGCGTGAAGCGGGGGGCGGGCGGCGCGGCTTGAAGTGAGCGTTCTTCCCGAGTTCGAGCGGAGGAGAGCAATATGCGTGTCGGATCGTTCCTCGTCGTGGCGCTCGCAGCGCTGACCGTACCGGGCGCCGCGCTCGCGCAAGCGGCGCCGCCCGCGAACCCGCCGCCCGGCGCGCCGCCGGGGAGCACGACGCAGACGCTGCGCGCGCAGTCGGTCTTCCGCGCGCGGGTGACGGACTCGGCGTTCGCGCTGACGATGGCGTATCACGCGATCGGGCGCGCGGAGAACGCGGGCGCGACCGGGCACTACATCGACGCGGCGCGGACGCACTACCGTTCCGCGATCGCGCGGCACGGCCGGAACGACGATGCCGGCGCCTCGGCCGAGGCGCGGCTGGTCTCGGATCTCGCGCGCGTCGCGGTCGACGAGCGTCCGGCGAACGCGCCGACCGGGCCGAAGGACGTTCCCGCGCCGCCGACGCCGCGGCCCTCGCAGGCCCGCGGGCGCGACGGTGCGCCGGGGATGGGCGGCGGCGCATGGCGCGGGATGCCGGGCATGCCGGGGATGCCGGGCGGGCCGCCCGAGTTCGGCGGGATCCAGATGATGCGGATCGGCGACGGGCCTGGGTTCGGGATGCGGCACGGCGGCGGGTTCGACGCGACGCGGCTGGCGGAGGTCTTGAAGGTCGAGACGGGTCCGGAGGCGCGGCAGCTCGCGCAGAACGCGGTCGACGCGAACAGCGCGGCGCAGCGCGCGGCGCTGGCCGGGAACGTCGAGGAGGCGTCGCGGCAGTCGCGGATCAGCGGCGATATCGCGGCCGCGGTGCACGACCTGGCGGCGCTGAACCATCCCGAGCTCGCGCATCCGCGGATCGAGATCCGGACGTTCGGCGACGGGGCGCCGATGATGCGGCCGCAGTAGCGAGCGCGCGGGCGGGACGATCGAGGTGACTCTCTGAGACACCTGCGCACGTTCGTCGCGGCCGCGGTCGCCGTTCTGCTGCTTCCCGCGGCGGCATTTGCCGGAGCCGGCGACGTCGGAGGATCTCCAGCTCTACGCGACGGCGGTCACGACCATGCGCGGGCTTCCCGAGCCTCGTTACCTGACCTACGTCGTCAACGTCACTTCGAAGAACCTCGCCAGCGTCAAACTGCAGGTCAACGACGGCGTCGGGGTGATGCGCATCCTCGCCGGAAACGGCACCCCGAGCGCGTCGTGGCCGGCGAGCTATCGTGAGCGTGACGACCTCGTCTCGGTCGCCGGCGGTCCGCTCGGTCATGTCCTCACGCATTCGCCGATTTTCATCCCGACCTGGACCGGCGTGTACGAGTGGTTCCGCTTCGGAGTCGACGGGCGGCCGATCCCCGTGAATCCGACCACACCGACGGCTGCACCCGTGCAGCCGTCGCCGGCGTCCGCGGTCCCTCAGCTCAGCGTCATCGGGACCGTGACGGCGCTCAGCCCGAGCGCCTATCGTATCACTTCCGCCAATGCTGATCCGTGCCCCGGCGGTGAACGGGGCCGTCATCTTCATGTCGAGCCGCGAACCGGCGACAGGAGGATGCACCCGCTGACGGACGTGACGATCGATCTTGCGACGACACGGTTTTGCAGTGTGCGGTTCTGGCTGCCGCTGCGCGGTTCACACGGCTATTCCGAGCTGCATTTCGGCACCGTCAACGGGTATTGGATGATCACCAGCGACGACGCCGACATGCGCGCGATTCTCGGGTCGTTGCATTTCGAGCTCCACGTCCGGTACGATGACATGCGTTTCCCCGACGCGCTCGACGAGGGTGCACTCTTCACGCTGAACCGCGGCCCGTGACCGATACCAGCGATGATGCGGCCGCAGTAGCGAGCGCGTGAGCGGACCGCTGGACGGGGTCCGCGTCCTCGATCTCTCGCGGCTCGCGCCCGGGCCGTACTGTTCGCTGCTGCTCGCCGAGCTCGGCGCCGAGGTAACCGTGGTGCGCGGCGGGCGCGGTTCGGCGCCGATCGCCGCGCTCGCGCGCGGGAAGCGGCTGGTGACGCTCGATCTGCGCGATCCGCTCGGGCGTTCGGCGCTCCGGCGGCTCGTGCGCGAGGCCGACGTGGTGCTCGAAGGGTTCCGGCCGGGCGTCGCCGCGCGGCTCGGCGCCGGTTACGAGGAACTCGCGCGCGAGAACCCGCGGCTGGTGTACTGCTCGCTGACCGGATACGGGCAGAGCGGGCCGCGCAGCGGCGAGGCCGGGCACGACATCAACTATCTCGCGGTGAGCGGGGTGCTGGGCGCGCTCGGGCCGCCGGACGGCGATCCGATCCCGCCGCTGAACCTGCTGGCGGATTTCGGTGCGGGCGGGACGGCGGCGGCGTTCGCGATCGCCGCGGCGCTGTTCGCGCGCGAGCGGACCGGGCGCGGGCGGTATCTCGACGTCGCGATGGTCGAAGGCTGCATCTCGATGATGGCGTTTCACCGCGCCGCTTGGGGAACCGCGGTGATGCCGAGCCGCGGTGAGGGTCTGCTCGGCGGGCGCGCGCCGTCGTATCGCACGTATCGCTGCAAGGACGGGCGATACGTCGCGGTCGGCGCGCTGGAGCGGCCGTTCTTCGAGGCGCTCTGGCGAACGCTCGGGCTTGCGGAGCCGGTGCCCGATCAGAGCGATTCCGGCGCTTGGGCGGAGACTGCGCGCGCGCTGGAGTCGGCGTTCGCGTCCGCGGACCGCGACGAGTGGGCGCGGCGGTTCGCGGGGATCGATGCGTGCGTGACGCCGGTGCTCGAGCCGGACGAAGTGCCGGCGCATCGCGGTAGACCCGTTGACGAGATCGTCGACGAGACTGATGCGGTCCTTCGCGCAGCCGGCGCCTCCGCCGAAGAGCTCGCTGCCGCGCTGCATGCGCGTGACGAGATGGCCGGCGAAGCCGCGATCTGGCCGCCGCCGTGACGCTGCGGCTACGATCGATCCGGCACCTACTCTACTCGAGCGGAGGCTCCCAAAGTTCCACGGGGTTTCCTTCCGGGTCGTGGACGCGAGCGAACTTTCCGGTCTCGGGAGTGTTCCAGTCCGGATCGGTGATCACCGTGATGCCGGCGTTTCGGAGAGACGTCAGCAGCTCGTCGAGGCCGGTGACGCGAAGATTGATCATCCACTGCTTCTCTGCCGGGAAGTAGTCGGTGTCTCTCGCAAAGGGCATGAACACCGTCGGACC
The DNA here is from genome assembly GCA_036264835.1 of Candidatus Elarobacter sp. Lineage (GTDB taxonomy): Bacteria > Vulcanimicrobiota > Vulcanimicrobiia > Vulcanimicrobiales > Vulcanimicrobiaceae > Vulcanimicrobium. The sequence goes on from DATAQE010000040.1 coordinate 15,358, forward strand.
GGCGCTCTGCGTCCACGGCTCACCGTTCTCGAACGCCACGCCGAAATGCTCGCGATACCAATTCTGGAGCGACTCGGGGTCCGCCGAGCGGAAGAAGATGCCGCCGATGCCGGTAACGCCCATCGAGACCGTCAATTCAGTGTGGGGGCAGCACGGCCTTCATCGCTGAATCCAGCGTGTCGACGATCGGCGTATGCGCGGTGAGTCCGGCGATGCTCAGGACGCGCACGATCTGCTGGCTGCGCGCGATGATCACGAGTTTTCCGCTGTTGGCCGAGGCGCGCGACTCGGCGCGGAAGAGCTCGTCGATCACGGTGGAGTCGATCGAGCGCAGTTTCGTCAGGTCGACGATCACGCGCGGGTTGTCGCGCACCCGCTGGAACGCCTTCTGCACGGTGTCACGTGTGCTGATGTCCTGTTCGCCCGCGAGCCGCACGATCGCCGGCTCACCGCCCGAACCTTCGCCCACACCATCACCCCCTGTCCGGTGGCCTTCGCCGGGTGACTGCGGTTCCCCGCGGCAGCAGCGATCTACGTCTCGTGCAGCCGCCGGACGAGCGCGCCGCGCGCGAAGCCCGCGCGCAGGATCGCACGTTCGGCCGGCGAGCCTTCCGCGGTCTTGATCGTCGTGCGCGCCGCGCCGCGCGAGATCCCGAACGCGGTTCGCGCCCGCAGCAGCGCCCCGTGGACGCCGCGGCCGCGGAATTCCGGCAGCACCGCGCCCGCGTACAGGAACGCGATCCCGTTGAAGACGGCGACCGCGCCGGCGCCCGCGGGGAAGCCGCCGACCTCGGCGACGAACAGGCCGTGCGCCGCCGCGGCGGAGATCTCGTGCGAGCGGCGGCTCGCTTCGTCGGCGGCGCCGCCGTCCGCGAAGGCGCGCGAGACGAGCCGGACCCACGCGGCGCGGTCTTGGACGGCTCGCGCGACGACGCCGTTCGAGGCGCCGGTCTCGGGGATCATGGCCGCCTCGTAGCGGGCGAGCGCCGGCGGGGCGGACTCGAAGCCGCCCGCCTCGAGCACCGCGCGGTCGCGGAGATACAGCTCGTCCTCGATCTCGAGCACGGGGCGCGCGCCGCGGCGGGCGTAGAACTCCCGGGCGATGTCGAGGTCGTCGGAGCGAAGCGGGCGAGCGGTCCCCAGGCCGAAGGCGAGCTGGTAGAACGTCCCCTTCACGTAGACGGCGTAGCCGCCGGCGATCGGGACGGCGCCGTCGTCGGCGGTCCCCGCGTCGACGTTGCGGTTGCGCAGGAAAGCGGCCCAGAACTGCGCCTCCGCCTGCCCGGCGTTCATCGTTGACGCGCGGGGGCGCCGCGTGATATAAGGTGCTTTGGCTCCAATGACCGCAGGTCGACCACCGGGTCGATAATGTGCGCTCGCACGAACGCACGCCTGCCGAGGGACCGCAAGAGACCCCCTGGTTTCATGCGCCTCGCCGTGTCGGCGGAGGCGTTTTTGTTTCCCTTCCGGAGCACACGATGCCGACCGCGAAAAAAGAAGCGACGATCGAAGAGCTCCGCGAGAAGATCGCGAGCGCGAAGAACCTGTTCTTCACGAACTACGCGGGTCTGACCGTCGAGCAGATCACGAAGCTCCGCAACGAGCTTCGCAAGGACGGCAGCACCTACGGCGTGGTGAAGAACACGCTCTTCAAGCGCGCTGCGGGCGACGAGCTCGCATCGCAGCTCGACGAAATTCTCGCGGGTCCTACCGGCGTCGTCTTCGCCGGTGCCGATCCCGTCGCGCCCGCCAAAGCCATCAAGACGTTCTCGGACTCGACCAAGCCGGTCGACGTCAAAGCCGCCTACATCGACGGAAAGCTCGTCGATGCGGCGCAGGTTCAAGCGCTTGCCGCGCTTCCGCCCAAGATCGAGCTGTTGGCGCGACTCGTCGGCTCGCTCAAGTCCCCGCTGACCGGACTCGTCATGGTCCTGTCCGGCAACCAGAGCGGCCTCGTCCGCGTCCTCAATGCGATCCGCGAGCAGAGAAGCGCGGATCAGCCCGCTGCATAGACCAGGAGTCACATCGTCATGGCACTCGCCGAACTCATCGATCAGATCGACAAACTCACCGTTCTCGAGCTCGCGGATCTCGTGAAGCAGCTCGAAGAGAAGTACGGCGTCAGCGCCGCCGCGCCGGTCGCGGTCGCCGCCGCGCCGAGCGCCGGACCCGCCGCGCCGGCCGCCGAGAAGACCGAATTCGACGTCATCCTCGAAGAGGCGGGCCCGGAGAAGATCAAGGTCATCAAGGCCGTCCGCGAAGTCACCTCGCTCGGGCTCACCGAAGCGAAGGCGTTCGTCGAGAGCGCGCCCAAGCCGGTCAAGGAAGGCATCCCGAAAGACGAAGCCGAGGCGATCGCCAAGAAGCTGCAGGAAGCCGGCGCGAAGGTCAGCGTCAAGTAACCTGCGCTTCGCCCTCGCGAAGTTCGAGAAGCCCCGGGCCGGTTCGGCCTGGGGCTTTTTTCGTGTGATGTGGACGCTTCGCGGCAACGCGGCGGAAACGCGGGGGCGTGTACGGTTCAGGGGTGAGCACGTTCTCTTGGATCGGTGTTGCCTTGGCGGTTCTGGTGCTCCTTTGCGAGTCGGGGCGGGCCGGTGCGGAAGCCGATACCGCGATAGAATCGTCGCCGGGTTGTGATCTAGACGAGCTGCGCGCTCGGTATGAGTTCGACGTGGTACACCGGGAGTACCGCAGTCACCAGCGCAAGTTAGACTCGACGGAGTCCGGGTTGGGCGTCATCACGGTCGTCGCCGTAACGCTCATGGCGGTCTATTTCGGCGATCCCAAAACGTCGCTCGATCACGTCCTCGAGCTGATCCTCGGATGTGCTGCCGGAATCGGCGCGGTCGGATTCATGCTCTTCCGAGGTTACGATGCATTCCACACTCGCAAGTTTCAGCGAGACTTCCGAGACGATTCCCTGGCGGCGCTTCGGAAATTCGCCGACGAAATCACGGAAACTCAAGAGGTCAGCGAACGTGCATACCGGGCAAAGCAGACGTGCTCGTGGATCAGCGCGATCATGATCGCACTGGTAGAAATTGCCGTCACTGCTTCGAGGTGGCATGGTAGATAGCACATCTTGCTCACCGTTTCGCTTTAGTGCTACCCTCGATAAGGATGACCATGAAACGATTCTTGAACGGAATTTGGTACATCATTCGGCTGGCGTTTTCCGATCCGGCGCTCGTCGAGAAATTAGATCACAGCCCAACGAATCCGGCGACGTCTGGGCGCTGGATCAAGCGACGCTGATGCGATCGGTGCCTCAGTTGCGCTTGAGCGACTCTAGCTCGTCCAGCGTCTTTGGCCAGTCGGAGCCGAGTAGGCGTGAGAGGCTGCGGTCGGCGAGGAGCTTGCCGCCGGTTTGGCACGACGGGCAATAGTTCGTCTCGTTGTCGGCGTAGCGTATGCGCTGGATCGGGGCGGCGCAGGTTGGGCACGGTTGTTCGTAGCGGCCGTGGACGGACATGTCGGGGCGGAATGCGGTGACTTTTTCGGGGAACGACGAGCGCGCTTCGGCGCAGAGGCGGTCGATCCAGAGACGCAGGGTGTCGCGCGTCGCGGTGAAGAGGCGGTTCCATTCGGGTTCATCGAGTGCGCGTGTCAGTTTGATCGGGGAGAGGCGCGCCGCGTGGAGGATTTCGTCGGAGTAGGCGTTGCCGATCCCGCTGAGGATGCGCGGGTCGGTGAGCGCGCGTTTCAGCGTGCGGTTCTCGGCGGTTAGTGCGGTGCGGAATGCGTCGAGGTCGCTCGCGAAGACGTCGATGCCGCCGGGGTCGAGGGCGTGCAGCGCCGCTTGGCCTTGGATCACGTGGAGGGAGGCGCGGCGTTTCGAGCCGGCTTCGGTGAGGACGAGCGAGCCGTCGGGGAAGTCGAACGCGGCGAGCGCATTGCGGCCCGCGAGGGTCGCGTCCGGCGGGCGCCAGTGGAGGCGCCCGGCGATCATCAGGTGCAGCACCAGCCAGAGCTCGTCGTCGAGTCCCATCGCGATGCGTTTGCCGATGCGGCGGAGCTCGCGCACGGTCTTGCCGTACACGCTCGCGATCGGCGGTTCGGCGGTTCGCAGGATGAACGGGTTCGCGAGCCGGACGCGCAGGAGCGGCCGGTTCAGGATGCGCGGTTCGAGCGCGCAGAGGTAGGCCTCGATATCGGGGAGCTCAGGCATCAGCGGTCACGCATGCTCCGGCGCCGTGCGCGGGTCAGCGCGCTCGCGTCACGCTGATGATGCGGATCGGCGGCGTGAGCGACTCGCCGGAGGCGGGTGCGGTGTGGATCTTGCGGACGACGTCCATGCCGCGGATCACTTTGCCGAACGCGGCGTAGCCCGGACCCAGTGGGCCGCCGGCGTCGAGGTAGCGGTCGTCGCCGACGTCGATGAAGAACTCCGTCGTCGCGGAGTTCGGGTCGGACGTGCGTGCCATCGCGATCGTGCCGTCGACGTTGTGCAGGCCGGTCTTCGAGGTCGGTTCGAGCGGGATCGGGCGCAGCGTCGGGCTCGGTTCTTTCAGCCCGCCCTGGATCACCTCGATGCTCGCCTGTGGCTCGGTCGCGCGCCGGACCGTGCGGTAGAACGTCGCGTTGTCGTACGCGTGCGTGTCGACGTAGTGCAGGAAGTTCGCCACCGTGATCGGCGCGTGGCGCGCGTCGAGGCGCACGACGATCGTACCGAGCGACGTGCGGATCGCGACGTCGGTCGTCGCGGGCGCCGCCGGTGCGGCGAGCGGCGTCGCGGCAAGGAGTGCGATCAGCCCGAGGGCCGTTGCGAAACGAGGCATGACGTGCAAGTTCGCCGCGTGCGGGTAAGCCGCATCCATGGCGAACGACGAACGCGACCGCACCTCGCCGGACGAGCGTCCGGACGGCACGGGGACGAAACCCGCCGGCGGCGGCGCCGCGAGCGGCTACGACGGCGGCGGGCTGAGCAACACCGGCGAGATCACCGGTGCGGGCGGCGGTGCGGGGACCGCGGACGCCGCGAACGCGCCGCACGATCGTCCTCAGGCGGGATCGCCCGCGCCTGAAGACGTTCGTTCGGACGCGCCCTAAGTTACCAGATCTGGCAGCGCGACGCGCGGACCATCTTGTCGGTCGCCGCGCAGTGGAATGCCGCTTGGAACTCGGGCATGTTCGAGAGCGTGCCGAGGACGCGATACTTGTCCCACGGGTGCTCGTTGGTCAGCGCGATCTGGCGGATCATCCCCTCGGTCGCGATCGACCGCCACACCTGCGCGTACGCCAGGAAGAAGCGCTGCTCCGGCGTGTAGCCGTCGATCACTTTGTGCGCCTTCGCCTCGGGGGTGCGCTCGAAGGCCTTGTACGCGATCGTCAGACCGCCGAGGTCCGCGACCGCCTCACCCTGCACCAGGCGGCCGTTCTCGTGCACGCCCGGCGCCGGCTCGAACGCGTCGAACTCGTCGACGATGCACTGCGCGCGCGTCTTGAAGTTCGCCGCGTCCTGGGGCGTCCACCACTTACGAAGGTTCCCCTGGCCGTCGAACTGTTGGCCCTGGTCGTCGAAGCCGTGCGTCATCTCGTGCCCGATCACCGCGCCGATCGCACCGTAGTTCACCGCGTCGTCCGCGCTCGGGTAGAAGAACGGCGGCTCGAGGATCCCGGCCGGGAAGACGATCTCGTTGTTCGAGGGATTGTAGTACGCGTTCACGGTCGGCGGGGTCATCCCCCAGCGGCCGCGGTCGGTCGCCGTGCCGATGCGCGCGATGTTCCGCGCGTCGTTCCAGCGGCGCACCGCGATCACGTCGGAGGCGTACGTTCCGCCGGTCGGGATCTGCAGCGCGGAGTAGTCCTCCCAGCGGTCGGGATAGCCGATCTTCTTGGTGAACGCGGCGAGCTTCGCGACGGCCTGCTGTTTCGTCGGCGCGCTCATCCACGGCAGCGTTCCGATGTCGTCGTGCAGCGTAGCCTGGAGGTTGTCCACCAGCTCCTGCGCGCGCGTTTTCGCCGACGGCGGGAACGCCTTGGCGACGTATGCCTTGCCCAGCACGTCGCGCAGCGCGGCGTCGGTCGCCGCGGTGCAGCGCTGCCAGCGCGGCAGCTGTTCCTTCACGCCGAGCAGCACGCCGCTGCGGAAGCCGAAGCTGGCGTCCTCGAAGCGTTTCGGCAGGCTGCCGCTGTAGTCGTCGGCGACGTGGAAGCGCAGGTACGCCTTCCAGGTGTCGAGCGGCGTGGTCGCGAGCAGCTCGTCGTACGCGTTCACGAACGCGGGAACCGAGAGGTTCACCGTGTCGAACTGCGGCGCGCCGAACGCGGCGAAGAAGCTCTTCCACGGAACGTGCGGCGCGAGCGTCGCGAGCTGCGCGAGCGTCGTCGGGTTGTAGAGCTTATAGGGATCGCGCAGGTCGGCGCGCTTCGGCGTCGCCTTCGCGATCGCGGTCTCCAGCGTGATCACCGCCGTCGCTTCGGCGTTCGCCTTCGCGGCGTCGTCGCCGAGGTTCTGCAGCTGCGAGGCGACGTAGTCGTGATACGCGGTGCGGATCGCGGCGGCCCGCTCGCCCTCGTTGAAGTAGTAGTCGCGGTCGGGGAGGCCGAGGCCGCCCATCCCCATCGCGGCGATCTGCTTCGCGGAGTTCTTCGTGTCGGGGCGCGAGCCGAGCCGCAGGCCGCCGTCGACGCCGTTGCGCTCCAGCGTGACGATCGAGGTCACCAGCGAGGGGACGTCGTGCGCGCCCGCGACGGTTTCGAGCAGCGGCGCGACGGGCGCCGTGCCGGCCTTCTCGATCGCGTCGGTGTCCATGCATGCGCGGTAGAACGCGCCGAGCTTCTGCTGGTCGCTCCCGGCCGGCGCGTTCGCGATCTTCGCATCGTCTTCGAGGATCGTGTGTAGCACGTCGCGGTTGTGCTGCGCGAGCTCGTCGAAGCCGCCCCAGCGAGCGCGGCCCGGCGGCAGCGTGTGCGACTTCGTCCAGCCGCCGGTCGCGAACTGGTAGAAGTCGTCGCACGGTTTGCAGGTCGGGTCGAAGTTCGCCTTGTCGAGCGGCGCGACGTTCACGGTCGCGGTATCCGCGGCGCGCGCGCTGCTCGCGAAGTTCGGGAGCGCCGTCGCGGCGAGCGCGGTCAGCGCCGCCGCGCCGAGCGCGCGGACGAGGAGTCTTGCGGGATGCATCACCAGATCTGGCACCGGTCCTTTCGCACCATGGCGTCGGTCGCCGCGCACTTGAACGCGGCCTGGAATTCGGGCATGTTCGACAGCGTGCCGATCACGCGCAGCCGGTCGTTCGGATGCACGTCGATCGCCGCCAGCTGACGGGTGTACGCCTCGGTCTGCAGCGAGCGCCAGACCTGCGCGTAGGCGAGGAAGAAGCGCTGCTCCGGCGTGTAGCCGTCGATGAGCTTGTGCGCCTTGTATTCCGGCGTCCGCTGGAACGCCTTGAACGCGATCGTCGTCCCGCCGAGATCGGCGACCGCCTCACCCTGCACGAGCTTGCCGTTCATGTGCACGCCCGGCAGCGATTCGAGGCCGTTGTACTCGTCGACGATGCACTGTGCGCGCGTGTTGAAGTTGGCCGCGTCCTGCGGCGTCCACCAGTTCGCGAGGTTTCCGTGCAGGTCGAACTGCCGGCCCTGGTCGTCGAAGCCGTGCGTCATCTCGTGCCCGATCACGGCGCCGATCGCGCCGTAGTTCACCGCGTCGTCCGCGCTCGCGCTGAAGAACGGCGGCTGCAGGATCCCGGCCGGGAAGACGATCTCGTTGTTCGTCGGGTTGTAGTACGCGTTGACCGTGGGCGGCGTCATCCCCCACAGCGCGCGGTCCGTCGGCTTCCCGATGCGCTGCATCGCGCGCGCGTGGTTCCAGGCGCGGACCTGCTCGACGAGCGACGCGTACGGCGTCCCGCCGGCGATTGTCAGCGAGGAGTAGTCGACCCATTGGTCCGGGTAGCCGATCTTCTTGGTGAAGGCGGCGAGCTTCTCGGCGGCTTTCTTGCGCGTCTCGGGGCTCATCCAGGCTAGCGTGGAGATGTCGTCGTGGAGCACCGACTGCAGGTTGTCGACCATCGTCTTCGCGCGCGTCTTCGCCGCCGGCGGGAAGTTCTGCGCGACGAATGCCTTCCCGAGCGGCGTGCGGAGCGAGGCGTCGGCGGCCGAGGTGCAGCGCTGCCAGCGCGGCAGCTGCTGCTTCACGCCGTAGAGCACGCCGCTGCGGAACTCGAAGTTTGCGTCGGCGAAGCGCTTCGGCAGCGTGTTCGCGTACGAGTCGATCACGTGGAAGCGCAGGTACGTCTTCCAGTTGGCGAGCGGCGTCGAGGCGAGCTGCGCGTCGTACGCGGTCACGAACGCCGGGACGCCGACGTCGACCGAGCTGAACGACGGCGCGCCGAACTGCGCGAAGAACGCCGGCCACGGGATGTGCGGGCCCATCGCGGGGAGCGCGGAGAGCGCGGTCGGGTGGTACGTCGCCTTCGGGTCGCGCAGCTCGACGCGGGTCGGCATCGCCTTCGCGAGCGCCGTCTCGAGCGCGACGATCTGGTCCGCTTCGGTCGCGGCCGTCGCCGGCGCGTCACCGAGGTTCGTCAGCTGCGTGGCGACGTAGTCGTGGTAGGCGGAGCGGATCTTCGTCGTGCGCTCGTCGGTGTTCAGGTAGTAGTCGCGGTCGGGGAGACCCAGGCCGCCCAGGCCGATCGAGGCGATCGTCTTCGAGGAGTCCTTGGTGTCCGGCTCCGACCCGAAGTCCAGGCCGTCGTTGACGCCCGCGACCTGCAGCTTCGCGATCTCGGTCGCGAGCGAGGCGGTGTCGGAGACGCCCGCGATCGCGCGCAGCAGCGGGTCGACCGGCGCGGTGCCGGCCTTCTCGATCGCCGCTTCGTCCATGCACGCGCGGTAGAACGTGCCGAGCTTCTGCGTGTCGCTCCCTGCCGGTGCGTTCGCCGTCTTCGCGGCGTCTTCGAGGATCGTATGGAGAGCGTTGCGATTCCGCTCCGCCAGCTCGTCGAAGTTCCCCCAGCTCGGATGGCCGGCGGGGATCGTCGCCTTCTTGCGCCAGCCGCCGGTGGCGAACTGGTAGAAGTCGTCGCACGGCTTGCAGGTCGGGTCGATGTCGCCGGCGTCGAACGCGGGGACGTTCGCGGAGGCGGGGCCGTTCGCCGCACGCGCGGCCAGCGAGGGGAGCGAGGTCGCGACGAGCGCGCTCAATGCAACAGCACCAAGCGCGCGAACCGCGAAACGGATCGGTTGCAACAAAGTCTCCGTAAGAATTAGGAAAGCCCGGGCTCCCCGGGCTTTCCCGTCAGCGGGAACGGCGCCTTCCGGCCCAGGGCCTACCGGCGCAGGCGCTCAGAACTTGTAGCCGGACCCCGGCGGGAACATCCCTTTCCCTTTCTTCGCGACCGGGCGGTACGCCGCGGTGCGGGATGTGCCGCTTCGCATGCCGGTCGTGGTGCCGCGCGGGTTCTGCCCGAGCGGCGTCGCGGTTGCGATGCTCGAGGAATACCGCCCGAAGAGCGCCGGGTCCGAGGCGAACTCGCGTTTGAGGTCCTCGATGCGGTGCTCGTCGGTCGGATGGTCCGAGAGCACCTCCATCTGACCGCCGGTGTCGGACTTCTCGAACTGCTGGAAGAGCCACACCAGGCCCCACGGATTGCTCCCCGCCTCGGCGCAGGTCTGCGCGCCTTTGTGGTCCGCGGCGCTCTCGACCTCGCGCGAGAAGCCTTGCGTCTGCAGGGTGAAGAGCATGTTCGCCGCGCCTCCGATCGTGTTGGCCGAACGCCCGCCGGTCAGCACGTTCGCCAGGACGTCGGCGATGGTGTAGGTCGTCGCGACGCGCTGCTGCTTCTTGTAGAGGTTCAGCACGTCGTGGTGGATCGTGTGCGAGGTCTCGTGGCAGAGGACGCCGGCGAGCTCTTCGCGGTTCTGCGCGAAGCGCATCAGCGCGTCCGTCACGTAGACATTCCCGCCCGGCACGGCGAACGCGTTCGGCGCGGTCTCATGGACGAGGATGAAGTTGAACGGATGAGTGGGATACTGCGGATCGGCGACGCGCTTGATCTGCTGGGCGATCGGATTCAGAATCGCGTAGTACGGCGAGCTGGTGATGATCTCGCCCTTTTGTTGCAGCGCTTGGTACTCTTGCTGACCGATCTGCATCTCGATCTGCGCGTCGGACTGCGCCGAGGCCGGCGCGGCGCCGGCGGCGGCGGTCAAGGCGGCGGTCATGGCAAGGGCGAGCAGGCGTCTCATGGGTCCTCCGGGATCGGCGCTTCAGGCGCGGCGATCATTCGTACCCAGGAGAAACGTTTCGGACGACGCGAGGGTTCGTTCCGAGGGGCGCTGAACGGTGCGACCCGTCCCGGCGCGGGTGTGATGTAATGGTAGCCTGCGACCTTCCCAAGGTTGATGCGCGGGTTCGATTCCCGCCACCCGCTCCAAAAGACGCTCCGGGCGACGTAGCCAAGTGGTAAGGCAGAGCTCTGCAAAAGCTCCACCCCCAGTTCGATTCTGGGCGTCGCCTCCAATCATCGCCTTGGTCGCGGCGTTCCTCGCGACGGCCCTCGCCGGACCGCTGATCGGCGTCGGACAGCTGGACGCCGCCTCCGGCGCCCAAGTGCGCCTGACGAACGCCCGCTCCGACCTCGACGAGCTGCTGCGGATCCAGCTCGACGAGGAGACCTCGCTCCGCGGCTACGTCTCGACGAAGAACCCGCTCTTCCTCGACACCCAAGGCCTCCCAGCGCAGTTCGACGTGCAGTCTCTTGCGCTCGAGGGCCGGCTGCGCGAGGCCGCGATCCCCGGCGCGATCGACACGGTCGAAGAGATGCGCCGCTACCATGCGCAGTGGGAACGCGAGGTCGCGCGCCCGCTGCTCACCGACCCCAGCTCCCCCAAGGCGGCGGACCAGCAGGCGGAAGGGAAGTTCATCACCGACCAGATGAGCCGCGACGCGCGCACGCTCCGCGACGAGCTCACCAACGAGAGCCGGCGCGTCGAGCAGACGCTGCGCCGCCGCATCAACGCCACCGTCGCGATCAGCGCCGGAATCATCACCGTCTTCGCCATCGCGGCGCTCTGGTACGCGATCGGCCGCGCGACCGCGATGGCCCGGCTGGTCCAAGGCCAGATTCTCGTCGACGCGCTGCAGCGCACGCTGCGCGTCAACGGCCAGCGCCCGCCGCGCACGCAGATGGGCTACGCGTACGCGTCCGCCACGCGCGAAGCGCTGATCGGCGGAGACGTCCTCGACGCCTGGCGGCCGAGCCCGGAGCGCGGCTGGTTTCTGATCGCCGACGCGAGCGGGAAGGGCGTCGAAGCCGCGCGCCACGCCGCGTTCGCGCAGTATTCGATCCGCGCGCTCGCCGCGGGCGCGGACGATCCGGCCGACGTCGCCGCGCGCTTCAACCGGCTGTTCATCGACACGTTCGAGAGCGACGATCCGACGGTGTTCGTCGTGCTCTTCCTCGGCGCGTTCGACGCGCGCACGCAGACGCTGCGCTACGCGAGCGCCGGTCACGGCACTGCCTACGTGCGGCGCGGCACGCTGATCGAGCAGCTGCCGCCGACCGGCCCGATCATCGGCCTCGGCCGCGACGAAACGTACACCACGGAGACCGTCCCGCTCGCGGTCGGCGACATCGTGCTGCTCGCGACCGACGGCCTCGGCGAGGCGCGGAACACCGAAGGCGAGATGCTCGGCGAAGAGCGCGTCGCCTCGCTGCTGCGCGACGCGCCGTCCGACCCGCAGGCGCTCTGCGACCTGCTCGTGGCGGCCGCCGACGCCTACAGCGGCGGGGTCCAGGACGACCTCGCGATCATCGCGCTCCGCGTCGTGCAAGAGGAAGAGGACGCCTCGTCCGAGTTCAGCCCGATCGGGGAGAGCGCCAGCGCCTGAGCCGCGGTCTCGAAGAACGCCGCGCCCGGACGGCGAAGGGCGGCGGGTCGTGTTGGCTCGCCGGATCGTCCCTTGTCTCGACATCAAGGACGGCCGGGTCGTGAAAGGCGTGCGCTTCGTGGATCTGAGCGACGCCGGCGATCCGGTCGCTTTGGCGCGCCGCTACGAAGCGGAAGGCGCCGACGAACTGGTCTTCCTCGACATCACCGCGACGGTCGAAGGCCGCCGCGCGACGCTCGCCGTCGTGCGCGAGGTCGCGCGCGAGCTCACGATTCCGTTCGCGGTCGGCGGCGGCGTGCGCGGCGTCGAGGACGTGAACGACCTGCTCCGCGCCGGCTGCGACAAGGTCAGCATGAACTCCGCCGCGGTGCGCGATCCTTCGCTCATCGAGGCGTCGTCGCGCCGCTTCGGCGCGCAGTGCGTGGTGGTGGCGATCGACGCGCGCCGCGCGCCGGCGAGCACGCCCTCCGGATTCGAGGTCGTCGTCGACGGCGGCCGAACGCCGACCGGGCGCGACGCGATCGCCTGGGCCGCCGAATGCGAACACCGCGGCGCGGGCGAGCTGCTCGTGACGTCGATCGACCGGGACGGCACGCGCGACGGCTACGACATCGCGCTCACGCGCGCGATCCGCGATGCGTGCGACCTTCCGGTGATCGCCTCGGGCGGTGCGGGCGCGATCGCGCATTTCACCGACGTCTTCCGCGAAGCCGACGCCGATGCCGCGCTCGCCGCATCGCTGTTCCACTACGGCGAGCTCGCGATCGCCGACCTGAAAGACGCGCTCGCCGCGGAAGGGATCGTCGTGCGCCGCGATCCGGTCGCCGTATGACCGCGCCCCCGGAGATCCGCTGGGACGCCGAGGGCCTCGCGCCGGTCGTCATCACGGACGCCACCACCGGCGCGGTCCTCACGCTCGCGTACGCCAACCGTGAAGCGCTCGAACGCACGCTGACGACGCGCTCCACCTGGCTCTGGAGCCGCTCGCGCAACGAGCTGTGGAACAAAGGCGCGACGTCGGGGAACACGCAGCGCGTGGTCTCGGTCTCGGTCGACTGCGACGCCGATGCGCTGCTCTACCGCGTCGTGCCGAACGGCCCCGCCTGCCACACCGGCGCGGCGTCGTGCTTCGCGAGCACGATCCCGCTCGACGGCGCCCAAGAACCGCCGGAAGGCGCGGAGTTCGCGAGCGCGATCTCCTCGCTCGCGCGCACGATCCTCTCGCGCAAAGCGCATCCGGTCGAAGGCTCGTACACCGCAAAGCTCTTCGCCGGCGGCGTCGACCGCATCGGGAAGAAGATCGGCGAAGAGGCGACCGAGGTCGTGATCGCCGCGAAGAACGCCGACCGCGGCGAGCTCGTGTGGGAGACGGCCGACCTGCTGTACCATGCGCTGGTGCTGCTCGCGGAACGCGGCGTCTCGCTGGACGAGGTGGGAGCGGAGCTATCGCGACGCGCCAAACCCACGGGCTGACGTCCCTCCCCGGGATCGGCCCCGAAACCGCCGCGAAGTTCGCCGAGCTCGGCATCGAGACGCCGGACGAGCTGCTCGCGTACATCCCGCGCGCGTACCGCGATTGGCGGGAGCCGATGCCGATCGCGAGCGTCCGCGAAGGTGAAGCGATCGTCGTCGGCCGCGTCACGCGCGTGAAGGAACGCCGCGGCCGCGGCCGCTTCCAGCTCTTCACCGCGACGCTGCAAGACGACACCGGCATCATCGAAGCAAAATGGTTCGGGCAGCGCTACATGAGCGGCAAGCTCGACGCCGGCGACCGCGTCTTCGTCGCCGGCCGCGTCTCCGGCGCCGGCTTCCTCCGCGAGATCAACGTCACGGCGCACCGGGTGCTGCGCGAGAACGAAGTCTTCCAGGGCGAGATCATCCCGGTCTACGCGGCGAGCAAGGACCTCCCGTCGCGCATCATCCGCAGCACGATCGCGAAGAACCTCGACCGCCTCATCGCGCAGCACACCGACGCGCTGCCGCAACCGCTGGTGCGCCGGTACGGCTTCCCGCCGCTCGCGAAGGCCTGGCGCGACGTGCACGCGCCGCGCGATCTCGACGACGCCGCGCGCGCGAAGGAACGGATCGTCTTCGACGAGTTCTTCACGATCGCGCTCGCCGCCGCGGTGAAGCGCGCGCGCCGCGAAGCGGAGGGCGGCGCACACGCGCTTCCGCTCCCCGACGGCTTCTGGGACGCGTTCACCGCGGATATCCCCTTCCCGCCGACCCGCGCGCAACGCCGCGTGATCGAACGCATCTGGGCCGACATGGAACGGACCGCGCCCATGAACCGCCTGCTCCAAGGCGACGTCGGCAGCGGAAAGACGCTGGTCGCCGCGGCCGCGATCGTCCTCGCGCACAAAGGCGGCGTGCAATCCGCGCTGATGGCGCCGACGGAGATCCTCGCCGCACAACACGCCGCGAAACTCGCGCCGCTGCTGCTCCCGTTCGGCGTCACGGTGGAAGCGGTGTTCGGCTCGCAGGGTGCGCGCGAACGCCGCCGCGCCGAGGAACGGATCGCCTCCGGCGAAGCGGCGCTGGCGGTCGGCACCCACGCGCTGCTTACCGAATCGGTGAACTTCCGCGAACTCGGCCTGGTGGTGATCGACGAACAGCACCGCTTCGGCGTCAACCAGCGCAGAACGCTGCGTGAGAAGAGCACCGCCCCGCACACCCTCGCGATGACCGCCACCCCCATCCCTCGCACGCTGGCACAGACGAAATACGCCGACATGGACGTCTCGATCATCGACGAGCTTCCGCCGGGCCGCACACCGATCCGCACGTTCGTCGTCCGCGAGAGCCGCAAACACGAGGTCTACGAGCTCGTCCGCAAAACCGCCGCCCTCGGCCAACAAGCGTACGTCGTCGCGGCCGCCATCGCACCGACCGACGCGGACGACGAAGAAGCCACCGCAGCGCCGCGCGGCACGCGCAAGACCAAGGCCGACAAACGCCCCGCACCGCAGCTCATCGCCGCGGTGGAAGAAGCAGACCGCCTGCGAACCGACGTCTTCCCCGACCTCCGCGTCGACTTGATGCACGGCAAGATGCCCCCGCGGGAAAAGGACGCGGTGATGGACCGCTTCAAGCGCGGCGAAACCGACGTGCTCGTCTCGACCACCGTCGTCGAGGTCGGCGTCGACGTGCCCAACGCCTCGATCATGGTCGTCCTCGACGCGCACCGCTACGGCCTCGCGCAGCTCCACCAACTGCGCGGCCGCGTCGGCCGCGGCGTCGCGGAATCGTACTGCATCCTGATCCCGCCCGACGACGCCGCCGAAGTCGAACGCCTGCACGTCCTCGAGGAGACCACCGACGGCTTCGAGATCGCCGAGGCCGATCTGCGGCTGCGCAAAGCCGGCGAGCTGGCCGGGACGGCGC
>DATAQE010000041.1:0-11066 GCA_036264835.1 Candidatus Elarobacter sp.
AAGAGTGAAGGGTCGTGGGAGACTACCACGTTGATAGGCCGGAGGTGGAAGGCGGGCAACCGCTGGAGCTGACCGGTACTAATCGCCCGGACACTTATTAAGTACGCTACAAAACGAACGCAATCGTTTGGCCCATGGAAGTTCTTCTCTGTGCAGCTTTCGCCCGCGACTAGCCTCGAGCTCCGGCTCGGCGTCGCGGTGCGGATCAAGTTTCTGGCGGTCATGGCGGCGGGGTTCCACCCGTTCCCATCCCGAACACGGCAGTTAAGCCCGCCAGCGCCGATGGTAGTCGGACCGCAGGGTCCCTCGAGAGTAGGACGCCGCCAGATAATCCGTAACGAGGAGCCCGCCGATCAGCGATGATCGAGCGGGCTCTTCGCGTTTCTCCCGTGCGCGTTGCTGCCGGCCGTTCGCGCTGCCGGCGCTAGTATTCGCGCGGGCCGGTTTCGACGGGCGCCGGTTCGGTTTGCGATTCGGTGAGCGGCGGCGCCGCGTCCACGACCGCATCGGTACGAATCCGACCCGAGATCCAGCGGTAGCCGACCACCAGACCGAGAGCGAACCCGGCGAGGACGGCCGGTCGCAGCCAGCCGGGTCCGCCGCCGGACGTGTCGGTTTCGCCGGCTTCCGCGGCGAGCTTCTCGATCTCGTCGGCCGCGTTGCCGGCGATCGCAAACGAGTGCGCGTCGTAGCGGTTCAGCTTCACGTTCACGTGCCAGCGTTCGCTCTCCGGGATCGAGAGCGCTTCGATGAGGACGTCGGTCAGGCGGTTGCGCAGCGCGAACCAGCTCTTCTCGTCGACGACCGGCGCGCTGATCTCGAGGTGCGTGTCGGGGATCGCGCCGTCCGCGACGAGCCGGCCGGCGATCGCGAACTCGCCGGGCTCGAACGGCGTGAAGTGGACGCTGGTCCACTCCGGCTTCTCGTCCGGGAGGATGTCCAGGACGGTCGCGGTCAGCTCGTCGGCGAGATGACGCTTCGTCTCCTCGTCGAGCGGGAGCGAGGACAAACGCAGATACGGCATGACCGAATCGTACCCGACCGCTCGCTCGCCAAGCGGGGCCGACCGTTTTCCGCTACGCGCCGGATCCGCGGCGGACCGGCGGCGCGAGCAGCTGCGAGGTGAGGAACCCCGCCACGATGAGGATCGAGGTGAGCAGCGCGCGCACGGCGATCGACACCGCGTCGCTCGTGTCCGCCTGGAACACGTAGAGCAGGCTCTCGTACGAGAGCGAGCCCGGGACGAGGACGAGCAGCGCCGGGACCAGCACGACGCTCTGCGGCACGCGGATCAGCTGCGCCGCGATCGTCGTCAGCACGCCGATCGCGAACGCCGTCGCGAACGGGCCGGCCTGCGTGATCCCGAGCGCGGGGAGCCAGTGCCCGAGCGCGATCGTCGCCGCGGCCGCCGCGACGATCCAGCCGATGTCGGCGAAGCGCGCGTGCAGCAGCAGCGCGATCCCGAGCGCCATCAGCACCGCGGCGCCGGCGAGCGAGAGTAGCGTCACGTGTCCCGCGCTCACCGTCGGCCCGTTGAAGACGCTGTTCCCGGTGAGCCCGGCGCCGAGCGCGAACCCGCACCCGAGCGAGAGCAGCGTCACGAACACGCCGCCCAGCCGCGCCGTACCCGAGACGAGGTTCCGGTTCGCGAGCTCGTTCAACGCGGTCGTGAGCGAGTAGCCGGGGAGCAGCTGCACGATCCCGGCGATCAGCACCACGTACAGCGAGACCGGGCCCGCGAACCGTTCCCACAGCGCGACGATCACGGTCGCGACGAACGCCGCCGAGACCTCGAAGATCCGGTCGATCCGCTGCCAGCGCTGGCCCGCCGCGGCGAGCGCGCCGATCGCCACGCCGGCGAGCCCCGAGACGACGACCTCCGGCGCGGCGCCGCCGAGCAGCAGCGCGGTCCCGCACGCGAGCAGCACGTACCCGGCGACCGTGAGCGCGGGCGGATCCGGGCGCGTCGCCGTGTCGATCGCCGTGACGTCGACGAGCGCGCGGCCCGCCTCCTCGCCGCGCCGCACGCGCGCGACGACCCCTTCGAGCTGCGCGAGCTTGCGCAGGTGCAGCTTCCCCGGCTGCAGCCGCAGGATCACGAGCCGCTGCCCGAGCCCCGAGCCGACCGCCAGCGTGAGGCTGGTCGGCAGCGCGTTGATCTGCACCGCGATGCCGCAGGCGCCCGCGACGTCGCGCAGCGTCTGCTCGAGCGAGTCGCTCGTCGCGCCGGCCTGGTGCAGCCCGCGGCCGAGCGCCAGCAGGAGCTCGGTGGCGTCGTCGTGCGGCACGTCGTCCACGCAGCGCCGTTCGCCGAGCGAGGTGCGCCTGTCCGCCCGCGGAACGTTTCCGCGTGGCATTCTACGTTCGCCGAGGCCGCCTGCCGGAGAAGCGGCACACGCAGTTCCGCACGCCGAGCGGCGCGCTGTACGCCGAAGAGCTGATCTCGACGAAGGGATTCGAGAGCGTCTACTCGCTCGCGTACCACTTGCGCCCGCCGACCGCGACACTCGACGTTCAGCCGTGGCAGCGCCCGATGGTGCGCTTCCTGCCGAACGACCCGGTCCGCAACCGCCACTGGTTCACCGGGCGGATCGAGAAGACGGGCGACGCGGTCGAAGCGCGCGTCCCGCTGGTCGGCAACGACGACATCCTGCTCTCGACCGCGGTCGTCACCGAGCCGATGACGTATTTCTTCCGCAACGCCGGCGGCGACGAGATGCTGTTCGTGCAGAACGGCGACGGCGCGCTGGAGACCTCGTTCGGCACAATCGAGTACCGCGCGCACGACTACCTCTACGTGCCGATGGGGACGACGTACCGGCTGCAGCCGCACACGCCGACGTCGCTGTTCGTCGCCGAGTCGTCGGGACAGATCACGATCCCGCGCAAGTTCCGCAACGAGTTCGGCCAGCTCGCCGAGCACGCGCCGTACTACGAGCGCGACTTCCGCGCGCCGGTGCTGCACGAGCCGATCGACGAGGTCGGCGAGTTCCGCGTGCGGATCTCCGCGAAAGGCCGCAACGCCGAGTACGTCGTCGCGAACCACCCGTTTGACGTGGTCGGCTGGGACGGCTACTGCTATCCGTGGGCGTTCAACGCCGACGAGTACGCGCCGGTCACCGGGAAGCTGCACCAGCCGCCCTCGACGCACCAGATCTGGGACGCGCCGGGCGCGGCGTTCATCCTGTTCGCGCCGCGGATGTTCGACTACCACCCGCTCGCGGTCCCCGCGCCGTACAACCACTCCTCGGTCGACTGCGACGAGATCATCTACTACGCGTCGGGGAACTTCATGTCGCGCCGCGGGATCGAAGAGCGCTCCGTGACGTTGCACGCCGCCGGTGCACCCCACGGCCCGCAGCCGGGCGCCGTCGAAGCGTCGCTCGGGAAGTCGTCGACGGACGAGCTCGCCGTCGCGATCGACGCGTACGGCCCGCTGCGCATCGCGGAAACCGCGAGCGCCGTCGAAGACGTGAACTACTTCAGAAGCTGGGTCGCGCAGCCGGCGGGGACGTAGCGCCTCCGCCGAACCGGAACCGTTCGACCGGCTCGTACCGCGCGCCGCCGTGTTCGGTGAACGATCGGTAGAGCGTCAGGGAGTCGAGGCGCACCGGTGCGATGGCCGGCGGTGCGACGGAGGGCAAGGCGGCGCGGCCTTCGGCGCGCGCAAGGGTGACGTGCGCGTCGGCGTGGCGGTCGAACGTGAACCCCAGCTCGCTCAGCGCGCTTCGCACCGCGCCGCACAGCGTCGCGAACTCCGGCACCGGCCGGTGCGAGCCGACCCACGCGATGCGCGCGCGGCGTTCGTTCGGAAACGCGCCGACCGCATCGAGCGGGACCTCGAGCGGCGCGAGCCGTGTCACCGTCTCCTCCAGGGCCGCGCGAACCGCGCCGACCCGCTCTTCGTCGACGCCGCCGATGAACGCAACGGTGAGATGGTAGTTCTCCGGCGTCACCCACTTCGCGGCGAATCGCTTGGATCGCAGACGCTGCGCTACGTCGGCGCACGCCGTCCGAGTCTCGGAGTCCAGATCGCCGGCGACGAACAATCGCCACCGCGGCGGACCCGCTCGCGTTTCAGCGCGTTCAGCGTCCGTCGTCAACCGCCGCGCATCAGCAGCTTGTCGAGCGTGATCGGCAAGTCGCGCACGCGGATCCCGGTCGCGTGGTACACCGCGTTCGCGATCGCCGCGGCGGTGCCGGTGATGCCGATCTCGCCGATCCCCTTCGCGCCCATCGGGTTGACGTGCGGGTCGTCCTCCTCGATCCAGTACGCTTCGACGCTCTTCGTGTCGGCGTTCGTCGCGATGTGGTACTCGGCGAGATCGTGGTTCACGAAATGCCCGTAGCGCGGATCGAGCACCGTCTCCTCGTGGAGCGCCATCGAGATCCCCATCGTCATCCCGCCGATCAGCTGCGAGCGCCCCGTCTTCGGGTTGATCACACGGCCGACCGCGAAGACGCCGAGCAGCCGCGGCACGCGGACCTCGCCGGTGTCCGCATCGACGCGCACCTCGACGAACTGCGCGCCGAACGCGTGCGCGGAGTAGTGCTCCTTCAGCTCGGGGTTGTCGTCGGTCTCGCCGCGCGCTTCGATCCCGTCCGCCGGGACCACCCCGCCGAAGTCGTCGTGCAAGCGCGCGCGCAGCTTGCGCGCGGCGTCGACGATCGCACTTCCCCACGAGACCAGGCCCATCGATCCGCCGGCGCCCGGCGCCTTCGGCAGCGCGCTGTCGCCGATGCGCAGCCGCACCTGCTCGACCGTGACGTCGAGCGCGTCGGCCGCGATCTGCGTGAGCGACGTCCACGTCCCCGTGCCGATGTCCGAGGCGTCGATCATGACCTCGTAGGTGCCGTCGGCGTGCGCGCGGATCCAGGCGTCGGAGGGACGCCGCCGCGTCGGGTACGTCGACGACGCGACGCCGGTCCCGACGAGCCAGTTGCCCTCGCGCCGCGCGCGCGGCCGCGGATCGCGCCCGTCCCAGCCGAAGCGACGCGCGCCCTCGCGCAGGCACGCGACGAGATTCCGGCTGCTGAACGGGTGCTTCGTGTCCGGATCGATCTCCGGCTCGTTGCGGATGCGGAACTCGACCGGATCGAGCCCGCACGCGATCGCCATCTCGTCCATCGCGCATTCCAGCGCGTACATCCCCGGCGTCTCGCCCGGCGCGCGGAAGATCGTCGGCGTCGGGACGTCGAGCTTCGCGAGCCGGTGCGTCGTCGCGCGGTTCGGCGCGGCGTACATCATCCGGGTCGCGACCGCGGTCTGCTCGGCGAACTCCTCGACCTGCGAGGTCTGCTCGACGACGTGGTGCGCGATCGCGGTCAGCCGCCCGTCGCGATCCGCGGCGAGCCGGACGCGCTGGATCGTCGGCGTGCGGTAGCCGACCAGCGAGAACATCTGGTGCCGCGAAACGGCGACCTTCACCGGCCGCCGCACGAGCTTCGCTGCCATCACGGCCAGGATGATGTGCGAGTGCGCGAACGCCTTCGAACCGAACCCGCCGCCGACGTACGGCGAGATTACCCGCACGGACTCCTGCGGCAGCCCGAACACGCTCGACACCGTCTCGCGGATCGTGTGCGGCCCTTGGTTGCTGTCGTACAGCGTGACGCCGTCGTCGTTCCAGATCGCGATCGTCGCGTGCGGCTCGAGCGGGTTGTTGTGCTCGTACGGCGTGGTGTACGTCTCGTCGACGGAGACCTCGGCATTCCGGAACGCGTCTTCGACGTCGCCCTCGCGCGTGTCGGTCGCGAAGCCGGCGTTCACCTTCTCGGGCTTGTGCAGATCCGGACGGTCGTAGCGCAGCTCGACGTCGTGCGGGCGCTCCTCGTACGCGATCGCGATGAAGCCCGCGGCGTGATGCGCGATCTCGGCCGTCTCGGCGACGACCCCGGCGACGATCTGCCCGTGGTACGCGACCGCGTCGGACTGCAGGATGCGCAGATCGCCGTCTTCCGCCGGCACGTCGATGCGCGGCGCGTTCTCGTGCGTGACGACCGCCACCACGCCGGGCTGTGCGGCGGCCGCGCCGGCGTCCAGCGAGGCGATCCGTCCTTTCGCGATCGTGCTCTGCACGATGTGCACGTAGAGCGGGTTCTCCACCGGGTGCTCGTACGCGTACGTCGCCGTGCCGGTGACCTTGAGCGGGCCGTCGATGCGGTCGAGCGGCGCACCGATCGCGCGCGAGGCGATCATCGTTCGCGACTCACGGGATCCATGCGGTCCCTGTACCCGGCCGGGACACGGGCTGAGCGGGCAAGCTGGCCGGCGGCGAGGCGGCCGGCAGCAAGTCGAGGAAGCGCTCGCGGTCCCGCGAAAACTGTCGCCGGTGAGGTGACGAGATGGTCAGACCGCAACGAACCGTCGCCGTCCTGGTCGGCGTCGAGCGCTACGGCGAGCACGACACATGGGACCTTCGCGGCCCCGTCAACGACGTGCTGCGCATGGCGCAGTACCTCAAGCGCTGTAACGTCCCGACTGCGAACGTCACCGCGTACGTCGCGCCGCTGGAACCGCAAAGCGCGGCGATGGCCGAGCTCGGCACGCTGTGCGCGCAGCTGCGCAAGCCGACGCAAGCCGACCTCAACGCGCTGATCCTAGGCGAGTTCCAGACCTTGGAGTGCGATCTGCTCTTCCTGTACTGGTCCGGACACGGTGTCATCACGACCAAGAAAGAACGGTTGCTCTTCACCTCGGACGCCGAGCCCGGCGACCTGCGCAACGTCGACCTGGACTCCGTCCTGGAACGTCTTCGTACCGATGCCTGTCCGAACATCGACCGCGTCGATGCCGTGGTCGATACGTGCGCCGACTACATCACGATCGGCGAGGCGGGCGTCACGCGAACGAAATATGCCGTGGGGATCGGGGTGAAGAGGGACCAGTTTCTCCTGTGCGCCGCTTCGCCCGGCGAATACGCCCTGAACACACGCGAAAACCGGGCGGGCTTGTTCTCCGACGAGCTCATGCAGTCGCTGATGGCGGACGGCGCGAGACCGCCGTTCCCGCCGGACTGGTCCGCGGTGAACCGTGCGCTCGTGGCCCGGTTCAAGGCGCTGCGGCGGCAAGGCGACACCGATCAGGCGCCTTCGATCACCAGCGAGACACCGAACGAAACGTACGAAACGCCGTGGACTGCCGGGAACGATCGCGACGCGTTCTTCCGCAGCCTGGGCGTCTTTTATCGTCCGAAAGCCGCGCGCGACGACGCACTTCGCGTAGCCGACGACGCGGGTCCCGTCTCGTTCTCCTTCGGAGCCTGCGCCGAGGTCAACCGCGCCCTCCGAACGAGGGACCTCCGGCAGCGGCTGAACGATCTCCTTGCAGACGGCGTGCTCGCGCAACGCGTCGACGACCCGCGGCTGCGCTACGAGTTCAAGGACGGCAGCGGGCTCGCGGCCGCCGAGCGGCTCCAGCTGTTTCCGGAAGCGGAGCACTGTCGCGAGCGCCATGCACGGTATTATCTGGACTTCGTCGAGATGCACGAGCGCCGTTTGATGAGCCCGGCACGGCGGGCGAGCCTCAGAGAGATCGCCGAGGAGATCCCGCACATCGAGGCTGCGCTCGATTGGTGCGTGCGAACCCCCGGCATGGCCGAACGAGCGCTGCGGATCGGCGCCGGATTGTTCTGGTTCTGGAATTTTTCGGCGCTGTTTCCGCTCGGGAGCGCCTGCATGCACACACTGTTGGAACGCTGTGCCGACGCACCGCGAGACGCGCCGCTCGCAAAGGCGATGTATGCGGCGGGCGGCTTGGCGTTTCTCGGGGGTGACTTCCGGGAGGCCGACGACAAGCTCACGGAAAGCGTTCACATCTGGACGAGCCTGCCGTCCAGCGTGACGCGGGACCGTTGGCTCGGATACGCGCTGGTAATCCTCGGCCGTGCGAAGACCGACTTCGAAGAAGGCTCGCGTCTCGAACGCCGCGCGATCGAGCTCTTCGCCGCCCGAAACGACGTCTGGGGCCATGCGCTCGCGATGAACGACCTCGGGTACGCGCTCATGTCCAAGGCGACCAAGGGCGACCAAGACGCCGCGTACGACGCGTACGCGGAGAGCCTCTCGCTCTGGAGCCGTCTAGGCGAACCGTGGGGGCGGCCGCTCACGCTCAACAATCTCGGTCACTTGATGACCATTCGAAAGGAGCTCGGCCAGGCGCGCAAGGCGCACGACGAGGCGCTGCGCACCCATTTGACGGAAGGAGACGAGTGGGGTGTGGCGGAGTCGTTGAAGTACCTGGCCGAGGTCGCGCTCCTCGGCAACGAACCCGACGAGGCGTATTCATGCTACACCGAAAGTTTGAGCAAACATCGGAAAGTCGGCCGGCAGCAGCTGGTCGCCGATTGTCTCATCGGTCTGGCGACCTTGATCGTCACCGCGGCACGGCCGTTGACGGCTGATCGCTTGACGGAAGCGGTGCGCATGCTGGCCGTCGCCGCCAAGGCGCGCGACGAAGGCAAGTTCGTCGAGACGAACGAGCAGATCGCGCGGCGCGTCAACGTCGAGACGACCTTGCAGAACCAGCTCGGAGCGCAGCGGTACGACGACATCGTGCGCGAAGCAAAGAAGCTCGCACCGGACGAGGTCATTCCCGCGGAAAGGCCGCAGTGGTCCTGACCCACGTCGACATGCCCTTCTCGGTCGAGGTGGAGAATGCAGGACCGGACGAGGAACGGCGCACCTTTCGCGTGACGGCCCGTTCTCGCGGAGGCGCCGAGGCGCGCACGCGAACGTACGAGCTGGGCACGGTGAGCCAAGCGGCGTACCTGGATCTCTTCGAGCGGATCGCGAACGACTTCGAGACGCGCTCCTCGGCGGAACGACATCGCGTCAACGGCACGACCGGCGCGCGGCTTCGCCCGTTGCTGACGAAGAACATCTCGGCGGAGGTGCTGTACGGCTACGGCGATCCGGGTGCGCTGCGGGTTCGAGAGCCGAACGGCGGCGCATCGTACTACGTCGTCGTCACGTCCAACGATGCGCCGCAATCGTTCCCGATCTTGCGTTCGCGCGATCTGAGCGCGTGGGAGCTCGCGGGGTTCGTCTTTCCGCACGGAGCGAAGCCGGCTTGGACGGCGGACGTCGAGCAAGGCGGCGAGTTCTGGGCTCCCGAGATGCACGAGGTCGGGGGGCGTTTCGTCGTCTGCTTCAGCGCGCGCGAGAAGGACGGTTCGCTCGCGATCGGCCTGGCGCACGCAGACGATCCGGCGGGTCCGTATGCCGCCGCCGGCGAGCCGCTGCTCCGGGGCGGCGTGATCGATCCGAACGTCTTCGTCGACGACGACGGGTCGGCCGTGCTGTGCTGGAAACAAGACGACAACGACGTGTGGCCCGGCCTCGTCTGCGCGCTCCTGCAGCGTGACCCGCAGCTCATCGGGAGCCTGTTCGACGAGCGCCGCGACGCGAGGACCGCGAGCTTGAACGCGGTGCTTTGGCCGTGGACCCGGACGCTGAGCCCGATGGAACGCTTCTTCGTCCAACAGGTTCTCATCGCGGCCGTGGTGGCGAACTACGGCGGGTTCCGCAGTGCGCTGGAGCAGCTGCGCGCGCAGACGAACGATTCGGCGCTGCGCGAGGAGCTCACGGCGATCTTGACCGCGATGCAAACCGCGGTCTACGCACAGCGCCTGGACCCGGCCGGCGAGAGGCTGCACGGCGAGCGGCGCTTGATCCTGACGAACGATCTTCCGTGGGAGGGACATCTCGTCGAGGGCCCGTGGCTCATGAAGCAACGGGGACGATATTATCTCTTCTATTCGGGCAACGACTTCTCGACGGCGCAGTACGGGATCGGCGTCGGCGTCGCCGATTCTCCGTTCGGTCCTTATGCGAAGACCGAACTGCCGTTCATCCAGTCCACCTCGGAGTGGTGGGGACCGGGACATCCCTCGGTCGCGGAAGGGCCGGACGGGCGACCTTGGATGTTTCTGCACGCGTATCACCCGGGACACGCGGGCTACAAGCACTTTCGCGCGTTGCTCGCGGTGCCGCTCGCGTTCGAGAACGGCGAGGTTCGTCCCGGCTGAGCATCAGCCCGCGCCCGCCAGCTCGAGCAGCGTGCGCACCACGATGTTCCGCGCGAGCGGGATCTTGAACGCGTTCTCGCGCAGCGGCCGCGCGGCTTCGAGCTCGGCGTCGATCGCCCGCCGGAACGCCGCTTCGTCCGCCGCCGCGCCCCGCAGCAGCTCCTCGGCGCGCCGCGCGCGCCACGGTTTGTGCGCCACGCCGCCGAGCGCGAGCCGGACGTCGCGCACCCGTCCGCCGTCGACGTCGAGCGCCGCCGCGACCGAGACGAGCGCGAACGCGTACGACGCGCGGTCGCGCACCTTGCGGTACCGCGAGCGCGCGGCGAACGGCAGCGCCGGCAGATCGACCGACACGATCAGCTCGCCGTGCTCCAGCACGGTGTCGCGCTGCGGTTCCTCGCCCGGCAGCCGGTGAAAGTCCGTGAGCGGAACGTCGCGCTCGCCGCGCGGGCCGTTCACGTGCACCACCGCGTCGAGCGCCGCCATCGCGACCGCCATGTCCGACGGATGCGTGGCGATGCAGGCCTCCGACGCACCGAGGATCGCGAGGTTGCGGTGATACCCCTCGCGCGCCGGACACCCGCTCCCGGGCCGCCGCTTGTTGCACGGCTTGGTCACGTCTTGAAAGTACAGACACCGCGTGCGCTGCAGCAGATTCCCGCCCGTCGTCGCGAGATTCCGCAACTGCCCCGACGCGCCGGACAACAGCGCCTGCGAGAGGACGGGATACCGGGTGCGAATCGTGCGGTCCGCCGCGAGGACGCTGTTCTTCACCGCCGCCCCGATCCGCACGCTGCCGTCGGCGCGCACGTCGATCGCATCGTACGGCAACCGCGCAACGTCGACCAGCACGTCGGGCGTCGCGACGCCCAGCTTCATCAAGTCGACGAGGTTCGTCCCGCCGCCGAGGAACGCGCCCTGCGGCGCGGCGGCGAGCGCCGCGACCGCCGCGCCGGCGTCGCCCGCGCGCTCGTACCGGAACGGCGTCATGCCCGCACCGCCCCATCCGGCTCTCGCCCAGCGACCTGCGCGATCGCG
>DATAQE010000070.1:0-33100 GCA_036264835.1 Candidatus Elarobacter sp.
GGGGCGGGGGCGGCGGCGACCGTCCGCGGCGCCGGCGACCGCGTCCGTCCAGCGGCCCCGGCTCGGCGAACGACTGAGCCGGCGTTCGTTCCGGCAGGGAAGACCACGAGAGCTCGTCGGAAGACGAGCTCTCGCCATGTCTCGGCTTCGCGCGGTCGTGGTCCTGCTCGCAGCGGTCGTGCTGACCGGCGCGGCGCGGCGCCCCGCGACCGTGTTCGACCTCTCGGACTCGGTCGGCAAGCGCGTTCCGGCGGTGACGCTCACCGCGAGCGACGGCGGCCCGCTCGCGCTCGACGAGCTGCACGGGAAGCCGACGTACGTGTTCCTGTTCGCGGGCTGGTGCGGGCCGTGCCGCGAGGCGATGCCCTTCGTGCGCAGCGCGTACGCGAAGTACGGCGACCGCGTGCGGTTCGTCGGCGTCGACGTGCTTGAGGACGCCGACGCCGCGCGCGGCGCGATCGCGTCGGCGGCGCTGCCGTTCCCGGTCGCAATCTATCCGATCGACCAGCTCGACGCGGTCGTCTCGCCCGACGTGCAGCTGCACGCGGGATCGAAGTACCGCATCCCCGCCGACTTCCTGCTCGACGAGAACGGCGTGGTGCGCTACGCGTGGCACGGCCTCGCGGTCGACCGCGACGGCGGCGCGGTCGACGTGCTTCCGTCGTATCTGGCGAAGCTCGGGATCGAGTGAGATGGCGCGCCTGGCGTGGACGATTCGCCCGGCGGGCGAGCGGGACGCCGTCGTGCTCGTCGAGCTGCTCGGCGAAGTCGCGCGCGAAGGGCGGTTCATCGCGACCGAGTGGCCGTTCGATGTCGAGGCGCGCGCGCAGGCGCTGCGCGACGCGATCCTCGAGCGCCGCGTCGTCGGCTGGGTCGCGGTCGAAGGCCGCACGATCGTCGGCGATCTCCGGCTATCGGAGATCGCGAGCGCCGAGCCGGAGCTCGGCATGCTCGTGCGCGCCTCGCACCGCGGGCGCGGGATCGGCGCCGCGCTGATCGCGGCCGCGCAGGCATGGGCGCGCGCGAACGGCAAGCGCGCGCTCTCGCTGCGCGTCTTCCCCGACAACGAGCCGGCGCTCGCGCTCTACCGCGCGCACGGGTTCGCGGACGTCGAGCTGCAGCGCCGCGCCGTCCCGCGCCGCGACGGCTCGGCTTGGGACGCGCTGCTGATGCGCTGCGAAATCGCCGAGAGGTAAGGCGGCCGAGCACCCGAAGGGCTCGCTCTCCGACCGTCATCCGAGGTGCTCCTATGAACCGTCTCGTGATCACCGGACTCGCGGGCTGCGCGCTGGCGCTCGCCCCATTCACCGCCGCCGCCTCGAACGACGACGACTGGCAAGTGTTCGCGCGGTGCGCGGACGCGATGCACCCCGTCGCCGTGATCGACATCCGCGTGAAAGGCATGTCGTATCACCCGCTGCCCGGCGGCGGCGGCGCTACCGCGCATTTCAACGCGAAGACCAGCGAGCTGGTCCTGCTCGACGCCGACGGCAGCGAGGTCGCTACCGTCACGCAGGACGCGAAGACCGTGACGATCCGCGGCGGCTGGGCGAGCTACGCGGGCCACGACGTCGACAGCGCGCGGATCTTCCGCACGCTCGATCCGGCGTGCGCCCCCGACCAGCGGACGATCACGTTCAAGAAGCCCGTCATCCCGGCGGACTGAGCGGGGACGCGCGTGCGCGTCGAGACCGCTTCGCGGGCGCCGCATGCGCGCAAGCACGGGACGACCTTCGCCGAGTCGTGGACGAGCGCCGACGGCGCGACGATCGTCGCGGTCGGCGCGGTGCTCGCCGGAGCGGATCCGATCGTGGTGAGCGATCTGCTGCGCACCGGCGCGCGCGCCGTCGTGACGTCGCGCAAAGCGCTGGCAAACGCGCTCGGCGCACTCGACCGCGTCGTGCAGAAGCACGCACGCGAGCACCGTGACGACGATCTCGCCGCGGCCGTCATGCTGCTCGCGTTCGCGCGCGACGACTCGGAGATCGACGTCGCCGGCGCGGGCCAGCTCCACGCCGCGCTGATCGACGGCAGCGGCGCACAGCAGGCGCTGCACGGCCACGCCGGCGCGCTGGGAACCGGGATCGACGCGCCCGGCCCGGTCCAGCAGATCCGGCTCCGCCGCGACGACCTCGCCGTCGTCGCGACGTTTCCGATCGAGCGCGCGTGGTGGGAATCAGGCGACCGCGGCGCCGCCGCGCTGCTGCACCGCAGCGGCGAGCACGACGCGTCGGCCGCCGTCGTCGCGTTCGCCTGAGCGCCGGCGGCGCTCGACCGCTGCGCGCTACGCCGACCCGAACCCGCGGTACGGGCCGACGGTCAGCACCTCGATGTCGAGCATCTCGCGCTGCGCGAGCGGCAGCGTGGCGAGGACGGCGTCCACCGCCTCGCGCGACTCCGCCTCGATCAGCACCACGGCGCCCGCCGGGCTCTGGTGCCCCCACATCTGCCGGAACGCCCCCTGCGCGTACAGCCGCCGCGCCTGCTCGGCCTCGGCGTCGAGCAGCTCCTGCGTGAAGTCCGATTCGGCGAACCGCCCATGCGCACGCCGGCAAATCGCGATGAACTGAGCCATGCGTCGCAGTGTATCATTTGGCCAGGCACCTTTAGAAAAGACGTGGGAGGCCACCAGGGTGGACAGTATAGCCGGGAACGAGGCCTTGATGCTGCGCTTCGTCGCCGCATCGTGCGTGTGCGTCACTCCACCACAGGCTGCCCCTTGGATCGGTCCCGTCATGGGGGCACTTGTCGGTGCCGCCATTGCAGCCGTAGTCGCCTTTGTGACCAAGGGAATGGACTATGGCCGCCATGACCGCAGCGTTCGGACGCAGCTCGTTGCGCTCCTCAGGCTGGCGGCAATGCAGTTCGCGTCCACGAGAACCCTCGCACCGCATGCCGAGGCGAGCATTACTGTCGGCACACTGGCGCGCTTAGTCGACCGAGTGTTTTCCAGCGACGTGGCGATGGCGCTGAAGATCGCTGAAGCTCAGGTCGTCTACGACGCGATCCGGGACGCGGAAGCCGCAGCCCGCCAGCTAGAGACGGCACTCAGCAACCTCAAGGTTGCCCGTGCCGCAGTGCTGCAAGACCTGCCTGCCGGAGAGTCGCGAGGGCCGGTCATGGAGCGGCGCATGAACGACATCACCGAGCGTGAGAAGGTTGTTGGGGATGCCTCCGCCGCCGGGGTCGCCGCGCTTAATAGAGCCAGACATGCGCTCGGCAACTCGGATCCACTGCCGAGCTACGACTCCGCACGTCCTTGACAATATACACACAGTCGGCGTATAAATGGGACACGGTGGGTACGCGATGAGCGTGAAGCAGCGAGCAAATTTCTACATCAACCGGGATCAGCTCGAAGCCGTGCGCACGATCGCAACGGTAGAAGAACGTAATATTTCTGACCTGGTTCGCGAAGGGATCGCTCTCGTTATTGCCGACAGGATGAACAAGCCGCGGCCCGACCGTGCAGTACGCCGGGAGAATCTTCAGGCGTTCCTTGCTCGCTACTCCGGCATAGCCCCAGATCGTACAACCGCCGAAATCGATGATGTCGTTTTCGGCGAGCGGGCCCAGACAAGGCAACCACCCGAAGCGTAACGTACTCTCTCGGGTCGCGCGCCGAATCAGGCGCCGACCTGGCGGTGTACGTGAGGAAGCTTCGGGTCGTGATGTCCGAAAACGTTGTGCTCGCTGCGGCTCTTGCAATACAGAGCAGCGATGTAATGCACCCTGCGTATGTCCTGTTGAAGGCGCTGTGGGACGAACGATTTCTCAATCTCGCGAGCCCCGAAACTCTCCTTGAACTCGGCGACAGACTGACGGCAGCGAGCCCCGGTACGTTCGCGGAAGACTTCATGAAAGACTACGTGTCATATTGCCAGGTGGTAGTGATACGTTCCCGCATTCCATGCGCCGTTGCCGAGGTGAAGCATCTGTTAGAAACGGCGGCAAACGGACGCGCCGATTTTATCGCAGTGCACGAGCGTGAGTACGACAAGTTCAAGGAAGCCCCGATCGACAAGGCGCTGGAGTCCTGCGGTCCCGTGTTCGTAGCGCATCTGCGTGAACTCAATGACGTATTGAGTCAGCTCGGCGCGGATCCCGAGGTGCCTGACGACGACGACTCGCCGCCCGGCGTAATATCGCCGATCGAAGCAGCCGTCATTCGTAGTGCGAACGTCGATGCACATAGGCGGCAATGGAAAGATGCAATTGCGACGAAGGACTTTCTGTCGGCGGCAAAAGCGTTCGCTGCTCTTCTTCCGGTACCGGAGCTGCCACCAAACTTCGACGATACTGGGTGGCGCCGTGCCGGTGGCGACAGCGGCGAAGAAGAGCAGGGGTTCGAATGTCAGATCGTCGCGCGCACGGCCAGACGATCTGCGACGTACACGGTGTCCAAACGCTTCAGCGTACAAACGACGAACCCCGAGGACGAGATCGTCAGGACTGCGCTCTACGAAGAGTTCGTCGAGGCGGTAAGAGTACTGCGGCTGGAACTGAATCTCATCGCTTAGCACGGCTTTCAATAAAGCTGCAAGAGCGCGCGTTTCGAGCGTCTAACCACCGCGGATGGCCTATGAATCGCTGGCCGCGTTCGTGCGCGCCCTTCGCGACGCCGGTGAGCTCGCGACGATCGAGGCCCCCGTCGACCCGCGGCTCGAGATCGCCGAGATCACCGACCGCGTCGTGAAGGCGGGCGGCCCGGCGCTGCTGTTCACGAACGTCCGCGGCTCGCGGTTCCCGGTGCTCACCAACCAGTTCGGGACCGAGCGGCGCGCCGCGATGGCGTTCGGCGCTCGCTCGCTGCGCGAGGCCGAAGAGCGCCTGCGCAGCACGATCGATCTCGCGCTGCCGTCCTCGCTCGGCGGAAAGCTCGGACGCCTCGCCTCGCTCGCAAACGCCGGCATGTCCGCAGTCCCGCGGCGCGTCGCGCGCGCTCGCTCGCAAGAGATCGTCATCGAGCCGCCCGACCTCACGCAGCTGCCGGTGCTGACGACGTGGCCGCTCGACGGCGGGCCGTTCATCACGCTGCCGCTCGTCTTCACCAAAGACCCGGAGAGCGGCCGGCCCAACGTCGGGATGTACCGCGTCCAGGTCTACGACGCGCGCACGGCCGGAATGCACTGGCAGCGCCACAAGCAAGGCCGCGCGCACGCCGAGAAGTGGGGTCGCCGCATCCCGGTCGCGGTCGCGATCGGCGGCGATCCCGCGCTGACGTACGCAGCGAGCGCGCCGCTTCCGCCGATCGTCGACGAGCTCGCGTTCGCCGGCTACCTGCGCGGCGCACCGGTCCGCACGGTGAAGGCGAAGACGGTCGACCTCGACGTCCCGGCCGACGCGGATTTCATCATCGAAGGCTGGGTCGACAACGACGACCTGCGCGTCGAGGGACCGTTCGGCGACCACACCGGCGTCTATTCCGCCGCGGATCTCTATCCCACGCTGCACGTCACAGCACTCACGCACCGCCGCGACGCGATCTACGGCGCGACCGTCGTCGGCAAGCCGCCGATGGAAGACGCGTGGCTCGGGAAGGCGACGGAACGGCTGTTCCTCCCGCTGCTGCAGATGGTCGTCCCGGAGATCGTCGACTACAACCTCCCGGTCGAGGGCGGATTCCACAACCTGGCGATCGTCGCGGTGCGCAAATCGTATCCGGGCCAAGCCAAAAAGGTGATGAGCGCGCTGTGGGGCCTGGGCCACATGATGATGCTCACGCGCACGCTCGTCGTCGTCGATCACGACGTCGACGTCCACGACGTGCGCGGCGTCGCCTGGTTCGTGCTGAACAACGTCGATCCGGGACGCGATCTCGTGATGATGCCGGGGCCCGTCGACGATCTCGATCATTCCGGCTCGTACGAGATCGCCGCCGGCACGAAGCTCGGGATCGACGCGACGCGCAAGCGCGCCGACGAAGGCTACGCGCGCGACTGGCCGCCGGAGATCCGCATGGACGCCGAGACGAAGGCGCGCGTCACGGCGCGCTGGGCCGAGTACGGCCTCGGCGACCTGGCGCGCACCGGCACGGCCGACGACTGGTCGGGACAAGGTCCGCGCCGCCTCGCGCGCCTGCTCGCCGAACCGCCGGCCTCCCCGGACGACGCCGCGCCGCGCACGGAGCGCGCGCGCGACGCCGAACGCTGACGCTCGCCTACCGCTTCAGGACGCGGTCCAGGAACGCGTAGGTCCGCTCCCAGGCCTGGTTCGCGGCGGCCTCGTCGTAGTGGCCGAGCCCCGCCTGGCCGACCGGCGCCGGGTTCGTGAACCCGTGGTCCGCGTCGTACCAGTGCAGCTCGTACGTCACACCCCCGGCGCGCAGCTTCTCCTCGAACACCTCGACGGCGTCCGGCTTCCAGAACTGGTCCTTCCGCCCGGCGTGGGCGAGGACCGGAACGCGGATCGTCCCCGGATCGCCGGCCTCCGGCGGCGGGAAGCCGTAAAACGCAACGACGGCGTCGGCCTCGGCGACGTACATCCCGGCCAGCACCGCGATCGCCCCGCCCATGCAGAAGCCGAGCACGGCGACCTTCCGGCCGTTCTTCTTCAGCTCGAGGACGGCGCCGCGGACGTCCTGGGTCGCGGCGTCGCCGAAGTCGAGCCCCTGCATCAGGTGGTTCGCCTCGTCGCCGACCGCGGCGGTCCGGCCGCGGTAGAGGTCGGGGACGAGCGCGCGGTAGCCGCGCGCGGCCAGATCGTCGGCGACCTGCGTGATCTGGGGCGTGACGCCCCACCACTCCTCGACGACGACGACCCCCGGCGCGTCCGCGCCGCCGCCGGCCGGCGTCGCGAGGTATCCCGGGCACGTCTGCCCGTCCGGGCGGGTGAACTCGATGCTCTGTCCCATCGCCGCGCGGCTACGCCGAGCGGCGCGATGGACCCTCGCCGCGCCCGCCGAACGTTCCCCGGTCATGGTGAACCGTCCCAACGCGCTCGCACTCTTCCTGCGCGACATCCGCGTCGAGCACACGCTCTTCGCGCTGCCGTTCGCATACGTCGGCGCGGTGATGGCGGCGCGCGGGCTGCCCTCGTGGTGGCAGCTGCTGTGGATCACGCTCGCCGTCGTGGGCGCACGGACCGCGGCGATGGCGGCGAACCGCTACTTCGACAAGGATCTGGACAAGACGAACCCGCGCACCGCGAAGCGCGCGCTCGCGAGCGGGCAGCTCGCACCGGCGGTAATGGTCTGGGCGATGGCGGCCGGGCTCGCGCTGCTCGTCCTCTCGGCGGCGATGCTGAACCCGCTGTGCGTGAAGCTGCTCCCGCTTGCCGCGCTCGGCGCGGTCGGCTATCCGCTCTGCAAGCGCTTCACCTGGACCGTCCATTTCGTGCTCGGCGCGGTCGACGCGTGCGCGCCGCTCGGCGCGTACATCGCGGTCGCGGGGCGCGTCGACGTCCCGGCGCTGCTGCTCTTCGTCGCGGTCACCGTGTGGGTCGCCGGGTTCGACATCCTCTACGCGCTGATGGACGTGAAGTACGATCTCGCGAGCGGGATGCGCTCGTTCCCGCAGGCGTTCGGCGAGCGCAGCGCGCGCGTGTGGCCGGTGCTGCTGCACGCGGTGATGACGCTGGCGCTCCTCGGCGCCGGCGTGCTCGCACACGCGGGCTGGCTGTACTACGCGGGCGTCGCGCTCGCGGTCGCGGTGACGGCGTACGAGCAGCGGCTGATCGCGCTCGCGAAGGACGTCTTCGCGCTGAACGAGCGCGTCTTCCTGACCAACATGGCGTTCTCGGTCGGCTTCCTCGGCACGACGCTCGCCTCGTACGCGGTGCGATGAACCGCGGCGACTTCATCACCGGGGTCGGCGGCGCCGCCGGTTCGACGCAGATCGCGCAGCTGCAGGGCTACACGCCGACGCTGCGCTTCGCGCTGATCGCCCCGCAGAGCGGCCCCGACGCACGGTTCGGCCGCCAGCTGCGCGACGGCGTGCGGGCCGCGGTCGACGAGTTCAACCGCGAGCGGCTGCTGAACGAGCCCGCGCTGTTCTACACCGAGTACGACGACCACAACACGCCGGCCGACGCGACGGTGCAGGCCAGCTTCGCGACCGCCAATACCGACATCGTCGCCGTGATCGGCCATCTCAGCTCGGGGACGACGCTGATCGCCGAGCCGGCGTACGCGGACGCGCAGCTCGCGCTCATCGTCCCGACCGTCACCGACGACCGCATCACCGAGCGCGGCTACCGCAACGTCTTCCGGCTCCCGGTGAAGGACTCCGACGAGGGCGGGCTCGTCGCGGCGTACGTGATCAAGAGCGGCTCGAAGGCGCCGCACGTCGTCACGCAGGACGGCGACTACGGCCCCGACGTCGCGGGCGGGTTCGTCCGGCGCGCGAGCTCGCTGCACGTCACCGCCGGCACGACGCAGTTCCCGCTCGAGAAGCCCGACTTCAACGGCGCCGCGAACGCGGTGCTGGCGAAGAGCCCGGACTGCGTCGTGCTCGCCGGCAACGTCGGCGACATGGGGCCGCTGCTCAAAGCGCTGCGCGCGAAGGGCTACACGGGCCGCCTCGCCGCGACGCAAGGCTTCTTCGACGCGCAGACCGTCAAGGAGTACGCGGCCGAGGCGGAGGGGCTCGTCGTCTCGACCAGCGTCCCCTACTATCCGCTCGCGCCGACCGCGGTGCGCGACGTGCAGCTCTACGAGTCGCGCTACGGCGCGCTCACGCCGCTCGCGGCCTACGGCTACGCCGCGGTGCAGCTGATCCGGCTCGCCGCGCGCCGGACCGGCGCGTCGAACCGGCTGACCTTCCTCCGCGCGCTCGCGACCGGCGGGACGTACGACACGGTGACCGGCTCGTACATCTTCGGCGCGACCGGCGACGTCATCGACCCGAACTGCTACTTCTACCGGGTGAAGGACGGGAAGTTCACCTACGAGCGCCAAGCTCACCCCAGCGGTTTCATGCTGAAGTAGGAGGGGTCGTGACGGCGCTGTTCGCCGGGCGGGAGTCGCTCCGCGTGCGCGGCGAGCGCACCGTCTTCGTGCTCACGCTGCTCTCGCTCCCGATCACGATCGCGGTGCTGGGCTGGCTCTTCCAGCACCAGGTCACCTGGCAGGAGCTCTCGCTGATCGTCGTGCTCGCGATGATCTACGTCGCGTTCTCGCGCGGGCGGCTGCTCGGCGGCGGGCTGCGCATCCACGAGGGACAGCTCGCGCACGTCCACGCGATCGTCGAGGAGTGCGCGCGGATGCTGCGCATGCCGGCGCCGCACGTCTTCGTGCGCGACGACCCGTTCGTTCCGGTCGTCGGGATCGGGATCGGCGAGCCGTACGCGATCGTCCTTTCGGCACAGTACGTCGAGCACTATCGCGACGACGAGCTGCGGTTCCTGATCGGGCGCGAGCTCGGGCACATCGCCTCCGGCCACGCGCGCTTCACGTCGCTGATGAGCTCGAACGGGCGCGAGAACGGGATCATCGCGATGGCGTTCGGCGCCTGGCTGCGCAAGATCGACTACACCGCCGACCGCGTGGGGCTGCTGTGCTGCGGCTCGCTCGACGCCGCGCTGCGCGCGATCGCGGTCTCGACGTTCCACTCGCTCGGGCGCACGATCGATCTGGGCGCGTTCGCGGGACAGCTCAAGGAGCTGCACGCCGAGCCGTCGCTGCGGATGGCGGAGTGGACCGCCTCGACGCCGTACGCGACGAACCGCATCGCCGCGCTGCACCGCTTCGCGCGCGACCCGCTCTATCTGACGTGGGCGAAGCGCTTCGCCGAGAACGCGAGCGCGCCGCCGCTCACCGAGTCGCGCGAGACCGTCTACGCGGGGTTCTGGCGCCGCACCTGGGCGTTCCTAATCGACGTGCTGGTCGTGCAGGCGCTGGTCCCGGCCGTGCACGCCGTGCAGACGCGCATCACGCCGGGGGACGCCGCCGCGGTCAAGAAGCTGACCGACAGCCCCGACGTCCCGCAGTTCGTGAAGGCCGCGGTCGCCTCGGGCGCCGTGGAGGCGCACACCGCGCAGCACGGACACGTCGTCGTCACGTTCGGCGACAACACGCTGGTCTCGCTCGCGGTCTTCGTCTACGCGGTGATCCTGGTCGCGCTCATCGGGCAGACCTTCGGGATGATGGTCTGCGACCTGCGCGTCGTCGGCCCGAACCGCGAGCCGCGGGTCGGCTTCTTCCGCGCGGTCGCGCGCTACGTCTCGCTGTTCCTCAGCATGGCGTTCCTGATCGGGCTGTTCTCGATCTTCCGCCGGGTGCAGCCGTTCGAGAAGTGGTCGCGCACGCGCCTCGTCAGCGGCAGCGCCGCGCTGCGCTAGCGCGCAGGCGCCGGTTCGCGGTCTCGGTCCGCCGTCTTCTCGTCCGGCGCCGGCTTCGCGTTCGGGTCGACGTCGGCCGGGGCGAGACCGATCCGCGAGCCGTGGCGCTCGGCGTAGACGCGGGTGAACTCGGCGCCGAGCAGCAGGATCATCGACGAGTAGTTCACCCACAGCAGCAGCACGACGAGCGAACCCGCCGCGCCGTACGCCGAGGCGACGCCGGCGCGACCGAGATAGAGGGCGATCAGCGCCTGCCCGATCACGAACAGCACGGCGGTGAAGACGGCGCCGATCCGCACGTCGCGCCACTCGATCTGTGCGTCCGGCAGATACTTGAACATCAGCGCGAACAGCAGCGAGATCAGTACGACCGAGACGATCACGTTCACGAGCCCGAAGACGAAGCCGGCGCCCGGGAACGGCAGCGCGCGCGTGACGTACGCCGAGACGTACGCGATCGCGGCGTTCAGCGCGGTCGTGACGAGCAGCAGGAACCCGATCGCAGCGATCATCCCCATCGAGGCGACGCGGTCGCGGATCGTCGCCCAGATGCTCTTCTTCTCCGGCTCGACGTGCCAGACGGTGTTCAGCGCGTCCTGGAGCGTCGCGAACAATCCCACCGCGCCGAGAACGAGGAAGATCCACGCGAAGATCTGCGCGATCACCGACTGCTGCGTCTTGCTGAACGCGGTGGTCACCATGACGTTCACGGTGTCGGCCGCCTCTTTGCCGGCCGAGGCGCGAATCGAGCCGATCAGCTGGTCGCGCACCAAGCCGTGCCCGTGGCCGTGCCCGACCGTCGCGGCGATGATCCCGCCCGCGATCGCGATGACGATCACGATGATCGGCGCGATCGCGAAGATCGTGTTGAACGAGATCGCCGCCGCCAGACGCGGCGCTTTGTCCGCGTTGAACCGCGTGTAGGTCTCTTTGAGCATCCCGGCGTCGACGTGCAGCTTCATCGCCGGCCTATCGTACCCGCGTTCCGAGAGGTCGAGCGGCGGGTACGGTTGCGTACGCACCGCGACGGAGGGTTCCCGCATGGCAGAGCATAGCGCGACGATGACGGTCAACGCGCCGCTGCACCAGGTCTATCAGCTGTACACGCACTTCAACGACTACCCGAAGTTCATGACGTTCGTGAAGGAGGTGACGTACCTCGACGACGAGCGCAGCCACTGGGTCGTCGAGGTCGTCGGAACGCACGAGTGGGACGCCGTCAACGAAGGCTGGGTTCCCGACCGGCAGATCGGCTGGCGCTCGCTCGACGGACTCGAGAACAGCGGCCGCGTGACGTTCGCATCACAAGGGGACGACCGCACGACGCTGACGGTCACGGTCGCGTACGAGCCGCCGGGCGGGCTCATCGGCGCGCTCGGCGAGCGGCTCGGCGCGGGCGGCGAGTTCGAGCGCCGGCTGCGTCACGATCTCGAGCACTTCGCCGCGATGGTCGAGCAGGCGCCGCCCGGCGCGCTCGATCCGACCTCGTCATCCTACCTGTTCCACGGCGACAGCGCGGCGGGGCTCGGGAAGACGACGCAGGCGCAGGACGAGTCGATGGGGATGACCGGCGACGCCGACCGCGCGACGATGAGCGGCGAGGTGCCCTCGACGACGACTGCGACCGACACCAGCGGCGTGACGAGCGTCTCGCCGGGGACGGTCGGTGTGACGAACGATCCGGTCCTGACCGACTCGATCGTCCCGCGGATCCCCGGGACCTCGGCGGGCCCCGAGCAGTAGCGCCGCGGCGCTAGTCGTTCAGCTCGTCGTCGAGCTCTTCGTCCTCTTCGTCGTCGTCCTCGTGGTCGTCGTCGTCGTTGCCTTCGGGATCGTCGTGGACGCCGCCGGGGACCCCGTGTGGGTAGCCGAGCGGCCTCCCGCCGGGCGTGTTGGGCTCGATCGCGCGCGCCTGATCGTTGTCGTCGGCGCTCGCGTCCGGGTCGAGCGTCTGGGTCGCCGCCTCGTCGTCGCGGCGCGCCGGCGAGGGATAGCGCTCCTCGGTGAGGTCGTCTTGATAGAGGTCGCGGCGTTCCATGCGCTCAGCGTACCATCGCGGTCGCGGATGGAAACCGAAGGCTCGCTGCCGCTGTCCGCACCAGCATGAAAGCGATCCGCGTCGCCCGCCTGGGCGGTCCCGAAGTCCTCGAGTACGCCGACGTCCCCGCGCCCGAGCCGAAGCCCGGCGAAGCGCTCGTCCGCCAGACCGCGTGCGGGATCAACTACATCGACGTCTACTTCCGCACCGGCATGTACAAGCGCGAGCTGCCGTTCATCGACGGGCGCGAAGGCGCGGGCGTCGTCGAGGCGGTCGGCGAGGGCGTGACCGAGCTGAAGCCGGGCGAGCGCGTCGCGTACGCGATGACGCCGAACATGGGCGGCTACGCCGAGCTGAACGCCGTCCCGGCGCGCGAGCTCGTCCCCGTGCCGGACGGCGTGAACGATCGCGACGCGTGCGCGGTGATGCTGCAGGGGATGACCGCGCACTACCTCGTGCACGACACGTTCCCGCTGCGGCCCGGACACGTCGCGCTCGTGCACGCGGCGGCAGGCGGCGTCGGCTCGACGCTGGTGCAGCTGGCGAAGCTCGCCGGCGCGACGGTGATCGCGACGGTCGGCACCGAGGAGAAGGCGCGGCTCGCGCGCGGCTACGGCGCCGACCACGTGATCGTCTACGCGAACGAAGACTTCGCCGAGGCGACGCGCAAGATCGCCGGCGACAAGGCGGTCGACGTGGTCTACGACTCGGTCGGCAAGGACACGTGGGAGCGCAGCTTGAGCCTGCTGCGCCCGCGCGGGATGCTGGTGCTCTACGGCGCGTCGAGCGGCGCCGTTCCGCCGATCGATCCGCAGCGGCTCGCCGCGCAGGGCTCGGTCTTCCTCACGCGCCCGACGCTCGTCGACTACATCCGCACGCGCGAGGAGCTGCTCCAACGCACGAGCGACCTCTACGAGACGATCCGCAGCGGAAAGCTCCACGTCGCGATCGGCCAAACCTACCCGCTCGCCGAAGCCGCGCAAGCCCACCGCGATCTCGAAGCGCGCAAGACGACGGGAAAGCTGCTGCTGATCCCGTAGCGAGTTCGCGGCTCAGCCGCCGAGCGAGGGCGAACCGAGGTCGAGCCGCGGCGCCTCGATCACGCGCGCCGCGCCGTGCGCGCGCTCGACGTCGGCGGCGAACTTCGACGCGTCGCCGACCAGCACGACGAAGTTCTCCGGGACGAGCCGGCTCGCCGCGAACGCGCGCACCGACTCGGCGTCGACCTCGAGGACGCGGTGCGCGTAGTCCTGCATCTCCTCGAGCGGGACATCGTAGATCACGTGCTCGCCGAGCGTCGCGGCGATCCCGTCGACCGTCTCGATCGCGCGGAAGAAGCCGCCGGTCACCGTCGCCTTGCGCGTCACCAGGTCTTCGTCGCTCGCGGGTGCGGCGGCGAGCGAATGGATCGTCGCGAGCGTCACGTCCATCGCCTCGGCGGCGCGCGCGTGGTCGACGAGCGTCGAGGCGAAGAACGTCCCCGGCTGGCGCCGCGCCGCGAGCGACGCGCCGGCGCCGTACGACAGCCCGCGCTTCACCCGGATCTCCTGGTTCAGCCGGCCGCTGTAGCCGGAGAGCACCGCCGTCGCGACCGTCGCCGCGTAGAACTCCGGCGAGCGCCGCTCGATCGTGACGCGCCCCGCGAGCAGCGCGGTGCGCCCGGAGTCCGGCTTGTCGACGATCACGACCTGCGCGCGCGGCGGCGGGATCGCGCCGTGCGGCCGTTCGCCGAGCGGCGTCTCCGGCGCGCGCCAGGAGCCGAGCACGCGGTCGGCGAGCGCGAACGCCTCGTCGGTCTCGAGATCGCCGCCGATCACCAGCACCGCGTCGTCGGGGCGGTAGAACCGTTCGTGGAACCACGCGACGCGGTCGCGCGTGAGCGTTTCGAGCGTCGCGGCGGTCCCCGCCAGCGGATGCCCGTACGGCGCGCCGCCGTACGCGACGCGCTGCGCGACGGCGCGCGCGAGCGCGCTCGGGTTCGCGTACGTCAGCGCGAGATCGGAGATCGACTTCGTGCGCACGCGCTCGACCTCGCGCGGCGCGAACGCCGGACGCCGCACGATCTCCTCGAGCAGCGCGAGCGCCTGCGCGAACGCCGGCGTCGTCGCCGCACACGTCACCAGCGAGGAGTCGTAGCCCGACGCGGCGATGATCCGCGCGCCGAGCGCGTCGCTCGCCGCCGCCATCTCGGTCGCGCCGCGCGCCGACGTCCCTTGCGTGAGCAGCGCGGCGACGAGCGCGGAGAGCCCGGCTTCGTCCTCGCGCTCGGCCGCGCCGCCGCAGCCGACGACGAGCTGTGCCGCGATCAGCGGAAGGTTGCGCTGCGAGAACGCGACGACGCGCAAGCCGTTGTCGAGGACGCGCTCGGCCGGCGCCGGGAGCGTCGCGTCGCGCGGCGGGCCGGCCAGCGGGATCATCGGGAGTACTCGACGCTGGTGCGGTTCTCGTCGCGCAGATAGGTGCTCGCGACGCGCCGCACGTCCTCGCCGCTCACCGCGAGATAGCGCGCGAGATCGCCGTTCACCAGCTCGGGATCGCCGCGCTCGGTCGTCGCGCGCACGAGCTCGAGCGCGACGCCGCCGTTCGTCTGGCGCGAGCGCACGACGCTGGTCGCGATCTGCGTGCGGACGCGCGCGAGCTCGGCTTCGTCCGGCGGCTCCGCGCGCACGCGTTCGATCTCCGCGGCGAGCGCCGCGCGCGCCGTCGCCAGCTCGACGCCGCCCGCGCACGTCACGCGCACGCCGAAGAGCCCCGGCTGCTCACGCAGATCGGCGCTCGCGTACGCGCTCGTCGCGACCTGCTGCTCGTAGACCAGCGAGGTGTAGAGCCGCGAGCTGCGGCCCGAGCCGAGCAGCGTCTCGAGCACGTCGAGCGCCGCGGCGTCGGGATGCGCCGCTTCGGGGATGTGATACGCCTCCTCGACCGCGGGGAGCGGCACGTTCGGCGCATGGTACACGAGCGTGCGCGGCGCGGTCTGCGGCGGCTCGACCGCGCGCACGCGCGGAACCGGCGAGCGCGGCGTCGAGATCGGGCCGAACCAGCGCTCGACCATCGCGAGCGTCTCGCCGATCTCGAGATCGCCGGCGACGACGAGCAGCGCGTTGTCGGGCCGGTAGTACGTCGCGTGGAACGCGACGACGTCCGCGAGCGAGGCCGCGTTCAGCTCGTCGGGGCTGCCGATCACGCCGCGGCGGTACGGGTGCACCGTGTACGCTTCGCGGTTCACCAGCTCGTCGAGCATCCCGTACGGCTCGGCGAGGATGCGCTGGTCGTACTCGCCGATCACCACGTCGCGCTCGGTCGTGAAGTTCTCTTCGTTCACCGTGAGCGACGCGAGCCGGTCGGCCTCGGCCCACAGCAGCCGCTCGAGGTGGTTCGACGGGACGACCTCGTAGTAGTTCGTGATGTCTTCCGAGGTGAAGGCGTTGTTGTAGCCGCCGACGTCCTCGGTGAGCCGGTCCATCGTCTCGGCCGCGGTCCCCGCGGTCCCCTTGAACATCAGATGCTCGAAGAGGTGCGCGAACCCCGAGCGGCCCGGCGGATCGTCCTTCCCGCCGACCCGGTAGGCGACGTTGATCGCGACCGACGGGACGCGCCGGTCGGGGACGAGCAGGACGCGCAGGCCGTTCGGCAGCGTGTGGTCGGCGTAGCGGATCGGCGCCACGTCGATCGCCGAGGCGGGGATCGTCGGAACTGTGGTCACGGGCTCTCGGATCATCCCCGCAGCGGCTCCCCGTCCCTGCTCGGCGA
The DNA here is from genome assembly GCA_036264835.1 of Candidatus Elarobacter sp. Lineage (GTDB taxonomy): Bacteria > Vulcanimicrobiota > Vulcanimicrobiia > Vulcanimicrobiales > Vulcanimicrobiaceae > Vulcanimicrobium. The sequence goes on from DATAQE010000070.1 coordinate 16,067, forward strand.
CAGCGCGTGACCGTTGACAATCGAACATATGTTCGATATGCTCGGGCTCCCATGAGCGTCGATCCGGCTTTCGCCGCCCTGCGCGAGCGCTTCGACCGTCGTCACCGGGAGACGACGGCCGCGGCGTTCACGCTCGGGGACGAGGCGCTGGTTCGGACGGGGATCGGCTCGCTGGATGCTGCGTTGGGTGGCGGTTTTCCGCGCGGGACGATCGGGACGCTCGAGGGTCCGCCGAGCTCCGGGAGGAGCGCGCTCGCCGCGCGTCTCCTCGCGGCGGCGACGCGGCGCGGGTTGGGAGCGGTCGTTGGGGTGGACCTCTTCCCGCCTGCGCTCGCGGCGGCGGGGGTCCGGCTCGAACGGCTCCTGATGATAGCCCGCATCGGCGAGCCGTCCGACGCCGCCCGCGCGGCCGACATCGTCGTCCGCTCGGGTGCGTTCATCGTCGTCGTCATGCCGGCGCTGCGCAGCGGCCGCGGGACCGGGACGGCGGCCTGGACGCGCCTCGCGAGCCTCGCGCACCGCACGAGCACGCTGCTGATCGCGCTCGGCGAAGACGCCTCGGCGGAGCTGCGCTACGTCGCCTCGGTGCGGCTCGAGAGCGCGATCGAGCGCGTCCGCTGGAACGGCCCCTCGGGACATCTCGGCGAGCTCGCGGGCTTCGACGTGCGCGCCGTCGTGCGGAAGCACAAACGCGCCGCCCCGGTGGGCGACGCGCTGGTGCGGTGCGAGCCGTTCGAGGACCGTCCGGAGCCGGCCGATCTGCGCGAGCGGGTGCTCGTCGCAGCCGCGCCGGCGGCCGAACGCCGAAGGGCGCTCTAACGGCGCTGGTGCGCGCGGTTGTGCTTGTCGTAGTAGATCCGGTCGGAGAGCCGGTTCTCCTCGCGGTTGAGCCGGCGGTCTTCGGCGCGCGTGAGGTGACCGTCGTTGCGGCGCAGGTCGCGGTTGCGCTGCGCTTGGATGCGGTCTTCGCCGTTGTCGAGCCGGCGGTACTCGCCGTACGTCAGCGAGCCGTTGTGCACGCCTCGGTCGATGCGCGCGGTTTCGTGGTGGAGGCGGTTCTCGACTTCGCCGGCGCTCGCGGCGAGCGGTGCGACGAGCGAGGTGAGAAGCGCGGTGGCGACGATGGCTTTGGTGAACATCCGATGTCTCCTGAAGCGAAGTGGTCGTCGATGAATGCGGTGCGGAACGAGTCCGCGCACACATCGTACGCACTTCACGCTCGCCGCATAACCCGAACTCAGCGAACGCTCACCGCGCTCTCAGGCGCATCTCATGTTCGCGCGCGCTACAGCGGGTGCACCGGGCGCGGCAGCATCGAGACGCCGGCCGCGTCCGCGAGCGCGGTCGCGTCGATCGAGAGCGCGCGCACGATATCCGAGCCCGCCGGACACGAGACGTCGGGCGACATCACGCCGCGGTACCCGATCTGCGTCGTCGAGCCGAACGACGCGCTCTTCATGCAGTGCGCGGTCTGCAGCCTGTCGAGCGGGCCGGCGGCTTTGAGATCGGCGAAGAACCGCGCGACGAGCGTCGCGGAGACGCGCTTCTTGATCGGGACGTCGCCCTGCTGCAGCGCGGTCGTGCCGTCGGCGTACACGCGCAGGCGGTATCCGGCGCGGTTCGTCGAGCCCGAGTTGACGATCAGCGCTTCGTTCCCGGAGCTCGGGACGCGCAGGTACGCGGGCGCGGGGCCGGGGGTCGCCGAGGAGTCGGGGACCGGTCCGTACGTCGGGATCGCGAAGGCGAGGACGAGCGCGTGCAGCAGCATGTCCGGTCAACGCAGCGCGGCGGCGTGCGCGTTTCCCGCCGCGGCCTGATGCCGGTCGTCTGCGTCTGGATCCCGGCGTTCCGCCTCGCCGTCGCGCGCCTCACCCAGCCCGGCGTCGACCTCGGCGCGCCGCTGGTCCTCGCCGACCGGATCGAGCGGGGACGGGTCGTCGACTGCACGCTGACCGCCGCGGCGCTCGGGGTGCGGCGCGGGATGACGCTGACCCAGGCGCAGGCGGTCGCGCACGACGCGCGGACGGTCTTCGACGACCCGGCAACCGATGCGCGCGTGTGGGGCGAGGTGCTCGACGCGCTCGACGCCGCCTCGCCGCTCGTCGAGGACGACGGGCTCGGCCGCGCCTTCCTCGAGATGCACGGGATCGCCGGCGACGCCGCGGGCTGGATCGCCGCGGTCCGCGCGGCACTCGCCGGCTTCGACCTGCCCGCACGGGTCGCGCTCGGGCCGAACCGGTTCACCGCGCACGCCGCCGCCTGGCGCGGCGACGGCGTCGTCTGCCCGCCGGCGAATCCGGGCGACGCCGCGGCGTTCCTCGCGCCGATGCCGCTCGATCTGCTGCCGATCGAGGCGGGGACGCTGGAACGGCTGCGGCTGCTCGGCGTGGCGACGCTCGGCGAGCTCGCCGCGCTCCCGCACGGCCCGTTCGTGCGCCGCTTCGGCGCGGCCGCGGCGGAATGGCACGACCTCGCGCGCGGCATCGACGAGCGGCCGCTGAAGCCGCGCCCGCGCGCGCTGCGGATCGACCGCGCGCTCTACGGCGAAGGCGAGGCGACCTCCGAGGAACAGGTGCTCTTCGCGCTGCGCACGCTGGTCGGCTGGGTCGTCGACGACCTCTCGGCGGCGGGGAAGCGCGCGGGCCGGCTGGTGCTGCGGCTCGACTGCGAGGACGGCGAGACGCGCGAGCTGACGACGCGCGTCGCGCAGCCGACCGCGGTCCCGTCGACGTTGTTCGAGCTGCTGCGCGCGCGGCTCGAAGGCGTCGTGCTGACCGCGCCGGTCGCGGGCTTGCGGCTCGCCGCCGAAGAGCTCGCGAGCGGCGGCGTCGAGCTCTCGCTGTTCGCCGCGAGCGATCCCGATCCGGACGCGATCGGCGTCGTGCTCGCGCGGCTCGACGCGGCGCTCGGCGAAGGGAGCGCGTTGCGCGCGCGCGTCGTCGACGGCCCGCGCATCGAGCGCCGCTACGTGCTCGAACCGTTCACGCTCGAGACGCTTGCATCGCGCGGCCCGCGCGCCGAGCCGCCGCCGTTACCGGCGACCGCGACGCTGCAATTGCGCATCGTCGCGCCGTACGCGATCGACGTCCGCGTGATCGACGGCACGCCGCGCTTCGTCGGCTCCCCGCCGCAGCAAGTGGTCGAGCTCGCCGGCCCGTGGCGCGCCGAAGAGCGCTGGTGGTCCCCCGCACCGCTCGCACGCGACGAGTACGACGTCTGTCTCGACGACGGCGCGATCCTGCGCATCGCGCGCGAGGACTACCGCGCTGCGAGAGTGAGCTGGACTGTGCTAGGCGTTTATGATTAAGCTAGGTCCTGGAATAACGAACGCCGAAGATTAGCAAGATGGTCCGCTAAACGGGTATGTGAGCCGCGCTGCATGACATTGAGACAATACCTGGAGTGCCTGGTTTGCGAAAAAACAACGCTACTCCGAATTCAGATCGGATACCGAGACGTCGAGGAGATCGATTTCGAGTGCAAGGAATGCAATAACCCCATACACTGTGAACTGCACTTAGACCAGGAAAACGTCCGGATCCTTGGCCTACGGGACATTATGGGTGCCGCGCAGCTATTTCCTGCGGACATTGAGGAGTACGATTTCGTTGTAAACCACAGTGCTGATTTCGCGCAAGACGCACGCCACTCCGAAGATCCCCTTATGTCCTCGTTCATCGCGGCCTCGGTCAGAGGCGGTCTATCCGAAGACTTTATGGAACGAGCACACCGTGAAGTCGTTTTCGACGAACGGGTTCGGACAGAAGGCAGCACGATCAAGAGGCTTATCCGTAATTACCAAACGGCAAATTGGGCGCACTTCGAGTCCGCAGTTCAAGGCTATCTTCCGCCACCGCAGCACCGCCCACCCGATTTCTCACTCGACCGCCAGATCGATCGCAATTACGCACTGTACATGGCGCTGGAACAATTCATTGCTCCGCTCGTTACGTGCGAATCGCATGTTGAAACGATTCAAGACTTGTTCGCCTGGGTGTATTCAGTTGGAGCAAACCACTCAACGGAGTTCAATAAGTTTCTCGCCGAAATTTCGGCGGATGGCTACTTGATCCGCGCGCAAAGCGACGGGCTTCGCCTTTACGAGAGAACAATCGATATCGCCGGCGATCTACGCCAAGTTTTGGCAGAGTGGGATCCGAATAAACCTGACGATGTCGATCGTCCGGGCCTTCGCGTGACGGGCAAAGTACGGTTCGACGATATTAAGACGGCCTTTTCGGACTCCTTCGAGCTATTAAGCCGTGGACTTACTTTGGTTACCGCCATCGAAAACATCGAGATGCGCGGGAATCATGATTTGTACGCACCACATCCGAGACTAGGCAAGAAATTTCATCCTTTGACAATGCGGCAGTTCCATGAATCGGCGAATGGCCCTAAAGCGCACGTCCCGAAATCGAAGTTCGGCCGAGCGATAGCTGGAGCGCTCGATTCCCGGCTCAGAAACGGGGTGGGGCACTACACGGCTCGGCTCGATCCCGCGTCTGGGCTCCTTCACTATCCGAAGGACAAGAGCGGCAAAGTAGAGCTGACGATGGAGTACCCTTCATTTTTGCTCCGAATTACGCGCTCGCTATTCAGAGTTCACCAACTGAATCATCTGGTTAAGATTCTCTTTGCTCTGAAGCTTCTTATGGAACAGCGTGCCGGGGCTACCGCTTCGATGGCGCCATAGGGACGCCAGTCTTGAAAGGGTACAGCAGGGTAATGGACCCCATCGACCCGCTAGGTGACCACGACGATCTGGACGACGACGAGGAAGCGTCCCCACCGCAGTTCTACCTGACGACGTTCATCCCGCGGCCGGCCTGGTATGCGCTCGACGTCGAGGAGGCGACCGCGTTCCTGCGCGACCGCGTCGCGCAGCTCAACGAGGCGTTCGTCGAGGAAGACGAAGGCGTCGTGTGGGCGCACCGCTATCACGTCATGGAGCGCTCGCGCGAGGTCGACGCCGTCGTGCTGCTCTGGATCATCATGTCCGACGAAGCGCTCAGCACCCTGGAGAACACGCTGCGCCGTTCCGACGTGAACAAGTATTTCGACTGGAGCGTGATCGGCGGCGAGCAGAACAACGCGCCCGCGGACATCCTCGGCGCGTTCCTCGGCACGCTCCTGACCGAAGCGAATGGCGAGACCTAAACGGCAGCCGGTGTGGCGCGTCAGCGCGAAGAGGCTTTTTCCTCGAGGCGCTCGATCACTTGCGCCTCATACTTCTCGAGCGGCAGTCGTTTCGGCCGCGGAAGGCCCAGCTTGCGCGCGCGTTCGTACAGCGCGCTCATTCGCTTGCCGAGCTTTTCCGCGGGGGTACTCCTATGTGTGGCGGCTTTCAACGGAACCATAACTCCCTGCAGCACCGGAATCATCGGCACGCATGTCTACCGTTCCCATCGGCAAAGAGTAACGCGTTGTTTATGAGGCAGGTGAGACCTTTACGCAGGCCCCACTTGAGGCTCAGGAGACCTAGACCCGATACACCTCTCCGGACGCCAGGAATTCGCCGCGCACAGTCTCTTCCGGGCGAGCGCCGATCTCGCCGGTGATCTTCCTCGACCCCCCGCTATCGGTACCGAGTAACGCGCGGATCACGGCCGCGACGGCGATGGCGTAGACGACCGCCCGCACGACCGGAAACCTCTGACCTTCGGGTTCCTCACGCTCGAGCCGTGCCATCAGCGCTCGTTCGTCCGGTTCGATTGCGAAGTAGACCGGCTTCGGCAGTGAAGCCGCCCTTGCACGCGCATACAACCGACTCAGGCCCTCGGCCTGTTCCTCGGTAATTTCGTCGATGTCTGGTGCGCTCATCGGGATCCTATCCTATCATGGCCGAGCTTTCGAGTCTCGATGCACATAGAGCCGCCGTTCCTACCCGCTGCAAGGCAAGCGTGCCTACGTTTGCTGCGCGACGGCTGCCTGGTACTCCGCCTCGTCGCTGGTGTTGACGACTTCGATCGCGATGCGGTAGCCGTTCTTGTGATTCTCGACCCACGGGAAGAGTTCGCCGAATGCAGCGATCGCTTTCGCATGTGTCGCGCGAACCACATCCGGGGTTACCTTTCGCGCTCGCCGTGCCGCGCGTTGCAGGGCCACCGCGAGTGGGCACTGGACGTAGAGCAGGGCGATATCGAACCCTGCGTTCAGGGACAGGTCGATCCACCTCTTGTAACGTGCTGCGTTACCCACCGCGTCCCAGACGAAGGAACCCGCGCGAGGACCTGCGGCGATTTGTCCCTCTAAGTTCGCGGCCGCGATGAAGCTGGAGACCTCGTGCGTCAGGCCGCCTCCGAAGAGATGCTGTTTCGGCGGTGGAATCGCGTCGTCTGCGAACTCTTGCAGCGAAGAGAAGCCAAGCCGAAGGATCAGGTCTCGCGCCGCGGCCTGCTCTTCGAAGGGGTACCGCTGAAAGGAGACCAGATCCAACGGACCGCTGGGGCCATGCAGTCCTTCGGCATCCACCTCGTCGCTGTACATCGGACCGATCTCGGGTTTGTATTGATCCGGATCGTGATGGCGCCTCGGATTAAAACTGACGGACGGTCTTTTGGAAGGAGCGCCTGCGCGCTGTTCGGCCGTCAAGTGTGCCGTCCCGATGTAGAATTGCTGAATCGTCGCGGTCTTTCCGGCCGCAGCACCTCCTAGCGAAAAAACGGCGATGGCTTTGGCCATGAGCAACTATTGTTGCCCATCTCGAGCCGCACCTTGCTCTACGGATACGGACCCCTCAGCTCGTATACGGCTCGAACGGGGCGACCGGCCCGAGGATGCGGTCCATCTCCTCGAAGATCGCCGGATCGACCTCGAGATCCGCGGCGGCGACGTTGTCGTCGACCTGTTCGGGGCGCGTCGCGCCGACGATCACCGACGAGACGACGTCCTCGCGCAAGCACCACGCGACCGCGAGCTGCGCGAGCGTGCAGTGCGCGCGCTCCGCGAGCGGGTGCAGCTGCTGCACGGCGTCGAGGACCGGCTGCGTGAAGTAGTCCTCCATCATGTCCTTCGAACGGCCCGCCGCGCGCGTCCCGGCCGGCGGGTTCGCAGCGTCGGTGTACTTGCCGGTGAGGATCCCCATCGCGAGCGGCGACCAGACGACGTTTCCGAGCCCGTACTCGCGGCACGCCGGAAAGACGCGCTGCTCGACGCGCCGCCACAGCGCGCTGTACTGCGGCTGGTTCGAGACCGGCTCCGCCCAGCCGCGAGCGCGCGCGAGGTTCACCGCCGCGCCGATCTGATCGGCGTTCCACTCGCTCACGCCCCAGTAGAGGATCTTGCCGGCGCGCACGAGATCGTCCATCGCGCGCACCGTCTCTTCCAGCGGCGTCGTCCTGTCGTAGCGGTGGCACTGGTAGAGATCGACGTAGTCGACCTGCAGCCGCTTCAGCGAGAGATCGATCTGCTCGCGGACGTGCTTGCGCGAGAGGCCGCGGTCGTTCGGGCCGTTCCCCATCGGGAAGTAGACTTTCGTCGCGAGGACGAGCTGCTCGCGCGGGAACTCGCGGATCGTGCGGCCGACGACCTCTTCGGCGCGGCCGCGCGCGTAGACGTTCGCGGTGTCGAAGAACGTCACGCCGAGCTCGTACGCGCGCCGCATGCACGCGCGCGCCGCGTCCTCTTCGACGCTCCCGCCGTAGGTGAGCCACGAGCCGAGCCCCACCGACGACAGCTTGACGCCCCAGCGCCCCAAGTTCCGGTACCGCACCGACGCCTCGTACCCGTTCCGGCGGCGCGCTCCTTTCATCCCGAACCGAAGTGGGAACGAGCCCGGTATGAACGATCGGGACGAGCGTCCGTCCGACGTGCTGGCGGACGCGCACGAGCAAGACGGCGACGTGCCGGGCGACGAGCTGGGCGGCGGTCTCGGCAACACCGAGACCGGAGGAGCGAACGACGGATGACGGGCGGCGGTGACCTCGACGAGTTCGAGGACGAAGCGACGGACGTGGCCGACGAAGACGCTGACGTGATGGACGACGACGACGTCGACGAAGCCGGCGGGACCGGCGACGGCGAAGCGGACGCGCCGGTCGGGGACGTGCTCGACCTCAACGAGAACGATCCCGATCCGACCGCGGGCGCGTCGGACGTCGGCGGCGTCCCGGGCGGCGTCGAGCCGGAGCCGGACCGGTAGCCGGCGCGCGCGACGAGGCCGTCGTCGTCCTCAACCGGCACTCGCGGCGCACGAAGCGAGAGCAGCGCCGCATCACGGAGCTGCTGCGCACGCACGGCGTGAACGTCGCGGCGTTCCACGTCGCGGAGGATCACGACGAGCTCGCGAGCCGCGTCCGCAGCGCCGGTAAGCACGGCGCGCCGGTCGTGATCGCCGGCGGCGGCGACGGAACGATGGCGTACGCCGTCGACGCGCTCGCCTACCGCAAGACCGCGCTCGGCGTGCTCCCGCTCGGAACCGGGAACAGCTTCGCGCAGTCGCTCGGGCTCGATCCGCACGATCTCGACGCCGCGGTCGCGGTGATCGCGCGCGGGCATACGGCGAAGATCGATCTCGGCCGCGTGCACGGCCGCTACTTCGCGAACTTCGCGACGATCGGCATCTCCTCGGAGATCGCCGGCGCAACGCCCGCACCGGTGAAGCGCTGGAGCGGGACGCTCGCGTACGCCGCGGCGGCGATCCGGCCCCTCCTTACCCACCGCGCGTTCCGCGCCCGCATCGGCTGGAAGCGCGGACGGCTCGACCTGCGCACGCAGGACATCATCGTCGCCAACGGCCGCTTCTTCGGCACGACGCCGCTCACGCCGGACGCCTCGCTCGTGAACGGCCGGCTCGCGCTGTTCACGAACGAAGGCCGCTCCGGGCTCGACGCGATGCGCACGTACCTCGCGCTCGGGATGCGCGCGCAGGCCGGGCTCCCGCACGCGCACACGATCACCGCGAAATCGTTCACGATCGAGACGAGCGGGAAGCAGTCGATCAGCCTCGACGGTTCGGTCGTCGGGAAGACGCCCGCGCGGTTCCGCGTCGCGCGCGAAGCGCTGCGCGTCTTCGTCCCGGAGGACGGCGTTGCGCGAGGCTAGCGTTCTGGAGACGCGGCTGTGGATCGCCGCGCTCGCGTTCGTACTGGCCGCGTTCGCGGTCGGCGCGCTCGTCGCGAACCGGCCGCCGAGCCGGCTCGACGTCGCGGCGCAGTCGCTGCGCGGCGAGGCGGTCCCGCTCGCGCTGTTCTTCACCAGCCTCGGGCGCTGGCCCGTGCTGATCGGTCTCGGCGTCGTCGCGTTCGGGATCGCGATGACGCTGCGCAGCGGTGCCCGCGCGGTCACCGTCACTCTCGCGGCGCAGGTGATCTCGCAGGCGGTGAACGCGCTGGTGAAGCTCGCGTTCCACCGCGCGCGGCCGGGCGGCGAGATCGGCGTGAAGGAGACGGATCTCTCGTTTCCGAGCGGGCACTCCGTGACCGCGCTGGTGTTCTTCGCCGGCTTCGCGATCCTGGCGTGGCATGCGCCGCTCGCACGCCCGTGGGCCGCGGTCGTGTGCGCGGTGCTGCTCGTGTGCGCGGTGGGGATACCGTGGTCGCGGCTCGCGCTCGGCGCGCACTACGCGACCGACGTCGCGGGCGGGCTGCTCCTCGGCGCCGGCTTTCTGTGCGCGGCGCTCGCGACGATCATTCGCTTCGTCCCCGCGTCCGCGTCGTAAGACGGGCGCCGTTCAGCCGCGCTCGATCAGCTCGATCAGCTTCGGGTAGACGAGCTCGGTGCGTGCCTCGGGGATCGCGGGCTCGAGGACGTCGTGGATGTGCGGCAGGCCGTGCAGCACGACGCGCTCGACCGCCACGCCGTATCTGCGCAGCGTGTCGAAGCGCCGCGCGGCGTGGACGTTGTTCACCACCGGCTCGTGCTCGTTGAGGACCAAGTACCCGTGACGCGCGCACGTCGACGAGTCGGCCGGCACGTCGTCGATCTCGGTCGAGAGCCGCAGCGACTCGCCGAGCGCACGCGTCGAGAAGCGCGGATAGCCGTGCGCGGGCGGCTGCGCCTCCTTCGCGCGCGGATCCCACCACGAGAAACGGTTCGGCGCCGCGCAGAGCAGCGCGCCCAGCGCGTCGTTCGCGCCCCCGGGGACTTCGCGCAGCCCGCAGAACGGCGCGACCGCGATCGCGGTGTCGATCCGCGTGCGCGCGGCGAGCCAGCCGGCGAGCACCGCGCCGACCGAGATCCCCGCGACGACGACGCGCGCGCCGCACAGCGCGCCGATCACGACGCCTTGCAGCGCGGCCGCCGCGAGATCGCCGCGCCGCACCTTCCCGAACGCGTCGGTCATGCGGTCGCGGTAGCCGTGGTACGGCATCCGCGGCACGACGACCGCGTGACCCCGCGCGAACAGTTCCGGCGCGAGCGCGTCGTACTGCGGCGGGCTGTTCGTCAGCCCGTGCAGCAGCACGACCGCGGTATCGGCGACCTCGTCGCGGAGCCACCAGCGCGTCGGGTAGGCGATCTCCGGATCGGCGTGCTCCTGCGCGGCGATCGTGTCGAGCAGCGCGCGCGCCTTGGCGAGGGGGTCGGAGATCACGCGCGCGGCACGCCGCGCATCACGATGCTCTCGATCCAGCGCAGCGGGCGCGTGTTCCACGGATCGTGGCGGACGAGCGGGTCGACCAGGATGACGTCGAGCCCCGCGAGCTTCGCGCCCAGGACGTCGGTGAAGAGCTGGTCGCCGATCACGACCGCTTCGTGCGCCTCGAGCTCGAGCACGCGCAGCGCGCGCCGGAACCCGTGCGGGAGCGGCTTGCGCGCGCGCGGGATGCACGGGACGCCGAGGTCCTTCGCGACGCTCGCCGCCCACGGCGTCCCGTTGTTCGTCAGCACCAGCACCTTCACGCCGGCGCGTTTCGCGCGCGCGACCCACAGCGCGTCCTCTTCGAGCGGGACCAGCGCGCGGAAGCCGACCAGCGTGTTGTCGAGATCGACGATCGCGCCGCGGACCCCGCGCTCGCGCAGCTCGTCGGGATCGATCCGGTTGATCGCCGTCGCGTACAGCTTCGGCCGGAAGTAGCTGAGCATCAGCGGATCTTGTCCTTCTGCTGAGGCGGAACAAGCACGGTGACCGCCTGGTTCTCGATCGTGAAGTCGGCGGGAAGATGCGTAACCGGCTCGCTGTCGGCGTTCACGCGGTACCCGCGGCCGTGGATGGAGCGCACGACGAAACGCTTTCCCCGCACCGCCAGCGTGTCCGGCGCGTGCGGAAACCGGCGCAGCGCGACGGCCGCGAGGATCCCCAGCGTGTGCCACCAGTTGCGCGCGTCGATCGAGTAGAGCCACAAGCGCCCGTCCTCGAGGCTCGCGTCCGGGTTCTCGACGACGCCGCCGAAGCGGTAACTGTTCGCGACGGTGAGCTGCACGGCGCGCACGATCCGCTTCATGCCGTCCTCGTCCTCGATCTCGAGGTGCATCGCGCGCATCCAGCGCAGCGCGCGCCACGTCGTGATGGGGATCGCGAGCATCCCCAGCCGGCGCTTCACCTCGCCGGTCTGCAATTGCGTGATGCGCGTCGACAGCCCGACCGACGCTTCGTTGAAGTACGCGACGCCGTTGACGCGGCCGACGTCGAGCCGCAGCGGGACGCCCTCGTCGACGAGCGCGGCGACGGCGGACGGGTCGTGCGGGACGCCGAGCGTGCGCGCGAGCTCGTTGAACGTGCCGAGCGGGAGGATCACCAGCGGGAGCTTCGTCTCGACGAGCGCGTCGATCGCGGTGAGCAGCGTCCCGTCGCCGCCGCCGACGACGACCGCATCGATCCCGTCCGCGTGCGCGCGGATCGTCGGCGAAAGCTCGCCGGGCGGGATCTCCTTGGTGATCTCGACGACCTCGTGGCCGCGCGCGCGAAACGCGTCGGCGGCCCGGTCGCGCGCCTCGCGCCCGCGGCGGGCACGTGCGTTCACCGCGAGCAAGACGCGTTTGGCCATCGCTCTCGCCTGTACCCCGGCCGGACGGCGGACGAATCGCGCGCCGAACCGCCGGAAGACTCAGCCGGGCGGCATCTCCCCGGCGGCCGACACGACGGTCGCGCTGCGCGCCGCAAGGCCCTTGAAGAGCGCGCCGATCGTTCCGAACAGGCCGATGAGCGCGGTGAGCAGGCCGCCGAGCGCGGTCGTCGACTCCTGCAGCGCTGCGAGCGTCGTCGGCTGCGCGACTTGCACGCGGACCAGCGGCACCGCGACCGCGTCACCGACGAACGACAGCCGCACGTCGACCGGCTCCTCGCCGCGCGCGAACTTCACGAACCACCGCCACACGCGCTCGTTCTGCCGAAGCGTCTTCGCTTGCTGGAACGCCGGCACGGCGCTCGAGCCTTGCGGGCCGTACGTCGCCGTCGCGTTCGGCATCTGCTGCGGTTTCGCGCTCGGGCAGTAGACGCTCAGGTCGATCGGCACGAGCTCGTCGGTCAGCGCGGACGACGGGGCGGAGAGCGTCGCGGCGCACGCCTCGATCGTCTCGGTGCACGGTGTCGAGCCGCTGCAGCCCGCCTGTCGCTCGGCGTCGGTGCACTCGCGCTGCGAGCACCATGCGACGTCTTCTTTCTTGCGCAGCTCGAAATCGGTCGCGGTTCGCAGATGGCCGATGCGGGTCGACGAGACGAGCGACATGCTGAACGCGAGGACCGCGAGACCGGCGAGCACCGATCCGCGCCACGGCGTGGAGGCGACGAGGCGCGGCGGCGCGGGGCTCGTCCCGGCGGCGCCCGCGGCCGCCGTGGCGACGGCGACGGCGTGCTTCTTCTCGCCGCGGTCGGTGAAGACGGCGAAGACGCCGACCGCAACGGAGAGCAGCAGCCACGCGACCGGCGGCCCCATGACCTCGGAGATCTCCGGCCAGCCGTTGCTCCGGCTCAGCTGCCACGCCGAGAACACGAGGAACGCGAGCAGCGCGAGCGCGCCGAGGAGAACGGCGATCACCACCCGGCGCCGGACGCTGTCGGTCACGATGGAGCTGAGCCCCTTGGCAATGTCGGTCATCGTCCCCCCGCTCTCGTTGCGGCGACGTTCGGCCGCGGCCGCTCGGTTGCCCTTCGCAGCCTTTCGGGGTCGGCTACTGTTAGTAAGGGCGTAATGAACGCGCACTCCACGTCCACCGCCACCCGCTCGCTCGCGCGCGTGATCCCGGCCGCCGCGACCCTCGAGGGCGGCGGGTTCCTCGTCCACCGCCCGGTCCCGGCCCGCGGGCTCGAGCAGGTCGACCCGTTTCTGCTGCTCGACGAGATGGGGCCGATGAATCACGGCCCGGGCGAGGCCGAAGGCGCGCCCGACCATCCGCACAAGGGCTTCGAGCTGATCACGTACCTGATCGCCGGCGAGATGGAGCACCTGGACTCGCACGGCAACCACGGCCTGCTGAAGGCGGGCGACGCGCAGTACATGCTCGGCGGGACGGGGCTGGTCCACTCCGAGATGCCGAGCGAGGAGTTCCAGCGGACGGGCGGGCACCGCCACGGCTTCCAGATCTGGGTCAACCTCGCGAAGGCCGACAAGGCGCTGGCGCCCGCGTACAAGGACGTCCCGGCCGCGTCGATCCCGGTCGCGCACCCGTCCGAGGGCGTGACCGCGCGCGTCCTCGCGGGCGAGGCGTTCGGTGTGAGCGGTCCCGTCCACACGGTGACGCCGTGGTCGTACGTGCACGTGACGCTCGCGCCCGGCGCGCAGGTCGAACAGCCCGTCCCGCGCGGCTGGACCGCGACCGCGTACGTCTTCGGCGGCATCGGCCACATCGGCGCGCGCGAAGTACGCCGCGGCGACTACGCGATCTTCGCCGACGACGGCGAGACGATCGCGCTGCACAACACCGGCACCGAGCCGCTCGAAGCGCTCCTCCTTTGCGCGCGCCCGATCGCCGAGCCGATGGTCCGCTACGGCCCCTTCGTGATGAACACGATCGACGAGATCCAGCGCGCCTTCGAAGACTTCCGAGCCGGCCGCTTCGGCGAGATCAAACCCATCGTCGCAAAATAGCCAGCGCACACTCCGGCACAGCACGCTCGTAAAGCGGCGCCGTACAGATTGACGGCGGCGCGGCGCATGGGACCGAACGGGTGTTCGAGCATACTTCGAGAGATGCCGGATGGGGCCGAGTACGCGGAGTTGCACTGCTGGTCGAACTTCAGTTTCCTCGAGGGGGCCTCGCACCCGGAGGAGCTGGTCGAGCACGGCCGCCGGCTGGGGCTGCGCGGGATCGCGCTGACCGATCGGGACGGGCTGTACGGGGCGGTCCGGTTCGCCAAGGCGGCCGTGCCCCAAGCCGGGTTCGCGGCGCTGTGCGGGGTCGAGCTGACGTTCGGCTCGGATGCCGCCGAGCCGATCAAGCCCGGCCGGCCGGCCCGGGCCGCCAAGGAAGTCCCGACCGACACCCCGCGGATCGTCCTGCTCGCCGCCGACAAGACCGGCTACGGAAACCTCGCGCGCGCCATCTCGCTCGCCCAGATGCGCGGGCGCAAGCGCGACGCGCGCCTGCGTCTGGAGGACCTCGAGGGCCGGACCGGCGGGCTGATCGCGCTCTCCGGCGGCCGCAACGGCCTCGTCGAGAAGGCGCTGCTGCGGCGCGACGGCGAGGGCGCGGTCGCGATCGGGGCGCGGCTGCGCGATCTCTTCCCCGGGCGCTTCTATCTCGAGCTGCAGCACCACATGCGCCCGGAAGACCCCGCGCTGATCCGCGCGATGGTCCGGCTCGCCGCGAAGCTCGACGTCCCGTACGTCGCGACCAACGGCGTCGCATACGCCGTCCGCGAGGACGCCCAGCTCTGCGACGTGCTGACCTGCGTGAAGTACACGACCTCGCTGCAGGACGCCGGCACGCTGCTGCGCCCGAACCACGAGTACGCTCTCAAGACGCCCGCGCAGATGGCGCGCCTCTTCGCCGAGTTCCCGCTCGCGATCGCGAACACGCTCGCGATCACCGAGCAGTGCACGTTCCGGCTCGACAAGCTGCACGGCGAGTTCCCGCTCTACGACATCCCCGAAGGCGAGACGTCGGCGCACGCGTTCCTCCGTACGCTGGTGTACGAAGGCGCGAAGGAGCGCTATCCGCAGCCGCTCGATCCGAAGGTCGAGCGCCAGCTCGAGTACGAGCTGGGGATCATCGCGCGGATGGACCTCGCCGGCTACTTCCTGGTCGTGTGGGACATCGGGAACGCGGCGAAGCGGCTCGGCGTTCTGGCGCAAGGGCGCGGCTCGGCGGCGAACTCCGCCGTCTGCTATGCGCTCGGGATCACCGCGGTCGACCCGGTCAAAGCCGGCCTGCTGTTCGAGCGCTTCCTGAGCGAAGAGCGCGGCGAGATCCCCGACATCGACATCGACTTCGCGCACCAAGACCGCGAGGCGGTGATCCAGTACGTCTACGAGCGCTACGGCCGGCAGCACGCCGCGATGGCGGCGGAGGTGATCACCTACCGCACGCGCTCGGCGATCCGCGACGTCGGCAAAGCGCTCGGGCTCACGCTCGGCCAGGTCGACGCGATCGTGCGCGAGTACGACGCGCGCGAGTCGCTCGCCGGCGCGGTCGGCGCGCCGCCCGCCGGCGTCCTCGAAGCCGATCCCGACGCGCATCTTCGCGGCCCGGTCGGCGGCGAGACCGGCGCGCTGCTGATGCGGATCTGCCGGCGCATCGACGGCTTCCCGCGCCACATGGGGATCCACAGCGGCGGGATGGTGATCACCCGCTCGCCGCTGATCGAGGTCGCGCCGGTCGAGTGGGCGACGATGCGCGACCGCACGATCGTGCAGTGGGACAAGGACGATCTCTCCGACTTAGGTCTCATCAAGATCGACCTCCTCGGCCTCGGGATGCTCTCGCTGCTGCGCGACGCGTTCTCGCTCTACAAGCGGCGCCATCCCGAGCGCCGACCTTTGTCGCTGAACGACATCCCGCCCGACGACCGGCCGACGTACGAGATGCTGCAGCGCGCCGACTCGATCGGCGTCTTCCAGGTCGAGTCGCGCGCGCAGATGTCGATGCTCCCGCGGCTGCGCCCGGCGTGCTTCTACGACATCGTCATGCAGGTCGCGATCATCCGCCCGGGGCCGATCCAAGGCGAGATGATCCACCCGTTCCTGCGCCGCCGCAACGGGCAAGAACCGGTCACCTACCCGCACCCGAAGCTCGAGCCGATCCTGGCACGGACGCTCGGCGTCCCGCTCTTCCAAGAGCAAGGGATGCGCATGGCGATGGAAGCGGCCGGATTTTCGGCCGGCGAGGCCGATCGCTTGAGGCGCGCGATGGGCCACAAGCGCTCGCGCGAGCGGATGATCGAACTTTATCCACGGCTTGTGGACGGAATGGTGCATAACGGGATCCCGCGCGAGGACGCCGACAAGCTCTACCACATGCTGGAAGGCTTCGCCGACTACGGTTTCCCGGAGTCGCACGCGGCCTCGTTCGCGCTGCTGGCGTACGCGTCGGCGTATCTCAAGTGCCACGAACCGGCCATTTTCTGCGCGGCGATCCTCAACGTGCAGCCGATGGGGTTCTACTCGACGGAGGTGCTCGTCAACGACGCGCGCCGTCACGGCGTCGTCGTCAAGCCGGTCACCGTGAACGAGAGCGAGTGGTGGAGCTTCGTCGACGCGGACGGCGCGCTGCGGCTCGGCTTCCATCTCGCGCGCGGGATGGGCGCGGTGCAGCGCGCGCGCCTCGAGCGTACGCTCTCGTACGGAGAAGACGGGTCGGCACCGCACGAGTTCGAGGATCTGGTCGAGTTCGCGCGCCGCACCGGGCTCGAGCGCGAGGCGCTGGAGAACCTCGCGCTCGCGGGCGCGTTCTCACCGTGGTACGCGACGCCGCGCGAGGCGGTGTGGGCGCTGCGCGGGCTCGACGAGCGCGAGGCGCGCGGCGAGCTCGGGCGCGCGATGGAGATCGAGGACGAGCCGCAGCCCGCGCTGCTCGCGCTCACGCCGATCGAGCGCACGACGCTCGAGATCCACGCGACCGGCGTGAGCGAGGTGCAGCCGATCGCGCACGTGCGCCCGTTCCTCGACGCGCAGAACGTCCTCGCCGCGAACCGCCTCGCCGCGATGCCGAAGAACC